>JAVBSR010000005.1:0-18705 GCA_031556715.1 Cellulomonas sp.
CCCCCCCGTCCAGTGTGCGGGCCGCCGCCTGGGGCGGTCCTCCAGGGGCCCCATTTCCGTACCTCCGGCGTTGAATTCGTGCGAACTCCCCGCCAATACACGACAGAAGTATCGAAACGGTGCCGGCGCTGTCTGTCGGCCGTGGTTTCCGGGCACGAACGGGTACCCGCCGTAGACCTGGGCGACCCACCTGTCGAAGGGGAGAACGGCCTGCCACGGGGAACGCAGGCAGGGCGCGGTCAGGCTCGCCTTCGTCCCGTCGGGCGGTTGCGGTGCGGACCTCCTGGCCGTCGTCGGTCCGTGGTCGCACCGTGGGGCCCGGCGACCTGCCGGTTCCGAGCGGAGAGGCTCTGCCGAGCCTGCTGATGGTCCGCACCAGGTCCCGGGCGGCGGTAGGGGTAACCCACCGGTCGACTGGTGGGGCGGCCAGGGTCCGCGGGGCGGGGGCGGCGCACTAGCGTCGTGGGTATGAGTTCGACGACCTTGTCCCGCGACGACGTGACCGTCGTCGCCCCGGCCCTGTGCGGTGCCCGGGCCCTGCTGCTCGCCCCGGTGTCACCGGCGTCCTGGCGGGCGTTCGGCCAGGCCGTGATCGGCTGGCTCTGGCTGTGGATCATCGCGATCGTCACGTTCACGCTGGTGTCTGTCGGTGCGGTGCTGGTGCCGGTGTTCGGGGTCGGGGTGCTGCTGCTGGCGGGGACGCTGTGGGCGGCGCCCGGGTTCGCCGTGGCGGAGGCTGCCCGGCTGACCGCCCAGACCGGGGTGGACGTGGTCGCAGCGCCGCGGCGTCGTTTCTTCGGTGGTGGGTTCTGGCGCACCCTGCTCGGCCCGCTGGCCGACGGCAGGGCCTGGGCGGCGATCGGCTACGTGCTGCTCGGGTTGGTCGTCGCGGCGGTCGCGGCCGGGCTGGTGGTGGGGCTGAGCGCGGCGGCGGTGGCCGGGCTGGGTGCTCCGGTCTACCTGGAGCACCGGGACGTCCCGGTGCACTCCTTCGCCGACGTCATGAGCAACGTCGGACCGGTGTGGGCCTTCCTCGTCGCGCTGGTGCTGGTCTGGGTGGTGCCGGTGCTGGCCCAGGCGTTCGCGCTGCTCCAGGTGGTGCTCGGCCGGGGGCTGCTCGCCCAGAGCGAGATGGCCGCGGCGCGCGCCGCCCAGCGGGCCGCCGAGGCTGCCCGGCGTGACGCCGAGACCGCGCAGCGTGACGCTGAGAACGCCCGGCGCGACGCCGAGGCCCGGGCGGTCCACATGGTCGGCCGGGCCGAGCACCTGGCCCAGACCCGCACCGACGCGGTCGAGGCCGCCGACGACGACCGTCGCCGCATCGAGCGAGACCTGCACGACGGTGCCCAGCAGCGGTTGGTCGCCCTCGGGGTCGAGCTGGGTGTGGCCCGCCGACGGGCCGCCACCGACCCGGAGGCGGCCGCGGCCGCCCTGGACCACGCCCACGCCGAGGTCAAGGAGACGCTGGCCGAGCTGCGCGACCTGGTCCGCGGCATCCACCCGGCGGTCCTGGCCGACCGCGGCCTGGACGCGGCCCTGTCCGCCCTGGCCGCCCGCAGCCCCGTGCCCGTCGAGGTCCTGGTGGACGACCCCGACGCCCTGGAACGGTGCGGCCAGGCGGCGCAGGCGGCGGCCTACTTCGTCGTCGCCGAGGCCCTGACCAACACCGCCAAGCACGCCCACGCCAGCGCGGCCACGGTCGACGTCAGCTGCACGGGCGCGGATGGCGCGAGCTGGCTGCGGGTCGTCGTGACCGACGACGGGATCGGCGGCGCCGACACCGCAGCGGGCACCGGCCTGGACGGGCTGCGCGCCCGCGTGGCCGCCCTGGACGGAACGTTCGACCTGGTCAGCCCGCCCGACGGCGGCACCCGGCTCACCGTGGAGGTGCCATGCGCATCGTGATCGCCGAAGACTCCGTCCTGCTGCTGGACGGGTTGACCCGGCTGCTGAACGCCGAGGGCCACGACGTCACCGGCTACACCACCGCCGACGAGCTGGTCGCCGCGCTGGCGCCCAGCACGGTGCCCGGGACGCTGCCAGACCTCGTCGTCACCGACGTGCGGATGCCCCCGACCCACACCGACGAGGGGCTGCGGGCCGCGATCCACCTGCGGTCGGTGCACCACCGGCTGCCGGTGCTCGTGCTCTCCCAGTACGTCGAGCAGCGCTACGCCCGCGAGCTGTTCACCGCCGACCCCCAGGGCCTGGGCTACGTCCTCAAGGACCGGGTGGCCGACGTGGACGAGTTCCTCGACGCCGTGACCCGCGTGGCCGACGGCGGCACGGTGATCGACCCGGAGGTCGTCGCCCAGATCCTCGCCCGGACCCCGCGCAGCGGGACGGAACGGCTGACCGCCCGGGAAAGCCAGGTGCTCGGCCTCATGGCCGAGGGCCGGTCGAACGCGGCCATCGCCGACCGCCTGGTGGTCGGGCTGCCCGCCGTGGAGAAGCACGTCACCTCGATCCTCGCCAAGCTCGACCTGCCACCGGACGCCGACGACCACCGTCGCGTCCTGGCAGTGCTGCGCTGGCTCGACCAGACCACCGACCCGAACGGAGCCCACCGATGAGCACCGACAACCCCCAGCCAGCCACCCCGGGCACCCCCGGAGCGGACGGCGAGCCCGCGACCAGCCCGGGCTTCGGTGAGGCCCCCGCCGACGGCGACCCGGGCCCAGCGGACCGGTCTGCCCCCGCTCCGCGCACGGTCCGGTTCCGGCCGGCCGGTCTGGTGCTCACGGTGGTCGGAGTGATGCTCGCCGTGCCGTTGGTGGCCTCCGGCGCCTGGGCGGCGGTCATGTACTCGGTCGGCACCTGGCACCACACGGCTCACACCGAAGCGGTGGCCCCGGAGGTCAGCCTCGTCGCCGACGGCGCCGTGGAGATCACCGTCGACCCGGGCGCGACGCAGGTATCGGTCCAGGCTGACGCCTGGTACGGCTGGGACTGGCAGGCCCCGACCTTCGAGGCGACCAGGGCTGGCGACCGGCTCGAGATCCGGCACGAGTGCGGCCGCTTCCCGGTCAGCCCGTCGTGCGAGGCCGGGCTGACCGTGGTGCTGCCCCCGGACACCCGGCTGGAGGTGCGGGCCGGCAACGGTCCGGTCGTCGCCTCGGACCTCACCGGTCCGGTGGACGTCTCCAGCGGCGACGGTCGCGTCGAGCTGTCCCGCATCGGTGGCGACGTGGTCGCGCACTCCGGCAACGGCCGGGTGGAGGTCTCCGACGTGGCCGGTTCGGCCACGGTGACCAGCAGCGACGGAGCGGTGATCGTGTCCGGTGTGGGTGGTGACGTCATCGAGGCCCGGTCCGGCAACGGCAGCGTCGAGGTCTCGGACGTGGCCGGTTCGGCGACGGTCAGCAGCAGCGACGGCAAGGTCTCGGTGTCCGGTGTCGGGGGCGACGTGGTGACCGCCCGGTCTGGCAACGGCAGCGTCGAGGTCTCGGACGTGGCCGGTTCGGCGACGGTCAGCTCCAGCGACGGCTCGGTCGCCGTGAACCGTGTGGACGGCGACGTGGACGCCCGTTCGGGCAACGGCCGGGTCGAGGTGGTCGGCGTCGGTGGTGCGGTGACGGCGACCAGCAGCGACGGTCCGGTCCTCGTCGAGGACGCGTTCGGGAGCATCAACGCCCGGTCCGGCAACGGCTCGGTCACCGTGTACGGCACCGGTGTCCCGGTCGCCCTGGACATCTCCAGCGGCAACGGCCGTCAGACGATCGAGGCCGCGACCGACCCGACCGCCCCGACCAGCGTCACCATCAGGTCCAGCGACGGCGCGGTGGCCTACCTGTCGCCCCGCGGGCCGTCGCAGGCCACCCCGGCCGTGCCGGAGGTGGTCGGCTTGACCCAGGCCGCCGCTCTCGCGGCGCTGACCAGCGCCGGTCTCGAGGTCCAGGTCGTCACCGAAGGCTCCGACACGGTGCCCGAGGGCCTGGTGCTGCGCACCGACCCGGCGGCCGGCCAGCACGTGGCGCGCACCGCTGTCGTCACCGTCGTGGTGGCGACCGGTGCGGGCGGCTGAGCCTGGGACCGGCCTCACCCGGCCACCCCCAGCACGGTCCTGGCCAGGGTGGCCGGGATGCGGGTGGTGGCCCGCCGGGCGCGCAGCATGCCGCGTTCGGCCGACCGGGCCAGGCTGCGGTCGTGCGGCACGCGGCCGAGCAGGGGCAGCCCGGTGCTCCGCTCCAGCTCGGCCAGGCTCAGCGTGCCGCGGCGGGCGTCGCTGGCCATGACGCCCGTGCGGGCGGCGGCCGTCCCGAGGGCGGTGCGCAGAGCCACGGCCCCGCCGACGGACGTGAGGTCTCGCCCGGCCACGACGACGACGAGGTCGCAGCGGTCCACCAGGGCGTTGCGGGCGATCACGTCGTGCGGCGGCAGGTCGAGCAGCACCGTCCCGGCGGCCTCGCCGAGCCGGTCGAGCACGTCGCCCGGTGGTGGCAGTCCGGGCCGTGCACGGTCGGTGGAGACCACCGCCACCCGACCCCAGCGTGGCAGGGCGGCGAGCAGGTGGTCGCCTGCGACGTCCCCCGCCCCGGTGAGGTCTGGCCAGCGTGGACCGGGCACCGCTTCCATGCCGAGCGTCACGTCCAGCCCGGCCCCGCCGACCAGGTCGACCAGGACGGTCGCGGTGCGCCGGGCCAGGGTCGTGGCGAGCAGCGCGGCGAACGTCGTGGCGCCGACGCCACCGCGTGCGGCGACCACGCCGACGACGGTGGCGCTCAGCGGTCCCACCCCGGTCCGGGGGTGCGGCGACGAGAGGGTGCTCCGAACGGCCGTGTCATGCATGCTTTCCAGCCTGGCCGGACGACGCGCGCCGGTCGTGCCGTTCCCGGGGCGTAGCGTCGTGCGACGGGGCTGGGGACGGTTCGACCAGGCATGTCGCACGGCGGGCGGTTCGGATGGTGGACGCTTTGTCCAGCATCCGAGCAAAGTTTCTTGCGAGAGAAGTCAAGGGCCCATCAGCCCTTCCCTTCCGCTC
The DNA here is from genome assembly GCA_031556715.1 of Cellulomonas sp. GTDB lineage: Bacteria > Actinomycetota > Actinomycetes > Actinomycetales > Cellulomonadaceae > Cellulomonas. The sequence continues at coordinate 4,982 of JAVBSR010000005.1, forward strand.
TGACATGCGGTAGAAATGTCTATACAACTTCATGGTTCACCGGAACCCACGCGCAGGCTGACCCACTTTTGGGCGGGCCGACCGGGCTAGTTCCCGTAGCGGCCGTCGAAGCGCACGCTTGATACCCGGTGGACCAGAAGTTACGGACAGCGGCGGCCAAAGACGGCTGCCGCTGTTTCGTTGTTCCTGCAGAGATTTTTGCATTCTCCACATATCGTACGAAATTCCCACCGTTGTAGTCAGCAGAATGCCGGTCAGGTGGTTCTATGACCGAGGGGGCCTCGTGCGGGGCGGCGAGCGGCGCTCCCGCGACCGTCGGGCGTGAGCCGGGCGACGCCGGTGCGACAATGGCCGACGTGTCTGCTCCGAGCGTGTCCGCTGCCATCACCGCCCGCCTCCATGTCGAGGCCCGGCCCACAGCGGTGTCCGACCTGACCACGGCCGTCGAGCAGGCCGGGGCGATCGTCACCGGCCTGGACGTCACCGGCGCCGGTGACGACCAGATCTTCATCGACCTGACCTGTGCCACCCGCGACGACCAGCACGCGCAGCAGATCGTCGAGGTGCTGGGCGCCTTGCCGGGGGTGAGCGTCGGCTGGGTCTCCGACCGCACGTTCGCCCTGCACCTGGGCGGCAAGCTGGCCGTCGAGTCCAAGGTCCCGCTGCGCAACCGCGAAGACCTGTCGATGGCCTACACCCCGGGGGTGGCGCGGGTCTGCCGGGCCATCGCCGACGACCCCGACGAGGCTCGTCGCCTGACCATCAAGCACAACACCATCGCCGTGGTCACCGACGGCACCGCGGTGCTCGGCCTGGGGAACATCGGCCCGCTCGCAGCCCTGCCGGTGATGGAGGGCAAAGCGGTGCTGTTCAAGCAGTTCGCCGGCATCGACGCCTTCCCGATCTGCCTGGACACCACGGACACCGACCAGATCGTCGCCACCGTCGCCGCCCTCGCCCCGGCCTTCGCCGGGATCAACCTGGAAGACATCGCCGCGCCCCGCTGCTTCGAGGTGGAACGGCGGCTGCGCGAGTGCCTGGACATCCCGGTGTTCCACGACGACCAGCACGGCACCGCGATCGTCGTGACCGCTGCCTTGCTCAACGCCCTGAAGTATGTGGGCAAGCGCATCGAGGACGTGCGGATCGTGCTGTCCGGTGCGGGCGCCGCCGGGTCGGCGGTGCTGTCGCTCATGCTGGCGGCGGGCGCTCACGACGTGGTCGTCGGCGACGTCGACGGGATCATCCACGCCGGTCGCCCGGGCCTGACGCCGAACCTGGCGGCCATCGCCGCCAAGACCAACCCGCGCGGGGTCACCGGGCCGATCCCGGACGCCCTGGTGGGTGCGGACGTGTTCGTCGGCGTCAGCGCCCCGGACGTGATCAGCCCGGCTGACGTGCAGCGGATGGCTCCCGACTCGATCGTGTTCGCCCTGGCCAACCCGCGGCCCGAGGTCGACCCGGACGAGGCGGCCCGGTACGCCGCCGTGGTCGGCACCGGCCGCAGCGACCACCCCAACCAGATCAACAACGTGCTGGCCTTCCCCGGGGTGTTCCGCGGCCTGCTCGACGCCCAGTCGCACACCGTGACCGAGCCGATGCTGCTCGCGGCCGCGCGCGCCCTGGCGTCGGTGGTCCGCGACACCGAGCTCAACCCGGCCTACATCGTCCCCAGCGTGTTCAACCCGGACGTGGCAGGCGTCGTCGCCAAGGCCGTGGAACGGGCGGCGCTCGCCGACCAGCCGCTCGCCGACGGCACGCCCTGGCCGTTCGCCCCGCGGTTCTGAGGGCTGACGGCGTCTGTGCTGGTCGCACCCACTGCGGCCGCGGCAGATCGGGCCAGCTCGTGCCGTTTCGGTCAAAACGACACCGGCATCGGCGTGAGTCGGGCAAGATGGGTGCCTGAACGTGCGGTGGACGGGTGGAGGCGACCGGGGTGGTCGCCGTCGGGGCCGTCTGCGAAAGGTGAACGATGAGCAACCAGGTCCCGCCAGGTCCGGGGCAGCCGCCCTATCCAGGTTCGGAGCCGCCGTACGGGCCGTACTCGTCGCAGGCACCTGGTGGGCCGCCTCCGCCACCGGGGTCGTACCAGCCGGGTGGGCCTCCGGCCGCGCCGCCGCCCTTCGGTCAGCCGTCCTACGGTCCGGCGCAGCAGCAGTACGGGCCTCAGTCGTACGGCCAGCCGTCTGATCCGTCGTACGGTCCGGAGCCGTCGTACGGTCCCGGGCCCCAGCCGTACGGTCCGCCGTCGGATCCGTCGTACGGTCCGGCTCCGCAGCCGTACGGTCAGCCGTCTGATCCGTCGTACGGTCCGCCGGCTGGTCAGGGCCCGGCCCAGGCGGGGTACGGGGGCTACCAGCCGGGGCAGGGGCAGTATCCGCAGCAGGGTGGTTATGGGGGGCCGTACGGGGGTGCGCCGATGGGTGGGTCGGGGGGCATGGTGGGGGCGCTCGTGGCTGCGGCGGTGGTCGTGGTGGGTCTGGTGGCGGGCGGGGTGTTCCTGCTGACCAGGGACAAGGGAGACCCTGTCGCGACGTCGTCCAGCTCGTCGACGAAGAGCACCCCGACGACCAAGCCGAAACCGACGACGACAAGGGCGGACAGCGACGGGCTGGACGCCGAGGCGGCGCTGGCCCTGGCGCAGGCCGCGTTCCCGGCCGGGCCGGGCCACAGCTACGTCGACTGCCTGGACGGCGGCTACGCCTCGTACGATGCTGAGGTCACGCTCACCTGCTTCGTCGATGACTTTCAGATCTCCGAGGTCTATGTGTGGAGCGACACTGCGACCGCGCTCCAGTCGATCCGCGACGACTACAAAGGTTTTGCGGAGTCGAGCTGGGACGGTGGCACAGAATTTCGCTACGAAAGCTCTTCCGGGGCCTACTACGAGGTTTTCCGGTGCTACGCGGACGCCCCGGTGTGCATCGAGGTCCTGGCCGACGACCAGGCGGGTGCCGACACGGTGCTCGGTCGCTTCGCCTATCTGGACGCCGCCGGGATCGATGCGCTGAACAACACGCTTGCCGGAAGGGTCTGACTCCGGCCAGAAGAAAGGTGAACCATGAGCAACCAGGTCCCCCCGGGTCCGGGGCAGCCGCCCTATCCAGGTTCGGAGCCGCCGCCGTACGGGCCGTACTCGTCCCAGGCCCCAGGTGGGCCGCCTCCGCCGCCGGGGTCGTACCCGCCGGGCGCGCCCCAGGATGCGCCACCCCCCTACGGACCGCCGTCGTACGGTCCGGAGCCGTCGTACGGTCCCGGGTACGGTCCGCCGTCGGACCCGTCGTACGGTCCGGCTCCGCAGCCGTACGGTGCGCCGTCTGATCCGTCGTACGGTCCGCCGGCTGGTCAGGACCCGGCCCAGGCGGGGTACGGGGGTTACCAGCCGGGGCAGGGGCAGTATCCGCAGCAGCAGGGTGGTTATGTGCCGTCGTATGCCGGGGGGCCGTACGGGGGTGCGCCGAAGGGTGGTTCGGGGGGCAAGGTGGTGGCGATCGTGGCTTCGGCGGTGGTCGTGGTGGGTCTGGTGGTGGGGGGTGTGTTCCTGCTGACCAGGGACAAGGGAGACCCTGTCGCGACGTCGTCCAGCTCGTCGACGAAGAGCACCTCGACGACCAAGCCGAAGCCGACGGCGTCCAAGACGACCCGAAGCGTCTCGCCGGGCAGCATCGACCCCCAGACCTTGGCAGAGACCGCTTTCCCGCCGGCTGCCGGCTACGAGTTCACCAGGTGCAACGAGGGGTCTGGGGAGTACAACCCGGTGGCCTCGGCCCGGTGCGGCAACACCGCGAGCGAAGACTACGAAGTGATGGTGTGGAAGGACGTCGCGACGGCCAGGTCGTCGATCCTCGGCGCCTACAGCGCGTACCAAGAGGTGCCGTGGTCGGGTGGGACCGACTACGTGTGGGAGGCCACCAGCGGAATCTTCTACGACGTGGTGCGGTGCTATGCCGACGCCCCGGTCTGCGTGGAGGTCTTCGAGGACACCCAACCCGAGGCGGAGGCTGCTCTCAGCCACCTCACCTATCTCGACGGGGCTGGTGTCGCGTCGCTGAACGACTGGTTGACCGGGGCAGGTATCTGACCGGGTGGTGCCTGTCGTCGGGACGGTGCCGTGGCAGGATGGTCTAGATCCGCCGAGTGCCGAGGGACCGATGTGACCGACGACAGCGCACCACGCCGGGCAGTGAACGGCCCGCCACGCGTCGCCGAACCGGTGACCCCGACGATGCCGCTCCCGACGGTGCCCGCGTCGGGTCCACCGCCGTCGCCGACGGTGCCGCTGCCGCCCCAGGCGCCGTACGCCGAGCCCGTGCCGTACGCCGAAGCGGCGCCGTACGCCCCGGCCGTCGTCCCGGTGCAGCCTTACATGCCGTACCCGGCCCAGCCGGGGGTGCCGGCCGGCGAGCTCGGGGCGACGGTGGCGGCCGAGAGCCAGGCCGCGCTGGTGTCCCGTCGGGCGGCGAGCAACGCCCTGGGCCTCTTGGCGGTGGTGAACGCCCTGTTCCTGCTGGCGGTCACCGTCCCGGAGGTCGTGCCCTGGTGGGGGGTGCTGTTCGACCAGCTGGCACCGTTGGTGGCCACGCCCCTGGCCACCGGGGGCGAAGAGCTGGTGCCGGGGCAGGGGCCGGGTCTGGTGCAGACGCTCCTGCTGCTGGCGGCGTTCGTCGCCTACGTCGCCGCCCACCGGCAGGGCCGGTACCGGCTCGTCGGGATGGGCGCTGCCGTGGCGACCGCGGTGCTGGCGGTCGTGGCGGGTCTCATGGGGCTGCTGGTCTCGGGCCGGTCGGCGGCCGTCGGGGCGGCGCTGGCCGGGATCGTCGCGCTGCTGGCCGCCCGCACGGCCAACGCCATGCGGACGCCCGTCAAGGCACGGTCCGACCGTATCGGCACCACCTTCCTGTGGTGCTACGGGCTGAGCGTCGTCGTGCCGCTGGGCATCGGCCGGGCGCTGTTCGCCCCGGAGCTGGTGGACGCGGCGCGCGGGCTGGCCTCGCTCGGGGACATGAAGCTGCGGTTCCTGGCGGCGGGGGACATCGCCACGCTGTGGCTCTACCTCGCCGGCCTGTCGGTCGGCATCGTGTTCTGGGTGGTCCTGCAGCTGCTGCCGCCGTGGCGGGGCCGCCCGCTGGTCCGTCCGATCGCGACGGCCCTGCTGGTCCTGGCCGTGGGGTGGGTGTGGATCGGGTCCCAGGCCTCGTCCAGCGGCGAGGAACGGGCTCGCGAGCTGCTCGTCGAGTACCCGCAGATCGGTGGCGCGACACCCGGTGCACCCTCACCGTGACGCGTCCGACCAGGGCCTACGCTGGCCCTGGAGGCTGGGGAGACACGCCCGAGATCCTCGACCTGGTCCCGTAGACCCCTGGAGCCCGGCATGACCGACAACGAGCCCACCCAGCGTCGCCCCGACGGTTCGAACCAGAGCGACGTCACCCCGCTGCTCGACGTGCTGCCTGGCATCGGTGGACCCGACGCGGGCCGTCACGCGGCGGCCCGGCCACTGCCGGTGCCCCCCGGTGCGGACCTCGGGACCGACCCGGCTCTGGCCGAGCCGTCCGAGGAGCCTTTCGAGGGGTCGGGTGCCGGCTACGCCCCGGCCGAGCCGGGCGCGGAGCGGGCACCGGCGCAGCTGCCTGAACCGGCTCCCGACCAGGGCGCCGACACCGGCATCGAGACGGGCTTCGAGACGGGCACGGCACCGACCGGGCTCGACGCTGTCTTCGCTCGCGAGGGCAACCCGCGCGACCGGCAGGCCCCGCTGTCTCTGCCGCCCGCGGAGATGGCGACCGCCGAGTCGGTGAGGGCCGACCTCGACCCTCACCCGCCGACCCGGCCCGGCTGGGGTGCGCGTGTCCTCGGGTGCCTCGTGGGGCTGGTCGTGGGTCCGGCCGGTGCGACCGCGCTGCTGCTCGGCCAGTCCAGGGTGCTCGCCGTGCAGACCGACCACTGGGACGCCGACGTGGACGTGTTCGGCATCGCCCTGGTCGCCGTGTCGGCGCTGGTGCTGGCCGGGCTGGTGCTGCTGTCCGCGTGGACGGCGGCGGCTCCGATCACCGGCGGCGCGGTCACCGCAGCGTTCGGCGGCTGGGCCCTGGGCGCGCCTGGTTCGTTCGCCGACACCATGAGCATCGGTGGCACCTGGCGCACCACGGTGGAGCAGACCATCGTCGCCGGTACCTCCGGGACCCTGCTCGCCCTCGGGCTGCTGCTGCTCGCTGCGGGCATCGCGGCCGTCGTCGTGCGCCGAGCCGGGGTGCGGCTCGGCACCTACGAAGGGCGCACCTGGGCGAGGTGATCTGAGGTCCACGAGGTCCGCAGGTCGGGACAGGGCTCAAACCCCGTCCCGACCTGCGGACCTCTGCTGTGCGCCGCCGTGTCACTCGTTCTGGGACTGGCGTGACTGGTGGGACAGGGTTCTACTGGAGGGACACATGTCACTGGTGTGGTCAGTGTGCCCTGCGGCTTCAGGTCGGGTCCGAAACCGCCGATCCACCCTGGAGGACCGGTTCGCCCGGGCTGGGTGACACGACGCACGACCTGGAGGTAGCACGTGCGAGAGCTTCGCCGACCTGGTCGGTCGCGACGATGGCGCGGCTGGACCGCGTTCGTCGCGGCGCTCGCGACGGTCGCCGCGACCACCTCCGCCGCCGTGGCCGACCCGCCGTCCGACGACGACGTGCGGCGCGCCCACGACGCGGTCACCCAGGCCGAGAGCTCCGTCGCGGCGATGGAAGCCGAGCTGGCCCAGCTCACCGTCGACGAGCAGTCGGCGCAGATCGCCGTCCAGGCTGCCGGGGAGGTCTACGCCCAGGCGCTGGAGACCTCCGGGCAGGCCGACGCCGCCGCCGCGACCGCGACCGCGCAGAAGCAGACGGCCGACGGTGCCGTCGAGGAAGCGCGCACCCAGCTGGTGCAGGTGGCGCGCCAGCTGTCGACGACCGGGGGTGCGTCCGACGCGCTGACCGCGATCCTGTCGGCCGACGACTTCCAGGACATGGCCGAGCGGACCGCCCAGCTGGAGCACGTCACCGGCCGGACCGACCAGGTCGTCCAGACCTTCCAGGCGGCGCAGACCGTCGCACAGACCATGGACCAGCGGGCCCAGGAGACGGCCGCGGCCGCCGCTGCGGCCAAGACCGCAGCCGAGACCGCGCTGGGCCAGGCGCAGCAGGCTGCGACCGACGCGCAGACCACGTTGGCGGCGGGCCAGGCACGGCGCGACGCCCTGGTCGCGGCCCTCGCCCAGGCGCAGAACACGTCCGTCGAGGTGGAGCAGGCGCGGCAGGCCGCGATCGACGCTGCCCGTGAGGCCCAGGCGCGGGCCGCCGTCGCCGTTCCGCCGGCGTCGAGCCCGCCGTCCAGCGGTGGCAGCGGTGCCACCAGCAGCGGTGGGAGCGCGACCGGCGGCGGTTCAGGCAGCGGCGGTGCTGCTGGTGGCGGTTCGTCGGCCGGCGCCAGCGCCGGCGGGGCCAGCAGCGGCACGGCGACCTCCGGGGAAGCAGCGCTGGCCTGGGCCCGCACCCAGATCGGCAAGCCCTACCTGTGGGGCGGGTCAGGACCGGACGCCTACGACTGCTCAGGCCTGACCCAGCAGGCCTGGCGTCAGGCCGGGGTGTCCCTGGCGCACTCGTCCCGCACCCAGTACACCCAGGTGAGGAAAGTGCCCATCGCCGACCTGCGCGTCGGTGACCTGGTCTTCTGGGCGTCGAACACCTCGGACCCCTCGACGATCTATCACGTCGCGCTGTGGGCCGGACCGGGGACGGTGGTCGAGGCGCCAGCCCCGGGGCTGGCCATCCGCAGCGCGTCGCTGCGGTACACCAACCTGATGCCGTACGGCGGACGCCCGTAGGTCCACCGCCGGGCGTTCACCGTGCCGAGAGCAGGGCTCCGGTCGTCGGGCGCGGGTCCGCTGCCGGGGAGTGCCACCCGCATGCAGCATGGTCTCATCGCGGTGTTCTGCCCGGATCTGCGCTGACATGTCCGAGAGCGGCTCGTGGAGGCGGGTCCTGCCTGTCGATCGCCCCGACGGGCACATGTCCGCTCTGCGTAGGACCATGGGAGGCAGACAGCACGACAGCGTGCCTCGCCGTGCCGGTCGAGCCGGGCTCGCACGCGGTCGAGGCCGGACGAGAGGCGCACGATGTCACCAGCGTGGACCCGGCCTACCGTCAAGCGCCATCGACGTGAGGGTCTGCTGCTGCTCGCCGCCGCGACCCTGGTCGTGGGGGTGATGGGCCTGCCGGCAGCGAGCCCGGCCGCAGCGGCCTCGCCTCCTGACACTGTCGACACCGGTGACCCGCCGCCGCCCGCCGACCCGCCGCCGCCCGACGGCCTCGACCAGGCGGTACCGGCACCGGACGACAGCGTGGTCGCGACGCCCCCCTCCGCCCCCGGCATCGTGCCGAACGCGAACACCGTGGCGATGGCCTGGGTCGGAACCCCCGACCAGCGGCCCGCCGACTCGGCCCTGATCACGCTCCAGGCAGCCCTCAACACCGTGCCGGTCGGCGGGACGGTGTCCTTCGACCCCGGCGACTACGCCTTCACCGGGGCGCTGACCGCGTCGCGCCTGGTCACGCTCGACACCAGCGCGGCCTCGATGCTCTACACCCGGTTCACCGTCAGCGGGGGCGGGCTCGAGCTGGCCGACGACGTCACCATCGGCGCGGCGAGCACCGGCGCCGTGGTCAACGTGACCGCCTCCGGAGCCACGCTGACCAACATCACGATCCGCAACCCCACGCCCGTCCTGCGCCCGACCGGCATCCAGCTCGGCGCCGGGATCACCGGCGTCACCGTGGAAGGTGCGGACCTCGACGGCGCCGACCAGGCGTCGTCCTACGGGATCAACCTCACCACCGGGTCCGCGACCGTCAGCAACCCGACGATCACCGGGTTCGCGACCGGCATCCTCGTCACCGCGGCCTCGACGGCGTCCGGCGTCCAGGTCAGCGGGGGCAGCATCACGGCGACCACCGCAGGCGTGTCGCTCGGCACCACGACGGCCCCGCGGGTCACCGGCGTCGAGGTCACCGGGACGCCCGGGACAGGCACCGGGATCGACCTCGCAGCCTCGTCCGCCGCCGTCGTCGACGCCGCCGTCGTGCACGGCTTCGCCCGCGGCATCGGCACCGCCACCACGAACACCAGCACCGGGCCGACGATCACCGGTCCCGCCGTCGACGGCACCACCCGCGAAGGGATAGCGCTGGGCACCACCACCGGTGCGCGGGTCACCGACGCCCGTGTGACGCTGACGGGGGCGCTCCAGAGCACCGGCATCGTGGTGCTGTCGGCCACCGGTGTCGTCATCGAGCGACCCACCATCAGCGTGGCGATGTACGGCATCACCACCAGCGTGGCCAACACCGGTGCGGGGCCGACCGTCACAGACCCGACGATCGAGGCGCAGGGCGCGATCACGCTCGGCTCGACCCAGGGCGCGACCGTCACCGGCGCGGTGCTCGACGCCGGCCCCTGGGCCAGCGGGACCGGCGTCAACACCGTCAACGCCGGACGGGTCACCATCTCCGACCTGACCGCCACCGGCTTCCTGTACGCCGTCGCCGCCCAGTCGACCTTCGACCCCACCTCCGACCGCGTCGACATCTCCGTCTCGGACGTCGACGTCGTCGGGGCCCCCAACGCCTCGCACGCCGTGTACCTGCTCGGTGCTCGGAACGCGACCGTCTCCCGCGTGACGGCCGACATCACCGGCGCTGCGCTGGTCATCCACCAGTCCATCGGCGTGCAGGCCCAAGACATCACCGTCACCGGGCACGAAGGGCCGACGAGCGTCACCGGGGCCGCCATCCTGCGCGCCTACAGCTCCCAGGACGTCTCCGTCGACCGGTCCTCGATCGACGCGGGGTCGTACGGTTTCTTCTACTCGGCCACCGACGGTGCGAACGTCACCAACGCCACGGTCGCCGGCGTCGTCGAGTACGGGATCTACGGCCGCAGCGTCGCGAACCTCGACGTCGGGGCCACCTCGATCAGCACCAGCTCGGCCGTCGCGCTGTTCGTGACCACCACCCCCGCCGACGGCCTCAGCCACGACATCTCCCTGCACGACAACGTCCTGACCGGCAACACCAGCGGCATCCTGGCGCTGCAAGGGACGACCGACCTGCAGGTGGTACGCAACACCGTCAGCGGGCAGGGTGACGTCGTCACCGCCGGACCCGCCCACCGGCTGCTCATGGCCGACAACACCGTGGACCAGACAGGACAGCCCGACCGCGCCGCCGTCACCGTCGCCCCGCTGTGGCAGGACGCCGCGCTGGCCGGGTCGTACTCCTCCTCTGACATCGAGGTGCGGGGCAACGTCTTCACCGGCACCGGGACCTGGATCCAGGTCGGCACCTCCGACGCGGCCTCCGAGGCTGCGGCCCGCCGCACCCTGCGCGACGACGTGCTCGTCACCGGGAACTCCTTCCCGGCCGGCACGGTCGCCGTCCGGACCTACCCCAACGCGGTCGTCGGCGACGACACGGCCCCCTCCGGGCTGGTCCTGCCCGTCGACGGCCCCGTCGCCGTCGACGCACGCGACTACGACGACCCGAACGACTGGGGCTCCCCCTGCCGGGCCACCGGGTTCCTGGACGACACCCTGTACTACGACGGCGGCGGTGCCGAGGTGCGCGAGCTCACCGAAGCCCCGGTGCTCTACCCCATGACCTGCATCGACCTGTCGCTCACCGAAGAGCTCGACGGGGCCGCGAGCGCCGTGTACCAGGTCGGCGACCTCGTCTCGTGGACCCTGACGCCCCACAACGACGGACCGCGCGTCGCACCGGCAGGCTGGACGATCACCCAGCTGCTGCCCGCAGGTGCCCAGCTCGTCTCGATCACCGGCGCCGGCTACACGACCGCAGGGCTCGTCGCGACGGCTGACGCCGACCTCGCCGTCGGTGCCGACGGGCCGCCGCTGCGGGTCACCGTGCGCCTCGACACCGTTCCGTCCGACGAACCGAGCATGCGGAACGTCGCCTACGTCGCCCCGGCCGCACCCGACACCGACCTCGACGGCGACGGTGCCGTCGACCTCATCGTCGAGCAGCACAGCCCGCTCGAGATCCCCACGATCGACACCGACACCGACACCAGCGCCACCGACAACGACGCCCAAGGTGTCTGGCTGCTCGCCGACGTGATACCCGCACCCCCAGGACCGGACGACGGCGGCGACACCCCCGGCACCGACACCGACGGCGACGGCGGAGCGGGCGGCGGAGACGGCACCGGCGCCGACGGGACGTCGGGCACAGGGTCCAGAGGCCACGGGCTGGCCAGCAGCGGCGCCGAGGTCCGGTCCGCCGCCTTCCTGGCCGCGCTCCTCACCGCCGTCGGCACGGCCCTGGTGGCGTCACGCCGACGAGCGCACCTGCAGCGGCCATGACCGTGAGGCACGACGCCGTCGCCAGGTCGCGGCACCCGCTCGTGGCGCGTACCGCCCGACCGTGGTGAGCATCACACCACGGCCGTCAGCACGGTGAGCGGCGCCTCGAGCGCCGCGTCCAGGAGCGTCGCAAGAGCGGCGAGGGAACGTCGGCAACTCCCGCACGGTGAGGCGAGCCGCACGGTAGGGCGAGCCCGCCCCCACAGGCACGCCAGCGGTCAGTGGTTGTACCCCGCGTCGATCGCCCGCTGCCGAGAACGCCCGATCTCCTCCTCAGCGGCAGCCCGGCCCACCCAGTGCGCGCCCTCGACAGACTTGCCCGGCTCCAGATCCTTGTAGACCTCGAAGAAGTGCTGGATCTCCAGCCGGTGGAAATCCGACACGTCGTCGATGTCCTGACGCCACGCCGCCCGCTGGTCACCAGTCGGCACGCACAGCACCTTGTCGTCACCGCCAGCCTCGTCGCGCATCCGGAACATGCCCAAAGCCCGGCAGCGGATCAGACAACCCGGGAACGTCGGCTCCTCCAGCAGCACCAGAGCATCCAACGGGTCGCCGTCCTCGCCCAAGGTGCCGTCGATGAACCCGTAGTCGTCCGGGTAGCGGGTCGAGGTGAACAGCATCCGGTCCAACCGGATCCGGCCAGTGGTGTGGTCCACCTCGTACTTGTTGCGCTGGCCCTTCGGGATCTCGATGGTGACGTCAAAGTCCACAGTGTCCTCCGTGGTTCGGGCTGGACGCCAAGAAGCAGGCGTGGTGACAGTAGTCTGGCGCAAAGGGACCGCTCCGTGCGCCAGCACGAACGAGACGGCGCGATCACGGCACAGTCGACAGACCGCCAACAAGGAGGCACCGGTGCGAACGGCGACCTGGGTGACAACAGCCGTCGTCGGGGTGCTCGTGCTCGGCGCCGGAGGCTACGCCGCAGCCGACGCGTACGACCTCGTACCCGGCGTGCTCACCCTAGAACCAGCCCCCAGCGCGGCCCCCTACCCGACCGTCCCCGCCGCCGACATCGACGGGCCCGCCCTCGCAGCCCTCGACCCCAGCGCGCCCGCCCCCACAACCGCGCAGGTCCAGGCCAAGGTCACCGCCCTCGTCGCCGACCCGCGCCTAGGCCCCAGCGTCGGAGTCGTCGTCGCCGACCAGCTCACCGGCGACGTCCTCGGCAGCCAGTCAGCCAGCACCGGACGGCAACCCGCATCGATCGCCAAGATCCTCACCGCCGTCGCCGCCCTCACCGCACTCGGCCCCGACACCACCCTCCCCACCACCGCAGTACGCGCCGACGACCAGGTCGTGCTCGTCGGCGGCGGCGACATCATGCTCAGCGACCAAGCAGGCGACCCAGACGCCGTCGACGGCCGAGCCGGACTCGGCGACCTCGCCGCACAGACCGCCCAAGCCCTGCACGCCGACGGCACGACCACCGTGCGCCTCGGCGTCGACGACTCACTGTTCGACGCCCCCACCATCGCCCCCGGCTGGGACCCCAGCTACCTGCGCGACGGATACGTCGCCCCCGTCACCGCCCTGGCCGTGCACGTCGGCCGGACCGACCCCACCAAGGAATACTCCCAACGCCAAGCCGACCCGGCCATGGCCGCCGGGCAAGCATTCGCCGCACGGCTCGCCGACCACGGCATCACCGTCACCGAAGTCACACGGGCCGCCGCCCCCGTCGGAGCCACCCAGATCGGAACCGTCACCTCAGCCCCGCTGCGCGACATCACCGAATACTTCCTGCGCATCTCCGACAACACCGTCACCGAAGCCATCGCCCGGCTCGTCGCCATCGACCAAGGACAACCAGCCACCTTCGACGGAGCCACCACCGCCGTGCTCGACGTCGCCGCCACCCTCGGCGTCCGCACCGACGGAGCACACCTCGCCGACGCCTCCGGCCTCGCCGCCGGATCAGCAGTACCCGCCACCACCTTCCTCGACGCCGTCCAGCTGGCCACCAACCCAGCACACCCCGCACTGCGCGACATCGTCACCGGCATGCCGATCGGCGGCCTGACAGGCACCCTCGCCGACCGGTACACCACCTCAGACGCCCGCGGCCTCGTCCGCGCCAAGACCGGCTCCCTCAAAGGAGTGACCTCCCTGGCCGGCACCGTCATCACCACCGACGGGCGAGCCCTCGACTTCGTCGTCATGGCCGACCAGACACCCGGGAACCAACCCAACGCCCGCGCCGCCGTCGACGACTTCGTCACAGGGCTGGCTGGGGGGTAGGTGGCGGGGTCGGTCGGGTCGGGGTCGATCGGGTCGGGATAGTCGGGTCGGGTTGGGTCGCGGGGGGGGGGGGGGGGGGGGG
>JAVBSR010000160.1:0-3626 GCA_031556715.1 Cellulomonas sp.
GATGACGAACACCGTGGCGGGCTGGGTCTTGCCGGCGGCGGTGACCTGCCCGGCGAACATGCCGCCGTACTCCTCGGCGGCCTCGATGACCGCCCGGTAGCCCGCGACGTTCGACATCGTCGACAGCACGTCGAGCGCCTGGGCCCGAGAGATGCGCGGCACCGCGTCGAGAGCGAGCGCCGTCACCCCACCCTTGGCGAACGTGGCGGCCAGGGCCTCGTTGGAGTGGGGCGCCATGATCGACACCAGGGTGGCACCCTGGCGCAGCTGGGCCAGGTCGGCCTCGGCGGGGGTGTTGACGGCGGTGACGATGTCGGCCTTCCACACCTTCGCGGGCGTCACGAGCGTCGCCCCGGCCGCCTCGTAGTCGGCGTCGAGGAAGGTCGCGGCGTCGCCGGCGCCTTCCTGGACCAGCACCTGGTATCCCAGGGCGGTCAGCTGGCCGACGGTCTTCGGTGTCGCGGCGACCAGGCGTTCGCCGGGCCGGGTCTCGGAGGGCACGCCGATGGTCATCGGCGTCGGTGGCGCCTCGGGCTCCACCTGTGCAGCAGTATCGGTCACGGAGGCTTCCTATCGTCCTGCGGGGTGATGGCGACGAAACGGGCACTCAGACGGCATAGCGATGCCGGTGGGCGGCTTTGCCCGTGCCGAGGACAATCTACTGCCTCGCGTCGCCGATCGGGCTCCGGGGGACACGGCACCCACGACCAGGCCGACGCGCCGCGCGGCGACGCGAGCAAGCCGTCACCACCGTCGGCCCGCCCCGGGCCGAGTTCCCGGCCGGGCGACCGGGTCCCGCCAGAACGCCTGTGCCGGGCCTCGTCGATCACGAGACCCGGCACAGGTAGGTACGACGGAAGGTCAGCGCGCTCCGGTCTCGGCCGGAGCGGCGTCCGACGGCTCTCCGTCTGACAGCTCGGCGTCTTCTGACAGCTCAGCGTCTGACGGCTGGCTGTCCGACGTCTCGGCAGCCGCGGCCTCGGCCCGCTGCTCGATCCCGGTCTTGCCGTGCAGCGGGGCCTCGTGCAGCAGCAGCACGGCGATCAGCCCGATGATGCTCAGCGGCGCACCGAGGAGGAACAGCTCGGGCACGGAGTCGCCGAAGGCGTTGTGCACGACGTCCAGCACGGCGGGCGGCAGGTGCAGCTCGGACAGGTTCGGGATCGACCCGCCACCCAGCGACCGGGCGGCCGCGGCCTGGTCCTGGGGCGACAGCGCCATGATGCCGTTCTTCATGGCGCTGGCCACCCGGTTGGACAGCACCGCCCCCAGCACCGACACACCCATCGCCCCACCGAGGGTACGGAAGAACGCGATGGTCGAGGTCCCGGCCCCGATGTCGGTGATGCTCAGGGAGTTCTGCACGGCCAGCACGAAGTTCTGCATCATCATGCCGACGCCGGCACCGAGCACCACCATGTAGATGGCCAGGTGCCAGAACGGCGTGTCGGCGTGGACGGTGCCCATGAGGGCCAGCCCGATGACCTGCATCGCGGCACCCGTCGCCATGATCCACTTGTAGTGGCCGGTCTTGGAGACCATCTGGCCCGACACGGTCGAGGCGACGAACAGGCCTACCACCATGGGGATGGTCATGACGCCCGCCATGGTCGGCGACTCGCCCTTGGCCAGCTGGAGGTACTGGGACAGGAACACCGAGGTGCCGAACATCGACACCCCGACCGCAGCCGACCCCGTCACCGCCAGCACCAGCGTGCGGTTGCGGAACAGGCGCAGCGGGATCATCGGCTCCGACGCCCGAGACTCCACCCAGATCGCCGCCAGGCCCGCCACCACGGCGCCGCCGACCATCGTCCAGGTCTGCCACGACAGCCAGGCGAACCGGTCGTCGGCGAAGGTGACCCACAGCAGCAGCAGCGACACGCTCACGGCGATGAGCAGGGCCCCGGCGACGTCCAGCTTGACCTTGCGCCGCGGCATCGGAGGCAGGCGCAGGGTGCGCTGCAGCACGACGATGGCCACGACGGCGAACGGCAGCGACCCGTAGAAGTTCCAGCGCCACCCGAAGGTGTCGGTGACCGCGCCGCCGATGAGGGGCCCGCCGACCATCGACACCGCCATGACCGCACCGGTCAGGCCCATGTACCGGCCACGTTCGCGCGGGCTGATGATGTCGGCGATGAGCACGACCGCCAGGGCGGTGAGCCCACCGGCGCCGCTGCCCTGGACCGCGCGGGCGGCGATCAGCTCGGCCGTGTTGTGGGCCATCCCGGCTGCCGCCGACGACAGCACCGAGATGACCAGCGCCACCTGGATGAGCACCTTGCGGTTGCGCAGGTCGGCCAGCTTGCCCCAGATCGGGGTGGAGATCGTCATGGTCAGCAGCGTGGCCGTCACCACCCAGGTGAAGGCCGACTGGGTGCCGTTGAGGTCGGCGATGATCTTCGGCAGCGACGACGAGACCAGGCTCGTGGACAGCATCGACACGAACATCCCGAGCAGGATGCCGGACAGCGCCTCGAGCACCTGACGGTGGGACATGGTCGAGCTCGCCGGCTCGGCCGGCGTCTCGGCCTCGGTCTCCCGGTCGTCGGCCGGGAGCGTGGTGTCGGTCATGGGTACCTCTCTTCGAAGGGGACGGCTGGGCTCGCCGTCATGACGTGGGTGCGTGCCTGGCGGCAGGCAGATC
Source organism: Cellulomonas sp. (assembly GCA_031556715.1). GTDB lineage: Bacteria > Actinomycetota > Actinomycetes > Actinomycetales > Cellulomonadaceae > Cellulomonas. Next base: position 2,651 of record JAVBSR010000160.1, read on the forward strand.
AGGTGGTCGGCAGGTCAGGGCGGGGCAGGCCCGGCGCCGCTGCGGAACGCTCGATGGCCTCGCTGAGGCGTCGGGTCAGCACCGTCACGTCGTCGAAGTCGGCGGCGGTCCAGCCGGCGAACCCGACCCCGGCACGTGCCTGGATCTCGGCCACGGCCCGCTCGTAGACCTCGTGCCCGGCGGCGGTGAGCCGCAGCGGGCGCACCCGCCGGTCGGTGGCGTCGACGGCCCGTTCGACGAACCCTCGGTCGACCAGCGCCGAGACGTGCCGCGAGGCCACGGACTGGTCCACCCGCATGGTCGTGGCGATCTCGCCGATCGTCGCCGAGCCTTGGCAGGTGAGCAGCCGCAGCAGCCCCAGCCCCGGGCTCGGCAGCCCGACGGCCTCGCTCACGACGCAGGCGAGCGTGCGCTGGGCACGGGCCAACGACGCGGCGGCCGTCATCAGGTCGTCGCGCAGAGCGATGGGGTCTGGCACGTCAGACAGCATGACAAATTTCCATGCAGAATGCAAATGTTGCTCGGACCAACCACTCTGGCGGCGCTGACCACAGCCCGGCCGGGTGTGCGACGATGACGCCATGAACCAGACCACCACGACCGTCGCCGTGAGCCTCGACGGGCCCGATGTCGGCGGCGGCCTGGGCAAGGCCCGCACGGTCGCCGTCGCGCACGTCGCCGACGGGCAGATCACCGACTGGACCGAGCACGCCGTGGGCTGGGACGTGCTGCACGACGAGGGACCCCACGGCAGCCACCACGCCCGGATCGTGCGGTTCTGCCGCGAGCACGGCGTCGACGTCGTCGTCGCCGGGCACCTGGGCCCGCCGATGCACAACACCTTGACCAAGCTCGGCTGCAAGGTCGTGACCGGCGTGAGCGGCGACGCCCGCACTGCCGCGGTGGCCGCTGTCGACGCCCCCGCCAGCGCCCCGGCGGCCGGGCACCACCACGGCCCGACCGGGCCGGTCGGCGT
>JAVBSR010000036.1:0-19517 GCA_031556715.1 Cellulomonas sp.
GGTGGTGTGGGGTGCGGGGGGGGGGGGGGGGCGCCCCCCCCCCCCCCCCCCCACCACCGACCCCTCACGGGCGAGCGTGCCCGCCTGGCTCGTCGCCCCTGAGCCGCACGCCCCGGCCTACGCGCCGAACGGACGGCGGCGGTCGCGGGGGTTCCTCGAGGCCACGGCGGAGCAGTCGGCGCGAGTGCTGCGCCAGGTGGTCGCCGCCGACGAGACCGCGGCCCGACCCGGGCTGCTGCAGCGGCTCGACCCGCGGGCGGCGGTGGTCGCGATGCTCGCGGTGCTCGTCGGCCTGGCGCTGGTGCACCACGCGCTGGTGCTGCTCGTGGCGTGGGTGGCGGTGGTCGCGCTGGCCGTGGCCAGCCGGGTGTCGCCGCGTGACCTGGGCCGAGCGTGGGTGGTGGTGCCGGCGTTCACAGCGCTGGTGGCCGTCCCGGCGACCCTGTCGGCGGTCCGGCCGGGTGACGTCGTGGTGACGCTGTGGACCTGGGGCGGCGCCCCGCAGGGCCTGACCGCCCAAGGGCTGGCCGCCGCGGCGTTGCTGGTCACCCGGGTGGGGTGCTCGACGACGGTGGTGCTGCTGGTGGCCGCGACCACGTCGTGGACGCGGCTGTTCGCGGCGCTGGGGGCGCTGCGGGTACCGCGGGTCTTCGTCATGGTCGTGTCGATGGCCCACCGCTACCTGGTGCTGCTCACCACCGTGGTGGCCGACATGGTGACCAGCCGTCAGGTGCGGACCGTCGCCGGGGTGCGGCACGACCGTGCCGGCCGCGCGGTGCTCGGGGCCTCGGTCGGGGCGCTGGTCGGCAAGGCGCACCAGATGGCCGACGAGGTGCACCAGGCGATGGTCGCCCGCGGGTACCGCGGGCTTACCCTCATGCTGCGTGCCTTCCGGTTCGGCCCGGCCGACCTGGTTGCCGCTGTGGCGGTCGCGGCTGCGCTGGCCGGGCTGCTGGTCTGGGACGGTGCCCTTGGCTGAGGAGCCGGTGCTGGCCTGCCAGGACGTGTCGTACGCCTACCTGGACCGGTTCTGCGCCCTGGACGCGGTCAGCCTCGGCGTGCGGGCCGGACAGCGCCTGGCGCTGCTCGGCGCCAACGGCTGCGGCAAGACGACCCTGCTTAAGGTCTTCGCCGGCCTCGTCTTCCCCACCTCGGGCACCGTCACCGCGTTCGGCCGGCCGCTGACCGAGGCCGCGCTGGAGGACGACCAGCTGGGCGCGGCCTTCCGGGCCCGGGTCGGTTTCTGCTTCCAGAGCTCGGACGTGCAGGTGTTCAGCCCGACCGTGCGCGACGAGATCGCGTTCGGCTGCCTCCAGCTGGGCCTGACCCCCGAGGAGACCCGGGAGCGCACCGCCGACGTGCTGCGCCTGCTGGGCATCGCCGACCTGGTGGACCGCACCCCGTTCCAGCTGTCCGGCGGGCAGAAGAAGAAGGTCGCCATCGCCTCGGTGCTGGTGATGAACCCGCAGGTGCTGCTGTTCGACGAGCCCATGGCGGCCCTCGACCCGCGCACCCGGGCCTGGTTGACCGACCTGCTGGCGACACTGGCCGCGTCGGGCACGACCGTGGTGGCCGCCACCCACGACCTGGACCACCTGGAGCGGGTGGCGGACCGTGCCGTCGTCCTGGGCGAGGACCACCGCCTCCTCGCCGACGCCAGCCCCGAGCAGGTCCTCGCCGACCGTGAGCTGCTGGTCGCCGCCAACCTCGTCGCCGGCTGACCGCCCGTCGCCGTGCCCGACGTGCCGTGTCCACGAGCCGTGCGGTGGGCACGACGGGCTGTGGTCGAGCGCCGTGGTCGGGGTGGTGGCGCCCAGGTCGTGGCAGACGTCGTCGTGACGACTCGACGAGCGGGGCGAGAGCACCTGTCCGTCCCCACCCTGTCGGCGCCGAAGGATTTCGCCCGGACGACGGTGAAGCCCACGCCTTTCGGACCAGGCCGGACGCACCTGGAGCCGGGGGAGTGCCCCCAGCGGTGCCGGGGTTGTCCACAGGTTGGCGCCGGGGGCCCTGCGTCGCGCTCCGGGTGGTCCAGTCTGGAAGGCATGACACGCAGCAGACCCCAGTTCCTCACTACCGACGACGACATGATGGCTTTTGTGAGCCGCACCATGGACCACGCCCTGCGCGACCAGACCTGGTTGTGGCTCACCGACCCGGACAGCACCGGGTTCGGCACCGTGCTCCAGCTCGACCACTCCGAAGGCACGGTGCCGCAGGACGTGTGGCAGAAGGTGGCCGAGGTCGCCGGCACCGAGCTCGGCTTCGTCTACGAGCGCCGCGGCCCGGAGACCCTGACGGACGTCGACCGGCAACGGCTGCGCGCCGAGCTGCACGGCGCCGCCGACCGTGGCCTGCGCCTGCGCGGCCCGATCCTCGTGCACGACACCGGCACGCGCTGGCTCGGCCGGGACGACCTGATGGAATGAGTCTCGGGGCGCCCACGTGGTCGTGGCTGCTGGGACGCGCTGCTGCGGGCGGCCGTTCGCGGGACCCCGACGGCGATGTGCAGCAGCACCACCAGGTGATCGGATAGGGTGCCACGAGTCCCGCGAGCCGAGGAGAGTTCTGCTGAGTACCGCGCTGCGCCTGGTCGCCTTCGACCTGGACGACACCCTGGCCCCGTCCAAGTCGCCGCTCGAGCCTCGGATGGGTGACCTGCTCGCCCAGCTGCTGGGCCTGGTCGAGGTGTGCGTCATCTCCGGCGGGCAGTTCGAGCAGTTCCGCACCCAGGTGGTCGAGCGCCTGCCAGCCCTGGACGAGGCCCAGGCCGCACGGCTGCACCTGATGCCCACCTGCGGCACCCAGTACTGGCGGCGCGCCCGGCCCGACGACCCCACCGGCCCCGACGGCCGTGCAGGGCAGGACGCAGGCTGGATCCAGGTCTACGCCGAGAACCTCACCGACGACCAGAAGCACAGGGTCTTGACGGCCCTGGAGGAACAGGCCCGCAGGCTGGGGCTGTGGGAGACCGAGACCTGGGGGCCGATCCTCGAGGACCGCGGCAGCCAGATCACCTTTTCCGCGCTCGGCCAGGCGGCACCGGTGGACGCCAAGCGCGCCTGGGACCCGACGGGCGAGCGCAAGTCGGCCCTGCGGGCCGCAGTCGCCGCCCTGGTACCAGACCTGGAGGTGCGTTCCGGCGGTTCCACATCGGTCGACATCACCCGCATGGGGATCGACAAGGCCTACGGGATGCGCCGGCTGGTCGAGATCACCGGCATACCGCTGGACGACATGCTGTTCGTCGGTGACCGCCTGGACCCCGACGGCAACGACTATCCCGTCAAGGCCCTCGGGGTGCGCACGCACGCTGTCGGCGGGTGGACGGAGACGGCCGACTACCTCGAGACCCTCATCGCCGACCTGCGCGCCCAGGCCTAGGCAGGCCCCGCGTCAGCACCCGGCCGGGGGCCGCGTGCTGTGCAGCTGTCCATCTCGCCACCGGTCAGCGGCCGGTCAGGCACGCACGACCTCGTCGCTGGGCTGCCGTGCGGCGTCATCGCTGAGCTGCATCGCGACGTCGTCGCTGGGCTGCATCGCGACGTGGTCGCTGGGCTACGCAGCGACCGGGACCTCGGCCCGAGCGCAGGCACGCCGGTCCACGTGAGGGTGTCGGCGCGGGGACGCCAGCCGAGCGGGCGCCCAGTCGATCGGGACTTCGTGCGGGAGGTCAGGCGGAGGTGGAGGCCAACCAGCTGACCGACGACAGGTCCTGGTGGGCGAACTCGCGGACCGACTCGCGCGCCGACTTCACGGCGTGCAGCGCCGCGGACATCGGACCGGAGTCGAACGGCTTCGAGGCGGCCAGGCACTGGTCGGCCAGCTTGCGCACCGCGGCGACCTGGCGCAGCCCGGACTTCAGCTGGGCGTCGATCGGCTCGGTGAACGGGTCGAGCCGCTGCGACAGGCGGTACCGGGGGATGAGCAGCCGCCACGTCGCCAGCTGGCGCTGGAAGGTGCGCATCTCACGTTCGACCTCGACCAGGTCTTGTGCCAGGGTGCGCAGGCCCTCGTTGGTCACCATGACCTCGCGGGCGGCGGTGGTGGCCGTCTCTTCGAGGGCCAGGGCCAGCTCCTGGATGTACAGGGGAGCGCGTTCCGGGGCGTCACCCGCGGCCATCTCGCGGGCGAACTCGCCGAGCTGTTCGTCGTGCAGGCGGGCCAGGGCGATCCGCATCCGCAGCTCGCCGATGCGGCCGCGCACGTCGTCCAGGCGGTGGCGCAGGTCTTCCATGGCTTCGGCCAGCCACTGCGAGATGGCCGACAGCGGGCCGACGACCCGGCCCAGCACCGGTTCGGTCGCCGAGACCTCGCCGGAGGCGGCCACCGCGGCGGTCACCGCGGCGCGCAGCCGGGCGATCGAGCCTTCGGTCTGGTCGGACTGCTCGGCCAGCTTGGTGGACAGGGCGTCGAGCTCGTCCAGGCCGGCCATCTGGTTGTCCAGCGTCTGGTCGATGGCGATCGCGCCCTGGAGCATGTCGCGCATCGGACCCGACACCGGGTCGCGCGGGTCAGGGTCGGTCCACCGGGTCAGCTCGCGCCGGGCCGTGACCTCGGCGGGCAGGGCCAGCTTGATGAAGTCCTCGTAGCTGGCGAAGCCCAGACCGCCGATGCCCTCGGCCAGAGCGGCAACGCCCAGCTTGGCCGTGGCGATACGCGAGGCGCCAGCCGACCGGGCGGCCAGCTCCATCGGCAGCACCTTCTGGTACAGCGCGTCAGCGGCCTGCCACAGGTCGGTGCGGCACGGGCGGGTACGGACCGACAGGAAGCCGTCACCGAGCGGGGTGATCGTCGCGAAGACCCAGTAGGCCACGCCGTCGTGGGCCAGGTTCTTCACGTAGGCGGCCATCGGCCGTCCGGCGAGCAGCAGGTCCCACATGATCTGGAACGCGCCGCCGGGAACGTCGGGATGGCGGATCAGGTTGTGCGGCTGGCGGAGGATCTCGTCCATCGTGTACTGCGCATAGTGGCAGAACACGGCGTTGGCGCCGTCGATGACGCCCTTACGGTCGGTGGTGGAGAAGAAGGTGTCCGGTACGGCAACTTCCCGCACTGACCCGTCAGGCCTCGGTACGACATGCACGCCGTGGTCTCCTTTCCACTCCTGCCAGTCCCACACGACCCATCGGTCCCGGGTACGCCGAGGTGAGGAAAACTCCTCCCTCGGCAGGTGAGGGCTTACTCCGGGCTTACTCCAGAGGCTACGGCACCGTCAGTCACGGGACGATCACGACGAGATGTTGGACTGGGTGAACCTCGACCACGCGAGCGCGCCGAACACGACGACCCACGCCACCTGCAGTCCTAGCCCAGTTCCCACCGCGTTCCAGTCGACTTCCAAGCGCAGCAGCTCAGCAAAACCGTACCAGTAGTGGGTGAGAAGGTACGGGTGGATCGCGGACAGCGCCGGGAGCGAGTCGAGGATGGCCGAGACGACCGCGACGACGACCGTCGCGACCATCGCGGCGATCGGCACCTCGGTCAGCGTCGAGGCGAACAGCCCCACGACGACCAGGCCGGTGAGCGACAGCCCGATGTACACCACGATGCCGAGCACCCGCAGCATCCCCTCGCTCAGCGGCACGGTGGTGCCCGACAGCAGCACCACGTCGTGCAGGCCGAACAGCGCGGCGCCGACGATCAGCCCGACCACGGCCACGACGGTGATCGCCACCGCCACGAAGGCCAGGGTGCCCACCGCCTTGGCGACCAGCAGGCGGGTGCGGCTCACCGGCAGCACCAGCAGGTAGCGCAGCGTCCCGGCCGAGGCCTCGCCGGCCACGGCGTCGCCGGCGGCGAGTGCCACGGTCAGCGGCAGCAGGAACGGCAGGCACATGAACAGCGACGCGACGACGAGGAACACCCCGTTGTTGGTGGCCTGGGTGAGGAACCCCGGGCCCTCGCCGGAGCGAGCCTCGTCGCGGGTGAGGTACAGCATGAGGCCCAGCAGGGCCGGCACCAGGCCCAGGCCGGCGACGAACACCTGGTTGCGGCGGCGGCCGAGCACCAGGCGGAGCTCGGCAGCGAGCAGACGGCCCATGGCACCGCGGCGCGGCGTCCAGGTCTCGGCCGGGGCCGGTGCTGTCGGTGCGGCCGCAGCACGGGCGTCCCCTGGTTCGGAGGGTCCGGTCTCAGCGTGCAACGTCGAACCCCTCCCCGGTGAGCTCCACGAAGACCTCTTCCAGGCTCGGCTCGCGCACGAGCAGCTCGGCGACGTCGACGTCGGCGTCGACCAGCGCCTTGGTGATCGTCGGGGTGGCGACCCCGTCGAGGACGGCGGTGAGCGTCGTCGCCGTGCCGGTGGCGCCGTCGTCGCGGACGTCGGTCAGCCCCTGCTCGACCAGCACCCGGCGGGCTGTGGCGCCGTGCGCGGCGGTCGTGGTGATCTCGACCCGCCGGGGCCGCAGGCCTGCCAGGTCGGCCCGTGCGCCCTGCAGCACCAGGCGGCCGGTGGACATCACGCCCAGGTGGGTGCAGACCTGGTCGATCTCGGCCAGCAGGTGCGAGGACACCAGCACCGTGGTGCCCTCGTCGGCCAGCTCGCGGACCAGGGCACGCACCTCACGGGTGCCCTGCGGGTCCAGGCCGTTGGTCGGCTCGTCCAGGATCATGAGATCGCGCGGCCGCAGCAGCGTCGCCGCCAGCCCGAGGCGCTGCTTCATGCCCAGCGAGTACTGCCGGAACTTCTTGCCCGCCGCGGCCACCAGGCCCACCCGGGACAGGGCGGCGTCGATACGGGCGTGCCGGGTCGCCGGGTCGGCAGACGGGTCGCAGGCGTCCAGCCGCACCAGGTTGTCCCGGCCTGTCAGGTACGGCTGGAACGCCGGGCCCTCGACCAGGGCCCCCACCGGTCCCAGCACCTGCGCCGCAGCCTGGGGCATCGGACGGCCCAGCAGCTCGACCTCGCCCGCCGTGGGGTGGATCAGCCCCAGCAGCATCCGGATGGTCGTGGTCTTGCCCGAACCGTTCGGCCCGAGGAACCCGTACACGGCCCCCCGGGGTACCTCCAGGTCGATCGCGTCCACCGCGACCTGACCAGAGCGGAAGCGCTTGGTCAGGCCGCGGGTACGGACAGCGAGGTCGTTCACCTGGCCGCCGCGACCAGGGTGTCACCCGGGACGGCGCCGACCAGGACCCGGCCGTCGTCCGTCAGCAGCACGCTGAACAGGGAGGAGGAGATCAGCCGACCGCCGTCCACCTGGGTGCTCAGGCCCTCGAGCAGGCTCTGGGCCATCTGCGGGGCTTCGTCGGGCATCTGGGCGTAGTCCTGCGCCAGCTCGGGCAGGGGGTGCTGCGAGGCGTCGGTGCCGTCGGTCGAGCCGGGCCCTGCCATGAGCTGGTCGACCGGCAGGCCGGTGATGGTCGCCACCTGGTCCCACCCGGTGCCGGAGACCGTGACCGTCGGGGTCTGGTCCTTGGCCTCGGCGATCTCGGCGTCGGTCGGCAGCGGCACCACGACCTGCGTGACCTTGACACCGGCCGGGGTCGACCACGTCAGCGCCTGGTCCGACGGGGTGGCGAACGTCACGTCGGTGAAGCCGACCTCGACAGCCGGGTTCTGGGCGTCGGCCCGGGACCACACCGCGACCTTGAGCGGCGTGCTCGTCTCACCGTCGATCGCGACCGTGACCCGGCCGACCAGCGTCGTGGTCGACTTCGGGGTCAGCACCAGCTGGTAGGCCGGGCGGCCCGCGACGGTCGTCGTGGCGTCCAGGGTCAGGGTGGAGTACTGGCCGAGGTTGGTCATGAGGTCGTCAGCGGCCTGCGTCGGGGTGGGCAGGTCGGCGGGCACCGGCACCTCGGCCTGCTCCAGCTCGGCCAGGCGCGCTGGGTCGTCCACGGTGTAGTGGGTCACGGCCTGGTCGGCCGAGGAGTAGGTCCAGGCCTGGGTGCGGTCGTGCACGACGGAGAACTCCGAGGTGCCGCCCTGCAGGGTGACCCGGGAGCGGCTGTCGGCGTCGGTCCACACCTTGAGGGTCGACGTGCCGGCCAGCAGGTTCGTCGGGTCGGCCGGCATCATGGCGCCGGGAGCGCCGGTCATCTGGGCCAGCTCGGCGACGTTGGGCAGGCCCAGGTCGGCGGTGTACACCACGGTGCCGGACAGCGGCTGCGGGTCGGCGGCCATGGCCTTCGCGACCAGGGCTTCAGCCGTGGTCTCAGGCAGGTCGGCGGAGCTGGCGGAGGCCAGGAGAGGCTGCAGGGCGAACCCCGCGACCACGGCGGTGACGGCCAGCGTCGGGACGCCCCATCGGGCGTGTCGGGAGATCGTTGAGCTTGTCATACCTACCACTGTGCCGGATCGAGCCTGAGCGGATGCTGAGAGGACCCGCGGGTCCTTGCAGACGATAGTGTCACGTCTGCTCGGCGCAGGTGCCACGATGGCAGGGTGCGGGTACTGGTCGTGGACGACGAACGGGCGCTGGTGCGTGCGCTGCACCGCGGCCTGACCGCGGAGGGGTTCACCGTGGACGTGGCCTACGACGGGGTCACCGGGCTGGACCTGGCGCTGGGCGGCGGGTACGACGTCGTCGTGCTGGACATCATGCTGCCCGGCCGGCACGGGTACGACGTCGTCGAGCAGCTGCGTGCCGGGGGCGACCACACCCCGGTGCTGCTGCTGTCGGCCAAGGACGGGGAGCACGACGTCGCCGACGGGCTCGACGTCGGTGCCGACGACTACCTGACCAAGCCGTTCAGCTTCGTCGTGCTGGTCGCCCGGCTGCGGGCGCTCATGCGTCGCCCGCCGCAGTCGGCCGAGCCGGTCCTGCGGGTCGGGGAGGTCACGCTGGACCCGGCCAGCCGGGAGGTCGCCTCGGCCGGGTCGCCCGTCGACCTGACGGCCCGGGAGGTGTCGCTGCTGGAGTACCTCATGCGGCACGCCGGCCGCGCCGTCACCAAGGTCGAGCTGTTGGACCACGTCTGGGGCGGCGGTGCCGAGGACGTCAACGTCGTGGAGGTCTACGTCGGCTACCTGCGCCGCAAGCTGGGCCGTGACGTCGTGCGCACCGTCCGGGGCGCGGGGTATCTCGTCGGTCGCGTCGACAGCGGGACCGACCATGGCTAGGACCGGCCCCGGATGACCGTCCGGGTGCGGCTGACGCTCCTGTCCACCGCCGCGGTGCTGGCGGTGCTGGTCTTCGGGGCGTTCGCGCTGAGCGCGGTGCTGTCCGCGCAGCGGGTCGCCGCGCTGGACCAGATCGTGCGCGAGCGGGTGACGCAGACCGCGGCGCTGGTCGCCGCCGACCGTGTGCCCGCGTCGCTGCCGGTGACCCAGCCGGGAGAGGTCGTCCAGGTGCTCGACGGCTCGGGGGCGGTCGTGGCCTCGTCGGCCAACGCGTCGGCCACGCTGCCGCTGCTGCCCGCCACCGAGCTGGACCGGCTGCGCCCAGGCACCGGCATCGCCGTCGGCTCGTCCGACCGGGGCAGCTATGGCGCGGAAGGCTCCAGCGACGGGGCGGTGCGGGTCGCGGTGACCTCGGCGACCTACCGGGGTGAACCGGTGACGGTCGCGGCGTCGGTTCCCCTGGGGGAGATCCAAGGGTTGGTCGCGGCGCTGAGGGTGTCGCTGTTCGGCGTCGTGCCGGTGCTGGTCGGGGCCTTCGCGCTGGTGGCCTGGTACCTGCTGGGTGCGGCGCTGGCCCCGGTCGAAGGGTTGCGGGCCGCGGCGGCCGAGATCGCCCGGACCGGCGGTCCGGGTGCGCTGCCGGTGCCGCCGCGCCGCTCCGACGAGCTGGCGGCCCTGGCCCGCACCCTCAACGAGATGCTCGACCGGCTGGAGGCGGCGGCCTGGCGGCAGCGCACCTTCGTCGCCGACGCCGCCCACGAGCTGCGCACCCCGCTGGCGGCGCTGCGCACCCAGGTCGAGGTGGCCGCCGCCCACCCCGCGACGACGTCCGTGCCCGAGCTGGCCGACGACCTGCACGGCGAGGTGCTGCGCCTGCAACGCCTGGTCGACGACCTGCTGGTGCTGGCCAGGGTCGGCGCGCGCCCGGTGAGGACCGGGCCGGTGGACCTGGCGGCGCTGGCCGACGACGTCGTGGCCCAGGTCTCCACCGACGGTGCCGGGCGCGCCGTGCCGGTCACCACGAGCGGCACCGGCGCAGCCGTCGGCCGAGCCGACGACGTCACCCGGGTGCTGCGCAACCTGCTCGACAACGCGGTGTGCCACGCCGCCTCCGCGGTGGAGGTGCGCGTCGCCCCCGGCCGGGTGGACGTCGACGACGACGGTCCCGGCATCGCCACCGACGACCGCGGGCGTGTCTTCGAGCGGTTCGTCCGCCTGGACGACGCTCGGCCGCGCGACCAGGGCGGGTCCGGCCTCGGCCTGGCCATCGCCCGTGAGCTGGCCCGTGAGGCCGGAGGCGACGTCGTGCTGTCAGACTCCCCGGCGGGCGGTCTGCGTGCCACGCTCCACCTCCCCGAGGCCACCTGAGGGCCGACACCCGTGCGCGGGGTGCGACGCCGGGCGCGCGAGCGCGACGGCGTGGTTCCGGCACGAGCGGCGGGCTCCGCCCGCGGTCGGCCTGGCCTCAGGTGGGCCACCCGTCGCCGTGCCACCGTCGACGAGCCCACCGACCCGGTCGCGGCGGGTAGGGTCGCCGGGTGCAGTGCCGCGAGTTCGACCAGGGGGTGTGCCGGTCGTGCACCTGGATGGGGCGCGAGCACGCCGCGCAGGTGGCGGACAAGCACGCCGCCGCGGTGGCGGCGCTGGCGGACGTCCCCGCCGACGGGTGGGCCCCGCCGTTCGCGGGGGCGGAGCAGGGGTACCGGAACCGGGCCAAGCTGGTCGTCGGCGGCAGCATCGAGCACCCGACGCTGGGGATCCTCGACGCCGCCCAGCACGGCGTGGACCTCACCGGCTGCGGCCTGTACGAACCGGCGCTGGCCGCGTCGTTCGGGGCGCTGGCGGCCTTCGTCACCCGCGCGGCCCTCGTGCCCTACGACGTGCCCGCCCGGCGCGGCGAGCTGAAGTACCTGCTGGTCACGGTCTCGCCGGACGCCGAGCTCATGGTGCGGTTCGTGCTGCGCTCTACCGAGGCGCTGGCCCGGATCCGCAAGCACCTGCCCTGGCTGCGCGAGTCGCTGCCGTCGCTGGTCGTGGCGTCGGTCAACGTGCAGCCGGCCCACGCCGCCGTCCTGGAGGGCGACCGGGAGATCGTCCTGACCCCGGACGAGGCGCTGACCATGCGGGTCGGGGACGTGGCGCTGCGCCTGCCGCCGCGCAGCTTCTTCCAGACCAGCACGCAGGTCGCGGCGGCGCTGTACCGGCAGGCCGCGGCCTGGGCGGACCAGGTCGCCCCGGCGTCGGTGCTGGACCTGTACTGCGGGGTCGGCGGTTTCGCCCTGCACCTGGCGGCGCCCGGACGCCAGGTCGTGGGAGTCGAGCTCAGCGCCCCGGCCGTGGCCGCGGCGGCTCAGGCCGCCGGGGACCGGCCCGACGTGACGTTCCACGTCGGCGACGCCCTGGAGGTCGCCCGCACCCTCGAGGGCGTGCCCGACCTGGTCGTGGTCAACCCGCCGCGGCGCGGGCTGGGCGCCGACCTGGTCGGGTGGTTGGCCGGCTCGGGCGTGCGGCACGTGCTGTACTCCTCGTGCCACCTGCCCAGCCTGGTCACGGACCTGGCGGCTGTGCCTGGCCTGCGTCCGGTCCGTGCCCGGGTGCTGGACATGTTTCCCCAGACCGCCCACGCCGAGGTGCTGGTGCTGCTGGAGCGCCCCCGACCTGACAGGCGTTAGTCCGGGGTAGCGGCGGCCGGGTCGTCGACCCTGTCCACACCGCGACCCTGCCCTCACCGCGACCCCGGCCAGAGGCCGGCCAGGAACGCCGGTTACCAGGCCCAGCCTGGTCCGCGGCGACCCCAGGAACGGGCGGCCACGTCGGCTCCGCGGGCGAGCCCGTCGGGTGAGCGGCGCCCGCGCCCGCGGACGGGTGCCTCGGCCCGGTCGGCCGGTCCGCGACGGCCCCGGCCGCGCCACGGGCCAGGACCAGGTCGGCCGCGGCCGTCGAAGGCGTCCGGGTGGCGGTCGTCGGCGGCCCGCAGCTCGGCTGACACCTTCTCGATCAGCCCGGCGAGGGTGTCCCGCTCGTCGACCGACAGCACGGCGAACGGGTCGTCGGCGCCGGACTCGGTGGCCCGGGCAGCAGCCTCCCGGCCGGCGTCGGTGAGCGCGACCCGCCAGGTGCGGCGGTCGGACTCGTCGGCGGTGCGCAGCGCCAGACCGTCGCGCTCGAGCTGGGCGAGCTGTTCGCCGAGCGACTGGGATCGCATCCCGAGCAGGTACGCGAGCTCCTTCTGGGTCATCTGGTCGCGCAGGGCGAGGATGGCCAGGAGGCGGCCACGGCCCCGGTGCACGGCGAAGCCGCCGCGCGGGCCGCGGCCTTCCCGCCGGGACAGCAGCCGGGCGAGGTGGAAGACCGCGGCGGCGAGCGAGTCGCCGTCGGGCCGGTCGGTGGTGGGGGTGGTGTCGGTGTCGTCAGTCATGACAAGCTCCTTGTGTCGTCGTCCCTCCAGGCCGTGCTCTCGACGAGCGGGGCGGCCGAGGGGCTGGGGTCGGGCCCGACGGCTGCCGGGCCTGCCCGATTCTTGAAGCGAAGGGACCTTCGCTAGAATGATGATGGCAGGTACCTTCGGAAATGTCAACAGGTGCCTTCGAAGTTGTGCGAGGCTCCGCGACCAGACGAGCCTGGTGTTCGACCAGACCAGCGAGCGCCTCGGCGTCGACCGGCCTCCGCCAAGGCGGCCAGAGCGCGCCGGGCTGGAGCGGGTCCGGCCCCCGCACCGTGCCGGAGAGCTGTCGAAGGTGCGCGGTCGGGCGTCGCGGATGTTGTTCGAAGGGTCTATCGGGTCCGAACCTACGGTTGCGTAGGGTAGCTGCGTGCCCACCGTGACCACGCTCCACCAGAGGTATCTCGTCGAGGACCTGGGACCCGACGGGGTCCCCACCGGCTACCGCCTGGACTGCCCGCCCGACTTCTCTTTCGGCTACGACGTCGTCGACGCCATCGCTGCTGTCGAACCTGACCGGCCGGCGCTGCGCTGGTCGGACACCACCGGCACGGTCGAGCGCTACACCTTCGGCGACATCGCCCGGCTCTCTGACGCTGCTGCCTCGTGGTTCCGCTCGGTCGGGGTCCGCAAGGGCGACCGGGTGCTGCTGGTGCTGCGCCGCCACCCGCAGTTCTGGTGGGCGGTCATCGGTCTGCACAAGATCGGCGCCGTCGCGGTGCCCGCCACCCACCTGCTCAAGGCCTACGACCTGGTGCTCCGGCTGCGCGAGGCGCGGATCACCGCGGTCGTGGCGACGATGGACGGCGCAGTCGGCGCCGAGATCGACCTGGCCGAGGCCGAGCTGGGCCTGAACCTGGTCAAGGCCGGGGTGTGCGGCACTCCCCGTCCTGGCTGGCTGGACTTCGACACCGTGATCGCCGCCGCCCCGCCGTTCGTGCCGCCCACCGGCGACGACCGCCCGGCAGCCGCCGACCCGCTGCTGCTGTACTTCACCTCGGGCACCACCGCCCAGCCCAAGATGGTGTCCCACAACCATGCCTACCCGGTGGCGCACATCCCCACCGCCAAGTACTGGCACCGGGTCGACCCTGACGGGCTGCACCTGACCGTGTCGGACACGGGCTGGGCCAAGTCGGTGTGGGGCAAGCTCTACGGCCAGTGGTTCATGGGCACCTGCGTCGACGTGTTCGACTTCGACCGGTTCGACCCGGTGGCCCTGCTGCGCCACCTGGAAGAGGCCAAGGTCACCTCGTTCTGCGCCGCCCCCACGGTGTACCGCTTCATGGTCGACGAGGACCTGGAGGCCTACGACCTGTCGGCGCTGCAGCACGTCACCACCGCGGGGGAGGCCATGAACCCGGTGGTCTTCGAGACCTTCCGCGACCGCACCGGTCTGGAGCTCAAGGAGGGCTACGGCCAGACCGAGCTGACCCTGGCGGTCGTGACCAACTACTGGCAGCCCACCAAGCCTGGCTCCATGGGCCTGCCGTCGCCGGCCTACGACATCGTCCTGCTCGACGAGGACGGCCGCGAGGTCGGTGTCGACGAGGAGGGCGAGATCTGCCTGCGCACCGGCGACGGGCACCCGGTCGGCATGTTCGACGGGTACGTCGACGACCCGGAGACCACCGGTGCTTCCTGGCACGACGGTTACTACCACACGCACGACCTGGCCACCCGCGACGCCGACGGCTACTTCTGGTACGTCGGGCGCACCGACGACATGATCAAGACCTCGGGGTACCGGGTCGGCCCGTTCGAGGTCGAGTCGGTGGTGCAGGCCCACCCAGCGGTCAAGGAGTGCGCCATCACCGGGGCCCCGCACCCGGTGCGGGGGACCGTCGTCAAGGCCACCGTCGTCGTCGCTGCTGGTTTCGAGGCCGGCGACGACCTGGCCCGCGACATCCAGTCGTTCGTCAAGGCCCGCACCGCCCCGTACAAGTACCCCCGGATCGTCGAGTTCGTCGACGCCATGCCCGTCACCGTCTCCGGCAAGATCCGCCGCGTCGAGATCCGCGCCCGCGACCACGCCGGATAGCGGTCGGCGGCTGGAGGCTTGCTCCTGGGATCGGCTCGTGGGGCACCGACCGGCAGCGGCACGTCGGGCCGGCTGCAGCGACGACCCGAGATCAGCCTCGATACCATGGGGGTCCTGCTCGGACCAGACGAGGAGCCGACAGTGACAGGTGCGGAGCCACAGCCGGCCTCAGGGTTGGCATGGTCACAGCTGGAGGACGAGCTGGTCGCCGCGACGGTGGCGGCCGTTCGCCGGACGGTCGGGGCCCACCCGGCCGAGCACTTCCGCGCCGCGGCGATGGACGAGATC
Source organism: Cellulomonas sp. (assembly GCA_031556715.1). Classification (GTDB taxonomy): domain Bacteria; phylum Actinomycetota; class Actinomycetes; order Actinomycetales; family Cellulomonadaceae; genus Cellulomonas. The sequence goes on from JAVBSR010000036.1 coordinate 14,839, forward strand.
TACGCCGAGACGTGCGGCCCGATCTGGTTCGGCACCCTGCAGGTGGTCACCGACGAGGACTGGTCGCGGATGGAACGGGAGCTCGGCGAACCGACGAGCTGGAGCACTGCGGACTGGGCGCACCAGATCGTCGACTGGCTGCCTGATGCCAGGGTGCTCCACTGGCAGGCACAGCTGGCGGTCGAGGCCGGACTGCCGCCCGGTAGGCGTGACTTCGACGGCCTCGCTGACGATGTCGCACGGTGGGAGGGTACCTACCGCAGGTTCTTGACCATGCTGGCTACCGTGGCCCGCCGCACCCGGGCGTCACTGATCGAGGCCGGTGCGACCGACGACACGTTCCTCGTCGTGGTTCTCGACCCCGACCAGGACGAGCGCCTGCTGTCGTCCTGCCTGCGTCCCGGTGAGCTGGAGCGCTGGTTTCCCGAGGCGGCGGAGGCACTCGCCGGCACGGGCATTCCCGGCCCCCCGTCGGCGACGCCCTGACACGCCACGACCAGCTTCACGCTCGCGTTCCCCCGGGGACTGCGTGGCCGCGCGAGGCGATCTGACGGGTCCGGTCCTTCCGACCTGCCCGGACCGCGCTGTGCACCGGCATATCGGCGGGGTGACGTCGTCGATCGCGATGATCTGTCGCCATACTCGGTGCGATCCGGAAAACGGTTCAGGACCGGGCGGCCATGACTTCGTCGAGGGTGGCGGGGACCTCGGTGGTCTGTGCCTCGACACCGGCCGCGGCCAGGGCGGAGCGGACGTCCGCCTCGGGTGTCGCGGCGACGCGGACCGCGGTGCCGTCGAGCACGACGGGAAGACCCGCGTCGGCCAGGGCGGTGAAGGCGTCGGTCCAGGCGGGGGCGCGGACCAGGACGGCGCGGGCGTCGCCCACGAGCGCGGCCTGCGAGCCTGCGGCGACGACCCGTCCGGCGACCATGAGCACCAGGCGGTCGCACTGCTCGGCTTCCTGCATGTAGTGCGTGGTGACCAGCACGCCGACGCCCTGGTCGGCCTGGCCGCGGATGGTGTCCCACAGCCGGGTGCGGGCCAGCGGGTCGACGCCGGAGGTCGGTTCGTCGAGCACCAGCAGGTCGGGGGAGTGGGCCAGGGCAGCGGTGAAGGCGAGGCGTCGTTGGCGGCCCAGCCCGATCGAGCGGACGGTCCGGTCGGACAGCTCGGCCAGGCCTGGGGGCAGCGGCGGCACCGGGAAGCCGTAGCAGCGGGCGACGAACTCCAGGTTCTGCGCCACGGTCAGGTCGGCGTACAGGCCGAGGCTCTGCGGGACGTACCCGACGTGGCGCCGGACGTCCCGGGACGGGGTGGCACCCAGCACGGCGATCTCGCCGGAGTCGGCGGGCAGCAGCCCGAGGAGCAGGCGCAGCAGCGTCGTCTTGCCGGCACCGTTGGCTCCGACCAGCCCGACGATCTCGCCCGCCGCGACGTCCAGGTCTACCTCGTCCACGGCGGACAGGGCGCCGAACCGGCGGCTCACGCTGCGCACCCGCACCAGGTCTTTCGACGTGTCCCGCGTATCGTCGGCCGCCCGAGGTTCCCCGGTCCGGTCGAGGCGTCCTTCGTCGCTGCGGGACCTCACCGTCGGACGTGAGCCTGAGCCCGGTGCTGTGCCGGTGACAGGGGTGCTGCCGGACACCGGCTCCGTCGGGCCGTCGGCCGCGTCCTCTCGTGCCAGCGACGCCGCGATGACGGCGTCCTCCAGGTCCACCTCCACCGGTCGGGTCCCGGCGATGCCGGTCGGGGCACCCGGGCCAGCCGCGCCGGCCACCGCGGTGCCGGAGCCTGCCGGGTCGGCGGGCGCCGGGGCGAGCCAGGCGTGACGTTCGCGACCGCGGCGCCAGACGGGCAGGTGGTCCGGGACGTCCGTGCCCTCGTCCAGCCGCACGACCGTGCCGGGGGCGCCGTGACGTACCTCGTCGGGGGTGCCGACCAGCAGGGGACGGCCGGCGGAGAGCACCAGCACCTGCGCGGCCCGTTCGGCCTCGTCCAGGTAGGTGGTGGCCAGCACGACGGCGGCGCCGTCGGCGACGGTGCGCGAGACCATCCGCCACAGCTCGGCCCGGCTCACCGGGTCGACCCCGGTGGTCGGCTCGTCGAGCACCAGCAGGTCCGGGCGGTGAAGGGTGGCCAGCCCGAACGCCAGCTTCTGGCGCATCCCGCCGGACAGCTGGCCGCCCAGCCGGTCCCGGGCGGCGGTCAGCCCTGTCACCTCCAACAGCTCGGCCCGACGCTCGGCCAGCGCTGCGCCGCTCAGCCCGTAGGCGGCGGCCACGAAGTCGACGTTCTCGTCCACGGTCAGCTCGCGCCACACCCCGGCGGCCGTGGGCATGAACCCGGTGTGCCGCTGGTCCGGGGCGTCCACCTGCCCGGCGGTGGGCCGCAGCCCGCCGACCAGGGCGCGCAGCAGCGTCGTCTTGCCCGCGCCGTCGCCGCCGACGACGGCGACCACCTGCCCGGGTGTCGCTGTGAGGTCCACCCCGTCCACCGCGGTGGTCGCGCCGTACCGCACGACCAGCCCCCGGACGCCCCAGGTGGTGACCGTCGCCGTCACGACCCGCCTCCGGCGAGGGTGCGTCGGAAGCGCAGCACGGACACGGTGACCACGACGACGGCCATGCCTGCCAGCACCACGAACGGCAGCCACAGCGACGACAGCCCGGCCCCGCGCAGCATCACCCCCTGGCTGATCTGCACGAAGTAGGTCAGCGGCAGGCAGTACCCGATCCAGCGGACCCCCGCCGCCATGGCCGACAGCGGGAAGATGAACCCGGACAGCAGCACCTGCGGCAGCATCACCATGATCGAGCCCTGGATGGCCTGCGCCTGGGTCTGCGACACCGTGGAGATGAGCACCCCCAGCCCGAGCACGACGAACAGGAACAGCAGCGCGCCCAGGGCGAAGAGGGCCACGTTCCCGTTGAACGGCACCCCGAAGATCACCACGCCGAGCACCGTGATGATCGCCATGTCCACCGCCCCGAGCACGAAGTAGGGCGTGATCTTGCCGATGATCACGTCGATGGACCGCAGCGGCATGACCGCCAGCTGTTCCATCGTCCCGGCGGCGCGCTCCCGTACCAGGCCAATGCTGGTGATGATGGTCCCGACGAAGGCCAGCACCAGCCCGACCAGGGCGGGCACCATCACCCACGACGTCTTCAGGTCCGGGTTGTACAGCACCTCGACCTTCACCTGGTCGCCCATCCGGCCGAGCGCGGCGGCGGCGGTGCTGGCGGCGAACAGCGACGAGCCGTCCAGGTAGACCGTCGGCGGTGCGGTCGAGGTGTCGACCACGACGTCGGCGACGTTGTCGCGCACCAGCGCCCGGGCGTCGTCGCTGGTGCCGTCCGGGTCGGTGCGGACCACGTCGAACAGGTCCGAGGACGGCGCCCCGGGCACACCGGCCTCGATGGCAGCCCTGACCTGGTCGGCCTGGGCGCCGACCACCGCCGTGGTCAGGTTCTCGACCTTGAAGTTGGCCGCATAGCCGAAGATGACCAGCAGCAGCACCGGCATCACCACGAGCATCGCCACGGTGCGACGGTCACGGCGCAGCTCGTGGAACTCCTTGAGGATCATCGCGCGCATGCCTGGCTCCTTCCGCCTCCGTCACAACCTACTGGTCGACGAGCATCTGGACGCATGCCGCTACGGCGACGGTGCGGGCAGGAACGGGTTGAGGCAGCGGGCGCCGGTGGCTTCGAAGTCTTTGATGTTGCGGGTGACGACGGTCAGGCCGTGTGCGATGGCCGTGGCGGCGATCAAGGAGTCGATGCCGGGGAACGTTCGGTTGGTCGGCAGGTTGGCCCAGGCTTGGGCGACCGGAGCCGTCACCGGAAGGATGCGGCCCGCATAGTCTTCTTCGATCGAGGCCAGCCACTGGCGGATGCGCCGCGCCTTGGCAGCTGCTCCTTTTGCTTCGAGCAGTACGACCCCGCGTTCCAGCTCAGCCAACGTCAGCAGCGACAGGCAGCAGCAGGCAGGTTCGGTCTGAGCCGTCCAGGCGGCGGCTGTCGGGTCCGGGTCCGGCTTGCTGAGCTCGGACACCACGTTGGTGTCGATCAGGTAGCTCCACACGGTCAGTCCTCGAACAGGCCCTGGGACCGTGACGTGGCATCGCCGCGGGCAGCGACTACCTCGTCGACGACATCGGCGAACTCCGAGTCGTCCAAAGGTGGGAACAGCAGGCCCGGGTGGGGGCGGCGCTCGGTGGCTAGTTCCTTGAGCCGCCGGTACTCCGCGATGTCGACCACCGCTGCCACCTCGACACCGTGGCGGGTGACGATCTGACCGCCCTCATCGGCGGCCCGGCGCAGCACCTCGCTGAACTGACGCTTGGCTTCCTGTACCTGCCACATCGTCATGGCCGCCTCTCCTTCTATGATCTGACTAGACAGACTAGATTGACTAGACAGACTAGATGGACGAGAGCGGGGTAGCAAGCCCTGCTCTGGCAGACCGCCACTCAGTGCTGCTCTACCAGGCGCGGAACCGTCTCGTCGGCAGGCGGAGTGGTTGGGGTGTCGGCTACCAGGTGGGCGGTGGCGATCATCAGCTTGATGCGGTTGAGCTGGTTGACCTGCGAGGCGCCCGGGTCGTAGTCGATCGCGACGAGGTTGGCACCGGGGTGCTGGCGGCGGATCTCGGCGAACATGCCCTTGCCGACGACG
>JAVBSR010000047.1:0-5532 GCA_031556715.1 Cellulomonas sp.
CGCTTGTACTGGGTGTAGAAGGTCGCCACCGCGGACACCTGCGCCGGGGTCAGGCCCAGGGTGTCGGCCGCGAACGCGACCCCGCGCGGAGAGACGTAGCCGTCCTCCGACTGCACCAGGTGCAGGATCGGCAGCAGCGCCGACCGCGGGTTCGGGTAGCGCGCCACGATCTGCGCGGCCTCGGCGGCCAGCCGGGCCCGGTCCGCCTCGTCGTACGACGTGGCGTGCACGGCCGGCGCATCAGTCTCGTGCTTCATAGCCATCAGCGGTCCACCCCTCCGAGCACCGGGTCGATCGAGGCGATGGAGACGACCACGTCGGCCACCTGTCCGCCCTCGCACATCACCGCGGTCGCCTGCAGGTTGTTGAACGACGGGTCTCGGAAGTGAGCCCGGTACGGGTGCGTGCCACCGTCGGACACCAGGTGCACACCCATCGTGCCGCGAGCGTGCTCGATGGACTGCCAGACCTGGCCCGGCGGGACCCGGAAGCCCTCGGTGACCAGCTTGAAGTGGTGGATGAGAGCCTCCATCGACGTGCCCAGGATCTCCTTGACGTGCGCCAGGGACTGGCCCTGCCCGTCACCGGCCACCGACATCTGGGCCGGCCAGGCGATCTTCTTGTCCGCGAGCATCACCGGAGCGCCCTCCAGGGCGTCCAGACGGTCGCAGGTCTGCTCGACGATCCGGATCGACTGGTAGGTCTCCTCCAGGCGGACCATCATCCGGGCGTAGTTGTCTGCCTCGGTCGCGGTCGGGATGTCGAAGTCGTACGTCTCGTAGCCGCAGTACGGCTCGGTCTTGCGCACGTCGTAGGGCAGGCCGGTGGCACGCAGCAGCGGCCCGGTGATCCCCAGCGCCATGCAGGCCGCCATCGACAGGTACCCGGTCTCCTTCATCCGCAGGTGGACGATCGGGTTGGCCAGGACCAGGTCTTCCAGACCCCGCAGGTACCCGCGCACCGACTCCATCTTCTTGCGGATGTAGGCCGTGGTGTCCGGCGGGAGGTCCTGCGACACACCGCCGGGGCGGATGTAGCCGTGGTTCATGCGCAGCCCGGTGACCATCTCCAGGATCTCCAGGACGTCCTCGCGGGCCTGGAAACCGAGCATCATCACCGTGGTCGCGCCCATCTCGTTACCACCGGTACCGAGGAAGACCATGTGGGACGAGATCCGGTTCAGCTCCATCATGAGCACCCGGATGACCGAGGCTCGCTCCGGCACGTCGTCGGTCACGCCCAGCAGCTTCTCGACCGCCAGGCAGTAGGCGCCCTCCTGGAACAGCGGGGCCAGGTAGTCCATCCGCGTGCACAGGGTCACGCCCTGCGCCCAGGTGCGGTACTCCATGTTCTTCTCGATGCCGGTGTGCAGGTAGCCGATGCCCGCACGGGCCTCGGTCACCGTCTCGCCGTCGATCTCCAGCATGAGACGCAGCACGCCGTGGGTCGACGGGTGCTGGGGGCCCATGTTGACGACGATCCGCTCCTCGCCCAGGCGCGCGGCCTCGGCGGCGATGTCAGACCAGTCGTCGCCGACAGAGTCGAAGACGGGCACACCGGCCAGGTCGTCGTCGTGCACGGCGCCGGTCGAGTGCGGGGTACCGGTCGGGGGTGTCTGGGTGCTCATCAGCGGTACTCCCTCCGCTCGTCTGGTGGTGGCACGGTGGCGCCCTTGAACTCGACCGGGATGCCGTTCAGCGGGTAGTCCTTGCGCTGCGGGTGGCCCGCCCAGTCGTCGGGCATGTGGATCCGGGACAGGCCGGGGTGGCCGTCGAAGATGATCCCGAAGAAGTCGAACGTCTCACGCTCGTGCCAGTCGTTGGTCGGGTACACCGACGTCGTCGACGGGATGTGCCGGTCGGCGTCGTCGACCGCGACCTCGAGCCGCAGCTGGCGCCCGTGAGTGACCGACACCAGGTGGTACACGGCGTGCAGCTCGCGGTGCTCGTCCTGCGGGTAGTGCGCGCCCGAGACGCCCAGCGACAGCTCGAAGCGCAGGTCCGGGTCGTCACGCAGGGCCTGGCTCACCGCGACCAGGTGCTCGGCCGCGACGTGCAGGGTCAGCTCGCCGCGGTCGACCACCACGTACTCGACGGCCTCGGCGTACCCCGGGCCGGACTCGTCCATCACCTCGGCCAGGACGTCCACGACCTCGTCGAACCAGCCGCCGTACGGCCGCTCGCTCGGCCCGGGCAGGACGACCGTGGTGACCAGGCCGCCGTAGCCGGAGGTGTCACCGGTGCCGACAGGCCCGAACATGCCGTGGCGGACGTCCACGACCTCCAGCAGAGGATGCTCGTCGGCCTTGACGACGGCCTGGCCGCGGGCCGGAGTCTTGTCGTCGCTCGTCGTCATCGCAGCAGACCCGTCATGTGAGAGGTGGGTTCGGCCGCCAGGGCAGCCTTCTCGACCGCGGCAGCGATCTTCTTCTTGTGCCCCAGCAGCGGCTCGTTCTGGATCTGGTCGTGCAGCGCGAGCAGCGCGTGGATGAGCATCTCGGGCCGCGGCGGGCAACCAGGCAGGTAGATGTCCACCGGCAGGACGTGGTCCACGCCCTGCACGATCGCGTAGTTGTTGAACATGCCGCCGGAGGAGGCGCACACCCCCATGGACAGCACCCACTTCGGCTCGGCCATCTGGTCGTAGACCTGCCGTGCCACCGGGGCCATCTTCTGCGACAGCCGCCCGGCCACGATCATCAGGTCGGCGTTGCGCGGCGAGGCGCGGAACACCTCCATCCCGATCCGGGAGATGTCGAACCGGGCGCACCCGGTGGCCATCATCTCGATCGAGCAGCAGGCCAGGCCGAAGGTCACCGGCCACACGGAGGCCTTGCGGGCCCAGCCGGCCAGGCCCTCGACCGTACCCAGCAGGATCCCTGGGGGAACAGACTGATCGTTCGCCATCTCTCTACTCCCTCTCAGTCCCACTCCAGGCCACCGCGGCGCCACTCGTACACCAGCGGCACCGTGATGAGCAGGAGGAACGACATCATCGCAACCGTGCCGAACATGCCCAGCGCCACGAAGCTCACGGCCCACGGGTAGAGGAAGACGACCTCGATGTCGAAGATGATGAAGGTCATCGCCACCAGGTAGTACTTCACCGGGAAGCGGCCGCCGCCCAGCGCGTGCGGCGTGGGCTGGATACCGCACTCGTATGCCTCGAGCTTGGCGCGGTTGTGCCGCTTGGGCCCCAGCACCGCGCTGGCGACCAGACCGCCGACAGCGAGCAGCGCCGCCAGGCCCATCATCATGAGCAGCGGGACGTACGGGTTCATAGCGTCATCCTCCAGGTCGCCCTCAGTGTCGGGATGCCCATGCCACTGCCTTCCTCGTGCTTACGTGCTGACCTCATGCCGCGCCGTCGTCTCATGCCGCAGGCGCCAGCCGGGCGAGCCCGGCGATGACCCGGTCCATGACGTCGCCGCCGACCGGCTCGTAGCAGTCGGACAGCAGCTTGTGCGTGAACCGCATGAGCTGGGGCCGGGGTAGACCGTACCGGGTGCAGACCCGCATGACCCGTGGGTTCTCGATGAGTCTCACGAATCCACGTCCCAGCGTGTAGTAGCCACCCAGATCATCCTTCATCCGTGACTGGTAGGTCGCCAGTGCTCGTTCCTGTCCCGCCCGAGAGCTGCGGGCCAACGACTGGGCGACCGTGTCCGCTGCGACCCGTCCGGCCTGGAGCGCGTAGGCGATGCCCTCGCCGTTGAACGGGCTGACCATACCCCCGGCGTCCCCCACGAGCACCATCCCGTCCGCGTACAGCGGCTGCCGGTTGAAACCCATGGGCAGCGCCGCTCCGCGCACCGGGCCCAGCTGACGGTCCGGCGTCAGGCCCCACTCGGCCGGGGCGTGAGCCGTCCAGCGGGCGAACAGGTCTCGGTAGTCGACCTTGGTCGCCGCCGACGTCGAGGACACCGACCCCAGGCCGACGTTCACCGTGCCGTCGCCGAGCGGGAAGATCCAGCCGTAGCCCGGCATGAGGGCCGACCGGTTCGGCTCGCCGTCCCACAGCTCCAGGTGGCTGATCATCCACGGGTCGTCGTGCAGCGGCGAGCGGAAGTACGTGCGCACCGCCACGCCCATCGGCCGGTCGGTGCGAGGGGTCCGGCCCAGCGCCGTCGCCAGCCGCGACGAGACCCCGTCGGCGGCGACGACCACCCGTGCCCGGTAGGTCCGCTCCTCGGCCGACCGGTTGCCGGCCTCGCGGGCGCTGACCCCGACCACACGACCGGTGTGCTCGTCACGGACCGGCCCGGTGACCGCGGTCCGCTCCACCACCTTGGCCCCGGCAGCCCGGGCGTGCTCGACCAGCATCTGGTCCAGCGAGGTGCGGGCCCGGGCCATGCCGTACGACGGATAGCTGGACATCTCAGGCCACGGCAGCTCGACGACGTGCCCGCCGCCGTACACCCTCAGGCCCCGGTTGCGGATCCAGCCGTCGGCCTGGTGGATCGGCAGTCCCATCCGGACCAGCTCGGCCACCGCACGGGGCGTCAGCCCGTCGCCGCACACCTTCTCGCGCGGGAACTGGGCCTTGTCCAGCAGCAGGACCTCCAGCCCCGCCTGGGCGCACCAGTACGCCGTACCAGCGCCTCCAGGACCGGCGCCGACAACGATGACATCGGCGTCATCGGTCGTCATGGCCACGCCAGATCCCTACCGTTCTCCGTCATCGGACACCTGTTGGATACCTGTGCGGGAGTCTATCGGGGACGACGTGAGCTGTCTGCGAAGGGTGACCTAGGTCCCAGTGACGTTTCTCACACTGGACAGACCACCCGGCACCGGTGTAAGGCGCTACGAAACGGACCTCGGACCGACCGACGGGTCGGGGCGGACGGCACGGTGCAGCGCCGCGATCCCGCCGGTGAGGTTCCGGTAGGCGACCTGCTGCCAGCCGGCCTGCTGGATCTGCTCGGCCAGGCCCTCCTGGTCCGGCCACAGCCGGATCGACTCGACGAGGTACTCGTAGGCGTCGTCGATGCTGGCCACCACCCGCACCAGGGTCGGCAGGACCGTGCGCAGGTACAGCTCGTGGGCGGTGCGCAGCGCCCGCGACGGCGGCGTCGAGAACTCGCACACCACGAGCCGCCCTCCTGGGCGGGTGACGCGCAGCATCTCGGCCAGCGCCCCGTCGACGTCCGGCACGTTGCGCAGCCCGAAGGAGATCGTCACCGCGTCGAAGGAGGCGTCCGCGAAGGGCAGCGCCAGGGCGTCGCCGGCCACGAACGCCAGGTCGGGGCGACGGTGCCTCCCCTGGGTGACCATCCCCACGGACAGGTCGCAGGCCACCACGCGGGCACCGGCGTCGGCGTACGGGGCCGTCGAGGTGCCCGTCCCCGCCGCCAGGTCCAGCACGGTGTCGCCGACGCCCGCGCCGACCGCCCGCACCGTGGCCCGCCGCCACGACCAGTCCTGGCCGAGCGACATCACGTCGTTGGTCACGTCGTACCGGGGGGCGATGGTGTCGAACATGGTCGCCACGTCCCGCTGTCGTTTGTCCAGACCGGCTCGAGCCACGAGG
>JAVBSR010000098.1:0-12423 GCA_031556715.1 Cellulomonas sp.
TCATGAGACGACGCCGTCTCGCCCTGACCACCCTGGCCGCCGCCGCTGTCGCCAGCCTCGGGCTGTCGAGCCTGACCGGTTGTTCTTCCAGCTCCGACAACGCTGACTCTGAGAACCAGTACGTCATCGGGACCGCCGTGATCGTCGAGCACCCGGCGCTTCAGGCCGTGCTCGCGGGGTTCGAGGACGTGCTGAAAGAAGAAGGCCTGGACTACAAGCTGATCTCCAGGAACGCCCAGGGCGAAGAGTCGAACGTCACCACCATCGCGAACTCGTTCGCGTCGAACTCTGACATCGACCTGATCCTCGCCATCTCGACGCCGGTCGCCAAGCAGATGGCCAACGCCGTGAAAGACCGGCCGATCCTGTTCTCGGCCGTGACCGACCCGGTGGCCGACCGCCTGGTTCCCTCGTGGGACAAGGCCGGTCCGAACATCACCGGCACGTCGGACCTCCATTCCGGAGGCGACCCGATCTCGCTGATCAAGGAAGCCATGCCCGACGTCCAGACCGTCGGCGTGCTCTACTCGGCGGCCGAGTCCAACTCCGCAGCCCAGCTCGAGCAGTACCAGGCGGAGGCCGCCGACCTCGGCGTGACCATCAAGCCCAAGGCGATCACGTCGTCAGCTGAGGTCACCGCGGGCCTGGAGGCCCTGTCTGACGTCGACGCCATCATGATCCCGACCGACAACACCCTGGTGGCTGCGATCTCCGCGGTCATCAAGTTCGGCAAGGAGAAGCAGATCCCGGTCTTCTGCGCCGACACCAGCACGGTCGAGCTGGGCACCGTGGCCACCCGTGGTCTGAGCTACAACGACCTGGGACGACGCACCGGCGAGATGGCGGTCGCGATCCTGCGCGACGGGAAGCCTGTGAACAGCATCAAGCCGGAGGCCCCCGAGAGCACCGACCTGCTGGTCAACCCGGGTGCCGCCGCCACCTTCGGGCTGACGCTGCCTGACAGCCTGGTCAGCCAGGGCACTGTCGTCGAGACGAAGAAGAGCTAAGAGCCCGACCAGCCGAGAGACCAATACTCATGGGAGCCGTCGACCAAGGGCTGATCCTGGCCATCATGGCGTTAGGGGTGTTCCTCACCTTCCGCATCCTCAACTTTGCGGACCTGACGGTCGACGGCTCCTTCACGGCTGGTACGGCCACCACCGGTGTCCTCATCGTCAACGGCATGTCGCCGGTGATGGCCATCGCAGGGGGCGTGGCAGCGGGGGCGCTGGCCGGCATGCTGACCGGGATCCTGCACACCAAGTTCCACATCGACCCGTTGCTGGCGTCCATCCTGGTGATGATGTCGATGTATACCGTCAACCTCCGCGTCATGTCGTTCGCTCATGACGGCCAGCTGGTACCCAACGTGGGTCTGTTCGACGAGGCCACGATCTTCTCCGGCCTGTTCGAGAACCGGGCCGGGGGCAGCCTGCGGGGCACCTGGGTCTCGGTCGCGATCATCGGTGCCGGTGTCTTCCTCATCGCCGCCCTGGTGGTCTGGTTCTTGAGCACCAAGTTCGGTTTCGCCGTCATGACCACCGGCGACAACCCGGGTATGGCCTCGGCCATGGGCATCAGCACCAACATGACGAAGATCGTGACGCTGATGGTGTCCAACGGTCTCGTCGGGCTGTGCGGCGCCATCTGGTTCCAGTACTCCGGTTATTCTTCGATCGAAGACGGCCGCGGAATGATCCTCATCGGGCTCGCCTCGGTCATCTTGGGGAACGCGATCTTCGGCACCCGGTACCTGTGGCTGGCGTCGTTCGGTGTCGTCGTCGGTTCGGTGCTCTACCGGGTGGTCATCAACTGGGCCCTGAACATCGAGCCGCCGGCGTGGTGGCCGAAGGACACGCCGTTCATCGAGAACGCCGACGTCAAGCTGATGTCAGCCGTCCTGGTGGTGCTGGCGCTCGTGGTCTCGCAGTCCAGGAGCGCCCACACCTTGGTCACCAAGCTGTCGCCGTGGCGTCGGCGGTCCGACGTCCCGGAACAGATGAGCGTGGTGCCGAACCCGTTCTCGCCGATGGCCGAGGTCGACGCGGCCCACGAAGCCTCGGTCGCGCCCGTCCCGAAGAAAGGGACGTGATGCTGACGCTGACTGACGTCTCCAAGACGTTCTACCCGGGCACCGCCAACGAGCGGGTGGCGTTGCGCGCGGTCGACCTGGAGCTGGCGACCGGCGATTTCGTCACCATCATCGGCTCGAACGGCGCTGGCAAGTCGACCCTGCTCAACGTCATCGGCGGTTCCCTGCCGGTCGACCAGGGCACGGTGCGGATCGGCGACGACGACGTCACCAGGCAGCCGGCTCACCGCCGGGCCGCCCGCGTCGCCAGGGTCTTCCAGGACCCGCAGGCCGGCACCGCTCCTCACCTGACCATCGAGCAGAACCTGGCCGTCGCCCTGGGGCGGGGCCGGCGGCTGACCCTGGCTCGCGGCCTGTCCAAGAAGCGTCGCGCCATCTTCCGCGACCACCTGGCCACCCTGGAGCAGGGCCTGGAAGACCGTATGAACCACCGGGTCGGTCTGCTCTCGGGCGGGCAGCGTCAGGCGCTCAGCCTGCTGATGGCCACGTTCACCCACCCCGACCTGCTGCTGCTCGACGAGCACACGGCCGCTCTCGACCCCGAACGTGCCGAGCTGGTGCTGCGCCTGACCGACCAGATGATCTCCGAGCACCAGCTGACGGCCCTGATGGTGACCCACAACATGGATCACGCCCTGAGGATGGGCAACCGCCTCATCATGATGCACGAGGGCCAGATCGTCCGTTCGCTGACCCCCGAAGAGAAGGCCAAGGCCGAGGTGGCGGACCTCCTCGAGTGGTTCAGCAGCAACAAGGGCGGCCTGAGCGACCGGACGCTCCTGGCCTGAGCACCAGCGCCCCGACCCGGTCGAGGGTGGCTTCCCCCACGACCGGGACGCTGTGCCAGACTGGCCGCATGGATGCGAGCCCCGACCCGATCGCCGACCACCTGTCGTCACTGCCCGCAGCACAGAGCGAGGTGCTCGCCACGTACTGGGAGCGCGCCGCCGAGCTCGACCCTGCGGCCGTCCCGGGCCTCAGCTATGGCATGCCGGCGCTGCGCCACGGCGGCAAGGGCCTCGTCTCGCTCATGCCGACCAGGGCGGGATTCTCGGTCTATCCCTACAGCAGTGCGGTCGTCACGCAGATCATGGCCAGATACCCGGGCTACGAGCACACCAAGGGATCGATCCATTTCACCGCGACGGCACCTCTGCCGCTCGACCTCTTCGACGACCTCGTGACGACGCGCCTGCAGGAGCTCGCGACCACGACACGGTGAGGGGCACCCGGCCCTGCCACCAGGCCCACGCCCAGCCGGAGCAGGTCCAGCCGGTCGTCGGCCGGTGGACCGCTGTTGCCCGGCCGGTCGTCGCTGCCTGTAGGGCAGGGGGGCGAGCCATGGGATCAGGCATCCGTCGGAATCTGAACAACCAACGTGTCGTGGGCATGAACCTGGATGTTCGAAAGGCTCGACCTCTCGATGTACGAAACCTGAGCGAAAGGCTCGACCTCTCGATGCACGAAACCTGAGCGAAAGGCTCGACCCGACCACAGGACGGGGTCACGGGGCTCGCCCCCGTGCGGGCGCGGGGCTGGGCCCCGCAGAACATGACGAGAGCGACGCGGCCTGCGCTGTCAGCAGGCACACGTCGCCCTCGATCTCGTGGAGGTGGCGGGAATCGAACCCGCGTCCGATGACGTGGAACCAGGGCTTCTCCGGGTGCAGTCTGCTGTTGTCTTTCTCGGCCCCCGCACTCACGCAGACAAGGTGCGGACGGGCTCAGTCACCTAAGAGTCCCCGCAGCCCCGATGACGAAGGCTACGAGCAGTGGCTTCCTAGCTGACGCCAGGAACCGGGTCGGAAGCTACCCCGGGCTGACGGACTTCGAAGCTCGCTCAGGCGGCGAGGGCGAAGTCGGTGCGCTTGGAATCGGCACCTATGTGTTACGCGGAGCGTTAACGAGATAACCGCGTATCCTCGGCCCGCTTCTCCTGGATCGACGATCACCGTCGAAACCGATCACCCCCATGTTCAGTTGTCAACACTGATCGCACGAGCACCTCGTGGCGACACCAGCCGCCTTGGGGCCTGCGCGCGAGCAGGCACCTCCAGTGTACTGGCGACGCCGCTGCCCGTCTCCCCTATTCCGCCGTCAGGCCCCGGGCTGGGGAACCTCCGTGCTGTCGGCGGCCTGGGCGGCGAGGAGGCGGTCGATGGTCCGGGCGGCCGACGCGGTGGCGGTGTCGTCGCCCAGCACCGGGCCGATCATCTGGGCGAAGGTGTGCACCGAGAGCAGCGCCAGGGCCAGGTCGCGGTCGTCCTGCGACGGCTCCGCGTCCTGGTCGCCGGTGCGGTTCGCCGCGATGAGCCCTGCCGTGTGGTCCCAGGTGCTGGTGACGAGCGGAGCCATCCGGGAGCGAGCCTCGGGGTGGCGGACCGCGTAGGTGTAGACCTCCAGGGCCAGCAGGGTGCGGCGCAACGTCTCGGGGTCGTCGCCGCCGGAGCAGAAGAGGGCGCTCACCGAGGTGGGACCGGCGGCGAAGAACTCCTCGTCGGCCGCTGTCATCTGGGAGACGATGCCCGCCAGCAGGTCTTCCTTGCTGTCGAAGTGCGCGTAGACCGCGCCCTTGGTGTACCCGGCCTCGGCTGCGACGTCGCCGACCGACGACCCTTCGTAGCCCTTCTCGGCGAACACGGCGGCGGCGGCGGCGAGCAGCCGGGCGCGGGTCTGCTCGGCGCGGGCACGACGCCGGTCGGCTGGCGTGCGGCCCGACGGTACGGTCGCCGCCTGGCGCGTCTTCGGGCGGTGACGCCCCCAACCGATGCCCGTGACCTTGGTCGAGGCGTCGGCCAGCTCGTCCGAGGCCTGGCGCAGCTCGGCGACGAGATCGTCGGTGATCTCGCGGCTGGCCTCGGTCAGGCCCTGCCCCAGTGCGCGGGTCAGAGCGGCGACCGAAGCGGACAACGCACGAGCCGCCGAGCCGAGGTCGTCAGAGTCGCTCATCGCCTCAGTCTACATCCCACCTGGTATTTCAACAGGCGGCCTGCTCGTGCCGCGCCGGCGTGAAGGAACCCCGCCTACCTGCACGGCAGGTCGCGCTCCACCCGCCGGAGCCCGCGGAGAACACGGTCCCACACCCCCTTGCATACCGACCGGTATGTCGCGTACCGTTCGGTCAACAATCGCGATCCAGCGCCCGAGGGAGGCCCACCGTGGACGAGATCTTGCAGGTCCGTGACCTGCACAAGAGGTTCGGACGGCGCCATCGCGTCGTCCAGGCCAACGCCGGCGTCGACCTGACCGTGGCCGCGGGGCAGGTCGTGGGCCTGCTCGGGCACAACGGCGCCGGCAAGTCCACCCTGGTCAACCAGGTGGTCGGGCTGCTGAAGCCCGACTCCGGGCAGATCAGGCTCGTCGGCACCGACGCCGTCGCCCACCCCGAGATCGCCCGGCGGCTGACCTCCGTCCAGGCCCAGGCCAACGTCCCGATCACCGGTCTGAGCCCCCGCACCGCCGTCGAGCTGGTCGGGCGGATCCGCGGCGGCGACAAGGCCACGGTGCGGGCCCGCACCGCCCACCTCATCGAAGCGCTCGACCTCACCGAGTGGGCCGCCACCCCGGCCGAGAAGGTCTCCGGCGGGGTGGCCCGTCTCACCGCGTTCGCCATGGCCGCCGTGGTGCCCGGCCGGCTCGTGGTGCTCGACGAGCCGACCAACGACGTCGACCCGGTGCGGCGACGGCTCCTGTGGCGCGAGATCCGCACCCTGGCCGACGACGGTGCCGGAGTCCTGCTGGTCACCCACAACGTGCGCGAGGCCGAACGGGTCGTCGACCGCCTGGTCGTCCTCGACCGCGGCCGGGTGCTGGCCGACGACACCCCGGCGGCGCTCACCCAGAGCCGGTCCGGCAGCCTCACCCTCGAGGTCGACCTCACCGGTGCCGTCGCTCCGAGCTGGCCCGACGGCCTGGTCCCCGTCGACCGTGGCCAGCACCGGGCCACCGCGGCGGTCCCCGCCGACCGGGCCGCGGCCGTGGTCGCCTGGGCGTCGCGGGCGCTGACCACGGGACAGATCGAACGGTACGCGCTGACCCCGGCGTCGTTGGAAGACGTCTATGTCGAGCTCGTCGGCCAGACCACCCAGGAAGAGATCGCAGCATGAGCATCGAGACCGCCACCCGCCCCGTCGTCACCGAGCACCAGGAAGCCATACCTGTCTGGCGCCAGCTGGGCCTGGTGATCCAGTGGCAGATGCGCCGTCGAACCGTCGAGCTGCCGCTGCTGGTGCTCCTCCAGCTGCTGATCCCGGTGGCGACCGTCATCGGGTTCGGGCTGCTGGTCGGCAACCCTGGCCCCGAGGCTGGGCGGTTCCTGGCCACCGGTGCCCCGGTCATCGCGCTGATCTCTGTCGGCCTGATCGCCACCCCCCAGTTCGTCAGCCAGGCCCGTACCGAAGGCAGCCTGGACTGGATGCGGACCTTGCCCGTCCCGCGGGAGGTCTTCCTCATCGCTGACCTGGCCGTCTGGACGATCATCGCCCTGCCCGGGGTGGTGATCGGAGCGGCTGTCGGCGCCTGGCGGTTCGACGTCGACCTCGACCCGACCTGGTGGCTGGTCCCGGTGGCGCTGCTGGTGGCGCTGACCGCCGCCGCCGTGGGGTACGCCGTCGCGTGCCTGATGTCCCCGGTGCTGGCGCTGCTGATGTCCCAGGTGCTGGTGTTCGTCGTGCTGCTGTTCACCCCGATCAGCTTTCCCGCCGACCGGATGCCCCCGTGGGCCCAGGAGCTCCACCAGTGGCTGCCCCTGGAACCCATGGCCCAGACGGTCCGCGCCGGGCTGGCCCCGCACGACTTCACCGTGCCGGGCCGCTCCTGGGTGGTCCTGCTGGTCTGGTGCGCCGCCTCGGTCGTCGGTGCCCGCTGGGCCCTGCGTCGTCGTGGCTGACCAGCAGGCAGCGCAGCCTCACAGGTCGCGGCGCTCGCGCATGGCTCGCTGGGCCTCGAGGTTGTCCTGGCGCTCGCGCAGGGCCTGGCGCTTGTCCCAGTCACGCTTGCCGCGGGCCAGGGCGATCTCGACCTTGGCGCGACCGTCGAGGAAGTACAGGGCCAGGGGGACGATGGTCTGGCCCTTGTCGGTCACGCGCATGCCCAGGCGGTCGATCTCCGTCCGGTGCAGCAGGAGCTTACGCTTGCGGCGGGGGGCGTGGTTGGTCCAGGTGCCCTGGGCGTACTCGGGGATGTGGACGCCGTGCAGCCAGGCCTCGCCGTCGGTGATCTCGCACCACGAGTCGGTGAGGCTGGCCCGGCCGGCGCGCAACGCCTTGACCTCGGTGCCGGTGAGCACGATGCCAGCCTCGAACACGTCCTCGATGGTGTAGTCGTGCCGCGCCTTGCGGTTCTGGGCGACGAGGACCCGCCCGGTCTGCTTCGCCACGGTTCCCTCCTTCCGCCCACGGCCGACTGATCAGCCTACCTGTCCCCCGCTCGCCCGTCGCCAGGATTTCCGGGCGACGAGTGAGGGGTCGGTGTCGCCGGTGAGGAGTTCCGGACCCTCACGACGAAGACGCCTCGCTCGCCGCGTCAGAGATAGTGGCCGACCGCAGGTGCAGGCTTCCAGCGACCGGTCGACGTGATGTCGAGGACGCGGCGGGTCGTCATGCCGTCGATGCCGTGCTCGAGCACGGCCCGGCGGGCGACCTCACGGATCTCAGCCCCGGTGGCACCGTCGAGGGCGTCGGCGATCGCGTCCAGGTCGAGACCCTCGCCACGGCGCGGCAGGTACAGCCGCAAGATCTCGGCCCGGCCGGCCGGCCCGGGGACAGGGACCTCCAGGATGGTGTCGAACCGTCCGGGGCGCTTGACCGCCGCGTCCAGGGAGCCGGGGTCGTTGGTGGTCGCCAGCGTCAGGACGTCGTTGCGCACCCGGGCACCGTCGAGTGCGTTGAGGAACTCGGAGAACCCGGAGGAGCTGCGCTTGCCCTTGTGCGCGATGGCGTCGATGTCCTCCATGAGCACCAGGGTGGGGCCGAGGCGTTCGATCTCCTTGTAGAGGTTCTCCGAGGCCTGGCGCAGCACGTCGGGCTCCACGATCATCACGGTCATGGCCCCGGCCATCTCAGCAGCCAGGATCCGCCCCAGCTTCGTCTTGCCGACGCCGGGCTTGCCCGCCAGCAGCAGACCGCGCGTCGTCGACAGGCCCAGGGTGAGCAGGTCGTCGCGGCGGGTGGTACCGGTCGACAGGAACAGGTCGACCTCGCCCCACACCTCGGCGGGCAGCACCAGGTCGGCCCGGGTCTCGGTCGTGCCGGTCACCGGCTCGAAGGCCACCTGGCTGTTGTAGGCGGCCGACACCTGCAAGATCCGGCCGCGGTACGGGTTGCCGTCGCCCTTGAGCGCCGTCAGGAACTCGTCGAGGACCGCCTCGGCGACGTCGCGCTGGTCCGGGCCGGCATAGGCCGTGACGTCGGCCGGCTGCCCGCCGCAGATGTGGACCGACACAGCCTCGGGGCGCACTGTCCCCGCCGGGAAGAAGGCCGTCAGGTGGAACGGGACCGAGACGGTGTGCTCCTCCCCCAGGGTCAGAGGCCGCCACTCCGGGGAGCCGCCGCGCGGGCCGAGGATCTTCACGCGGTCACCGTGCTGGCGCATCCACTGCGCCAGGACGTACCCGTGCAGCAGAAGCTGGGAGTCCGACAAGGACCGCTTGACCTCGGACATCGCCGACTTCTTCACGCCCAGCCGACGGGCCGACCAGCCGGAGGCGGTCTTGGGAGACCCCCGCTTCTTGCGCGGCGCCCCGAGGATCTCGGCCAGCACCCGGATCGTCTCCCGGGCTTCGGTCGGGTAGGGGCCGAGCTTGGGCCAGTACAGCTGCCTGGCGCGTCTGCGGGAACGACCGGGGGCGTCCGCCGCGGGCCCGTCGGGCGCCGTCGCGGGGACGTCGGGGGTCAGGTCGGCCACAGGAGACTCCTCACCTTGCGCCGGGCACAGCTCCGCTCGGACCGCCCGACCCTAGACCCGACCTCCGGCACGCCGCCACCCGTTGTCACCCGCCGAGACGCGGCGCGCCCCCACGCCGCGCCGGCGGCCTACAGTCCCAGATAAGGCCTGGGGTTGACGGTGCTGCCGCCGACGTAGACCTCGAAGTGCAGGTGGCACGCCGTCGAGACGCCGCCGGTGGCCCCGGCGTAGCCGACCACCTGTCCGACCTGGACGTACTGGCCCGCACCGACCGCCGTCCGGTTGAGGTGGCTGTAGCTGGACATCAGGGACTTCCCCCCGACCCAGCCGTGGTCGACCATCACCTGGTTGCCATAGCCGTTGCGGTACTTGGCCCACTGCACCGTGCCGCTGCGGGCCGCATACACCGGGTCGTTGCAGCGGGACCGCAGGTCGATCCCCGCGTGCAGCCGGTAGATCTTCAGCACCGGTTGCAGCCGCATGCCGTACTCGCTGGTCACGACCATCGGTCGGTGCACCGTCGGGTTGGCGAAGGTAGCCCCGGAGGGCGCCTGCTGCGCCGCCGGGGCCGGTGCCGCAGCAGGCGGGGTCGGCCGGGCGCGCTGCTCGGCGATGATCGCCGCCAGGTCGCTGGACAGCTGGGCGGCCGAAGCGTCGGCGGCGGCCAGCTGGGCCTCGACGTCGGCGGCCTGGCCCTCCAGCGACGCCTGCTGCGCGGTGACCTGCGAGGTCAGCTCCTCCAGGGCAGCCTGTGCCGCCTCGGCCGCCTGCTGCGCGGCAGCCGCGTCAGAGGCGGCCTGGTCGGCGGCGTCCTTGAGGTCGGAGATCTTCGACTCCACCGCCGCCAGACGGCTGTTGGCCGACTGGTTGCCTGCGTTGAGACCGTCGAGCTGGTTGAGGGTGCGGGTCTGGACGTCCAGGGCCGTGCTCGTCTGGGCATAGCCCGACATGAAGTCCTCGGCGCTGTCAGAGCCGAGCAGCACCGTGAGCTCGGCCAGGTCCGAGCTGCCCTGGTCGGCAGAACGAGCCATCCGCACGACCGCCGCCCGGATGTCCGCGGCCTGCGCCGTGTCGGTCTCGATGGTCGACGTCAGCTCGGCCTGCTGCTGCTGCGCGCCCGACAGCCGCGCCGCCGTCAGCTGGGCTTCCCTCTGGGTGCGGACCGCCTCCGCGGCGGCGGCGGCGACCGCAGCCTGCGCCGCCGGGAGCTGGCCCTGCAGCTCGACCAGCTGCTGCCCGGCGGCCGCGACCTGGCCCTCCAGACCCTCCAAGGACGCCGACAGCTCGGCCTGCTGGGCCCGGGCGGCGTCGAGCTGGGACTGGGTCGACGCCCGCCGGTTGTCCAGGTCGTCGGCACCGGCAGGCACAGCCTGGAGCATGACGGTCCCGGCGACCAGCCCGGCCAGCAGCCTGCCGACGACCGTCGCCCGGGAGCGACGGGATGGCGGACGGCCCCCACGGTGTACCCGGCTGGTCATCTCACACCTTCGTGTATCGGTTCAGGTTGAACAACGACGACACCACCGCCAGCAGCAGAGCCCCGCCGACCAGCAGCGGTGCGATCGTCCACACGTCCGCCGTGGTGATGAACTGCACCGAGTTGACGTTCCTCGCCAGCCAGCCGGTGACCACCTGGCGCACCCCCAGCCACAGCACGCCGACGGCCAGCAGCGCCCCGACCACCGCCGCGACGGCGCCCTCGAGGAGGAAGGGCGCCTGGACGAGCCAGTTCGACGCCCCGACCAGCCGCATGATGCCGATCTCCCGGCGGCGGAACAGCAACGACAGCCGGATGGTCGTGGCGATGAGCAGCCCGGCGGCCAGCAGCATGAGGACCGCGAAGCCGAAGGTCAGCCACTTGGCCTTGTCCAGCGTGTCGTAGACCGACTTGAGCTTCTCCCGGTAGTCCTCCACCCGTTCGACACCGGGGCGACCGGTCACCACGTCGGCCACCGCCTCGTACTGCTGCGGGTCGGTCAGCTTGATCCGGTAGGTCGAGAACCAGTCGTCGGCGGTGATCTGCGACGCCCACGCCTCGTCGCCGAACCGGTTCTGGAACGACTCGAACGCCTCGTCCTGGGACTCGAAGTAGACGTCCTTGACCAGCGGCTCGACCTCGGGGGCTGCCAGGGCCGCCCGGATGTCGTCCTTCTGCTCCTCGGTCACGGCGCCGGCCGCGCAGGTCGGCTCCAGCGAGTCTTTCGGGCACAGGAAGACGGTGATCTCGATCCGGCCGTACCAGTCTTTCTCGATCTGGTGCACCTCGGCCCGCATGAGCAGGGCGGTGCCGACGAAGGTCAGCGAGAAGAAGGTGACGATGATCACCGAGATCGTCATGGACAGGTTCCGGCGCAGGCCGACGCCCATCTCGGACAGGATGTACCGCAGTCTCACGGCGTCACCGGTCCGATCCGTACACGCCGTGCGCCTGGTCGCGGACCATCGCACCGGCCTGGAGCTCGACGACCCGCTTGCGCATCTGGTCGACGATCTCGTCGTCGTGGGTGGCCATCACCACGGTGGTCCCGGTGCGGTTGATCCGGTCGAGCAGGCGCATGATGCCCAGCGACGTGGTCGGGTCGAGGTTCCCGGTGGGCTCGTCGGCCAGCAGGATCGACGGCCGGTTGACGAAGGCCCGGGCGATGGCCACGCGCTGCTGCTCACCCCCCGACAGCTCGTGCGGGCGCCGCTTCTCCTTGCCTGCCAGGCCCACCATGTCCAGGACGTCGGGCACCGCAGTGATGATGTGGTGTCGCGGCTTGCCGATCACCTGCAGCGCGAACGCCACGTTCTCGAACACCGTCTTGTTCTCCAGCAGGCGGAAGTCCTGGAAGACGACGCCGATCTTGCGCCGCATCTTCGGCACCCGCCAGGCAGGCAGCGCGCCCATCTCCCGGCCCGCGACCAGCACTGTGCCGGCGCTGGCCCGTTCCTCCCGCATGACCAGCCGCAGGAACGTCGACTTGCCCGACCCGGACGCCCCGACGAGGAACACGAACTCGCCCCGGTCGATGTCCAGCGACACGTCGTCCAGCGCGGGGCGGGCACCCCGTGCATAGACCTTCGTGACGTTCTCGAACCGGATCACGCGACCTCGCGCTAGTCGTACCGGGCAGGGACGTTATCGAGGCTACGCATCACCGAGTCCGGACCCCGGCGAGACACGCCGGGGTCGGGCAGGCCTACCGACCTGACTACCTGCCCTGACCTGCCCCGATATGCCCGTTCTGCGACGGGTGCGGCGCAGGGCTCCGCCTGCGGATACGGTCGCGAACCGCAGGGCGGCGCCAGGCTGCGGGACATCGACACTGCCGGTCTGCTCGGCGAGCGGGACGACCCGGCGTCGGGGCAAGCGCGGGGCGGCGGGTGGCGTCGACAGCGCCGAAGGTCGACCGCCCGTACGGCGTTATGCTTCTGCTGTCGGCAGCC
>JAVBSR010000141.1:0-4987 GCA_031556715.1 Cellulomonas sp.
CCTCGTAGTCGCAGGTGATCGACCCGGTGAAGGTCAGCGCCGCGGGGATGCCGCCGGCGGGCAGACCGGTGAGGGCCTTGGTGACCGTGACCGTCGACGCGGTGCTGTAGATGGTCAGGACGGCGGTGCTGGTGTTCGAGGCTCCTACCGGGTCGAAGAACTGGTCGGTACCCGTGGCCGAGGTCGTGGCGGTGGCGGTGGCGGAGTAGGTCCCGCCGACCGGCCCGGCCGTCCCGGTGATCGTGAACGTCACATAGCCCTGGTCCGGGCCGACGACGGGGATGAGGGCGCTGAGCGTGCGGCTGCCCGCGTCGTAGGAGGGGGTGGTGCAGGTCGAGGTGGCCGAGCTCGGTGTGCAGGTCACCGAGCCGAACGTGAACCCGCGGGGCAGCGGGTTGCTGAACCGGACCGACCTCGCCGCGCCGGGGCTCGCGTTGGAGACCTTGACCGTGTAGGTCACCGGGTCGCCCGGCTGGACGGAGGACTGGCTGATCGACGTGTTCACGGCGATGTCGGCGCACGCGGCGGTGACGACGTTGTCGGCGTAGCCGTTGGAACCCGCTGTCCCGGCAGGCAGGCTGATCGTCGCGTAGCTCGGGACCGCGGCCGGGGCGGCCGGGCAGGTCGTCCCGCCGGCGGTCGGGCTGATCGCGGCCACGATGGTGAGCGTGGCGCCGCTCGGGAACAGCCCGACGGAACCTGACCACAGGAACGGGGCGCCAGAGATGGTCCGGTCGGTGACGAAGCTCGGGCAGCTGGCTCCGCCGGTACCGGTGCACGACACGATGGTCACCGCGGCCTCGGCGATGAACGGGGCCTGGAACAGCTGCAGGTAGGAGAAGATCGTCGCCCCGTCAGCCGCGTCGGGACCGTTGTTGGTGTAGGTGACGGTGTAGGTCGTGGGTTCGCCGGGGAAGAAGCTCGGTTTGTCGACCGTCTGGGTGGCCGTCAGCGCGGCCCGGGGGCAGGTCGGTGGGGCGGGCGCGCTGGTGTAGGCGCTGTCCTGGTTCGGGGCCGGACCGACCTCGCTCACCCCGGTGGGCGGCCGGATCCAGGTGTAGCTCTCCAGCGGGGACCCCCCCGACGCCGAGCAGGCGGGCGTCGCAGACACCGAGGGTTCGACGGTGTAGGTGATCGTGATCACGCCGCCGGCCGGCAGGGTCGGCGCTGTCGTGTGGATGGCAGCCGCCCCGGAGATCGCGATCGTCATGTCCGACAAGCTCGGGCAGGTCGCCCCGCCGGTCGCGACGCACGGCAGGAAGTGGACGGACAGGGACTGCACAGGCGTGGCGAAGTAGATCAGGTCGAGCAGGCTCGCGCCGTCGGCCGCCGCCGGACCCAGGTTGCTGTAGGTCACCGTGTAGGTCACGGGGCTGCCCGGCGCGATCGTGGACTGGCTCTGCGTCATGGTGACCGTCAGGTCCGTCGTCGGGCAGTCGGCCGTGCCAGGGGCGTCGGCGTAGACGAACAGGTCGCTGGTGCCGGTGTTGGTGAAGCCGTAGGGGACCGTCGCCCGCACGTCGGCGCCGACCACGTTCTCCGCGACGCCGCACGCCTGCGGTGCGGCGGGTACCAGGTCGGCGGTGTAGGTGACGGTCATGGTGGCACCGGCGGGGAACGTCGCCTGCGTCACCGAGAAGACGACCCCGTAGTAGCCGCTGACCGAGGTGGCAGGCGTCGGGCAGACCAGCCCCCCGGTCGCCGTGCAGGTGAAGCCGCTGATGTTCGCGGTGGGGAACAGCTCGGTGCGGAAGGACATCATCGCGAAGGTGGTGGTCCCGTCGGCCGAGGCAGGGCCGTCGTTGGTCCAGGTGAGGGTGTAGGTGTTCGGGGTGCCGGGGGTCATCGACGTGGTGGTCTGGGTCTGGGTGACCTTGACGCTGGTCGCGCTGGTCACCGCGGTCCCGACCGTGGACGTGTTCGACCCCAGGTCGGTGTCGGTGGTGCCGGGCGGGGCCACCACTGTGCCCTGGCAGGTCACCGACGACGCGGACGGTGCCGCGTACCGGCCGGTGACGGTGATGGTCAGCTGCCCTTTGTGCGGCAGGGCGGTGGCCGTGCCCCTGACCTGCCCACCCGAGACCGACAGCGTCGGTGGGCAGGCGCCGCCGCCGCTGGCCGCGCAGCCGGCCGACAGGTCGGTGGCACCGCCGGGTGCGACGATGGTGAAGGTGGCACCGTCAGCGTCGGGCAGCGCGTTGTTCCCGACGGTCGCGACGTAGGTGAAGCTGGTTCCGGCGGCGCCGTCCGCGGGGCCGGAGACGTTGACCGTGACGTCGACCTGCGAGCCGGGGATGGCGGCCAGGACGGTGGTCGTGGTCTCAGCCAGGGCGGGTGCTGGTGCGAGCGCGGCGGTCGTGGGTGCTGGTGCGGGCGCGGGGACGGTCGCGGGTGCTGGTGCGAAGCCCGTCGCGAGCGCCGTCGTCGTGGGTGCTGGCGTTGCGGGTGCTGGCGGCGCGGCTGCCGAGGGTGGGGAAGCCGTCGGCGCGTCGGCGACTGCTGCCGGTCCCGGGAGGTTCAGGGCCGGCGCGGAGCTCAGGCTGGCCAGGCCCGCCACGACGGCCGCGACAGCGACCGCAGCGGCGCCTCGCGGTGAACGCCTGACGTGTCCCATGAGCACGCATCCCCGCAGGCGGCCTCGTGACGCCCGCGGCACCAGGGTACGGCGGCGGTGACCGACCGCCACCTGAGGGCGGGTGGACCTTCACCGACCGGAGCCGCGGCTCAGACCAGACGGCCGTGGACGTCAGTCGATCAGCGCCTCCGCCAGCGCCGTCAACGTCGGCGAGACGCCTGCGTCGAGGCGGACCGTCGCGTACCGGTCGCCCCGCGTCGCGCCCCGGTTGACGACGACGATCGCCTTGCCCGCCTGGGCCGCGTGCCGCACGAACCGCAGACCGCTGTGCACGTGCAGCGACGTGCCGGCCACCAGCAGCGCGTCGGCGGTGTCGACCATCGTGTACGCCTCGGTGACGCGCTCGCGGGGCACGGTCTCCCCGAAGTACACGATGTCCGGTTTGAGCATGCCGCCGCACCGCTCGCACGCGGCTGGCTGGAAGTGCGCCGTCGAGGAGATGACGGCGTCGGCGTCGGGTGCGGTCTCGATGTCGTCGACCGCGCCGATCGACTCGACGAACCCGGGGTTGAGGGCCTCGAGCCGCTCGGCGAGGTGCGCCCGGGAGATCACCGTCCCGCAGTCCAGGCAGACGACCCGGTCGTAGCGTCCGTGCAGGTCGACGACGTGGGCGGAGCCGGCGTCCTCGTGCAGCAGGTCGACGTTCTGGGTGATGGTGCCGACCAGCAGGCCAGCCTGCTCCAGCCGGACCAGCGCCCGGTGGCCGGCGTTCGGGTGGGTGCGGTGCACCTGCTGCCAGCCGACGTGGTTGCGGGCCCAGTAGTGGCGGCGGAACGTCTCGTCGCCGACGAACTGCTGGTACGTCATGGGGGTGCGCTGCGGGGAGCCCGGCCCGCGATAGTCCGGGATGCCGGAGTCGGTGGAGATGCCGGCGCCGGTGAGCGCGGTGATCCGTCGGCCTCGCAGCAGGTCGACGGCGTCGTCGAGGCGGTCCGTCGCGCTCGGGGGCTCGTCGGGGAGCCCGGACGGCTGGGGCGTGGTCGGTCCGGTCACGAGCCGAGCCTACGTGCGTCCGGTCGCTCGGTGCCGCCCCAGGTCGTCCAGGCTGTCGCAGCCCGACGCTCGTGCACCCCCGCCACCGGGGTCTGGCCGGTGAGGGGGGTGCACGGGAGGCGCTGCCGACGGGCGACGGCGCGGGCCTGGAGGCTAGGTGGGCAGCACGCGCTCGGCGACGACCGGCGGCAGCCCGGCCTCCGAGGCGATGGTCCCGACAGCGTCCACCAGACCGGGGGGGCCGCAGACGTAGATGTCTGGTGCGGTCCCGGTGTGCTCGGCGACAGCCTCGCGCAGCGCGGTCAGCGGGTTGCCGACCAGGCCCGTCCAGGTGTCGTCGGGGTGCTCGACGCAGGTCGACAGGCGCAGCGACGGCAGGGTCGCAGCCAGGTCGACCAGGACGGGCAGCCGGGGCAGGTCCTCGGGCGTGGGCACGCCGAGGAACAGCCTGGCGGGGTGCGGTTCGCCCCACTCGGCCATCCGCCGCAGCAGCGACAGCACCGGGGCCAGCCCGGTTCCGCCGGCGACGAACCACCGGGGCCGCCGTCCCGACTCGCGCAGCCCGAAGGCCCCGGTCGGTCCGTGCAGCACCAGCCGTGCGCCGTCGTCCGCTGCGACGGGCCACCGTTCGAGCAGGTCCTCGAGATGGCCCGAGAAGTACCCGCCGGGGTGCAGCTTGATCAGCAGCTCGGCGGTTCCGTCCCAGTTCCCGGTGTTGACCAGGGAGTACGCTCGACGGCGCTCGTCGCCGGGCACCTCCACCTCGATGAACTGGCCCGGGTCGAACTGGTACCCGGCGCCGGCGTCGTCGTCGGGGTCCAGCGCGATCTTGACCCACACCATCTGGGCGGCGACCCGGACGACGTCGGTGATGACACCTTCGCGCCGTCCGGGGCTGCCGTCGAGGATCCGGGAGCGGGCGTAGGGCGTGGTGACCTCGAGCGGCCCGGTCGGGTAGGTGCTGCACAGCAGCGTCTGGCCCGCGGCGACCGCGTCGTCTGGCAGGGCTGCGGACGAGTGCGCCCCCAGCCGGTAGTCGCCGGTCGCCGCCGCGTGGCACGACCCGCAGGTGCCCGCCCGGCACTGTGCAGGCAGGACGTACCCCGCGGCGGCGGCGGCGTCGACCACCGACGTGCCGTCAGGCACGTCGATGGTCAACGTCACCTGGTCCGCCGTCGTCAGACGGACCGGGTGGACCACATCGGACACTGTGTCGGGCACCGTGTCAGACTCCTTCGTCACGTCTCGTCACGCAAGCGCGGCGGCCAGGTCGGCCTGCGGGTCGCCGATGGGGGCGATCTGGAACTTCTCCACGAGCACGTCGATCAGCGCCGGGGTGAGGAAGGCGGGCAGGGTCGG
>JAVBSR010000086.1:0-6776 GCA_031556715.1 Cellulomonas sp.
ACCAACCAGGTGACCCCGAACGCGGTGCTGCAGCTGGCCACGACCGTCTCGCGCACCCAGGCCACCGTCGGACAGCAGGTGACCTTCACCTACCAGGTGACCAACGGAGGCCCGATCCCCGTCACCGACCCGGTCA
Source organism: Cellulomonas sp. (assembly GCA_031556715.1). Lineage (GTDB taxonomy): Bacteria > Actinomycetota > Actinomycetes > Actinomycetales > Cellulomonadaceae > Cellulomonas. The sequence continues at coordinate 137 of JAVBSR010000086.1, forward strand.
TCCACCAGACGTCCTTCTCCGGCAGCGACCCCCTGGTAGCGACCTGCCCGACCGGGCCGGTCGCACCCGCCACCAGCGTCAGCTGCACCGCCACCTACACCGTCACCACCGACGACCTCGCCACCGGGCTGCTGACCAACGCCGCCTACGCCACCGCCACACCCCAAGCCGGCCCCGAACCGACGACCACGGCCGCGACGGCCAGCATCCGCCTGGTCCAGGCACCGGCGCTGAGCCTGACCCGGTCCGCCTCCCCCACCACCGTGTCCGCCCCCGGGCAACAGGTCACCTACACCTACACCGTCACCAACACCGGCGGGCTGCCCCTGACCAACCCCGTCATCACCGAGAGCCGCTTCACCGGGACAGGCACCGCGCCGGCACCGACCTGCCCCACAGCCCTGGAGGTCGGGACGTCGGTGACCTGCAGCGCGACCTACACCACCACGCAGGCCGACATCGACGCCGGGACCATCGACAGCACGGCCATCGCAGGCGCCTACGCCCCCGCCGGGTTCACCGACCCGACCTCGCGCCCCGCCGACGCCTCGGTGACCGCCGCACAGAGCCCGGCGGTCACCCTGGACAAGTCGGCGTTCCCCGCCAGCAGGCTCCTCCCCGGAGCTGTCGTGACCTACTCCTTCGTCGTGACCAACGCCGGCAACGTCACCCTCTCCGCCGTGCGCATCGACGAGACCGACTTCACCGGCGACGGCCCTCTCGCCCAGGTGACCTGCCCCGCCGAGGACGTCGCGCCCGGCCACCAGCTGGTGTGCTCCGTGGACTACACCGTCACAGAGGCCGACGCCGCCGCCGGCACCGTGTCGAACACGGCGTCCGCCGTCGGCACACCACCAGTCGGCCCCGACGTCCGTTCCCGGGCCGGCACCACCGTGCTGCCCGACACCGCCGCCCCGGCACTGGCCCTGGTCAAGACCGCCACGTCAGCCCCGGTGCGCCAGACCGGAGACCGCATCGGCTACACCTTCGCCGTCACCAACACCGGCAACGTCCCGGTCGAGGCCCTGCGCATCGACGAGGTCGCGTTCTCCGGCACCGGGACCGCCCCCGCCCCCGACTGCCCGGCCGGACGGCTGCTCCCCGGGCAGACCGTGACCTGCCAGGCCACCTACGTCGTGACCGGACCCGACCTGGGCACCGCGGCGGTGACGAACACCGCGACCGCGACCGCGCTGGCCCCCGACGGTTCCTCGCCCGTCTCACGACCGTCGACCGCGTCGGTCGAGGTGGAGCCAGGCGCACCCGGGCTGACGCTGACCAAGAGCGTCTCGCCCGCGACCATCACGTCCGCCGGCCAAGCCGTCACCTTCACCATCGAGGCGACCAACACCGGTCACACCCCCCTCGAGGGGGTGGTGGTCACCGACGTCGGCTTCACCGGCAGCGGACGGCTGGGCGCCCTGACCTGCCCCAGCACCACCACCCTGGCCATCGGCGAGCACCTGACCTGCACGGCGACCTACACCGCGACACAAGCCGACGTGGACGGCGGCGGGCTGGGCAACCTGGCCCGCGTCGTCGCCTACGTACCCGGCGACGACGCGAAGACACCCGTGAGCGACGATGCCGACACCCAGACCGCGGCCGCCCCGACCGCCGCGCTGACCCTGACCAAGTCGGCATCCCCCACCAGCCCGGACGCCTTCCGGCCCGGGGTGCCGGTCACCTACACCTTCGTCGTCACCAACACCGGCGCGGTGACCTTGAACGACACGACCGTCGTCGAGGGCACGTTCGACGGCACCGGGACGCTCAGCCCGCCGAGCTGCCCGTCCGACGCCGGTCCCCTACCACCTGGCGGACAGCTGACCTGCACCGCGACCTACACCCTCACCCAGGCCGACATCGACCGCGGGACGGTGACCAACAGCGCCCAGGCGGTGGCCAACCCGCCGACCGGCCCGCCGGTGCACTCCCCCGACGCCACCACCACCCTCCCGGCACCACCAGCCCCGGCGGTGAGCCTGGTCAAGCACGTCAGCCCGGCCGTGGTCCACCGACCCGGTGACGTGGTGACCTACACCTTCGACGTCACCAACACCGGCAACGTCACGCTCCGCGCCGTGGCGATCGCCGAGACCGGCTTCGGCGGTGCCGGAACCGTCCCGTCGGCCTGGTGCCCGGCGGCCACCGTCGCACCGGGACAGACGCTGACCTGCACCGCCGGCTACGTCGTCGGCGACGCCGACCTCAACCGCACGACCATCGACAACACCGCCACGGCGTCCGCGCTCTACCAGCCGCCGGCCGTCCGGCCGTTCGTGCCGACCACCTGGCCCCTGGCCGACGCCGGGCTCGCTCCCCCGGTCGTCCTCCTGGCGCCGCTGGCCGACGTGCACGCCACCTCGCTGCCGTCGAGCGCCCGCGTCGAGGTCGATCCCGCGGCCCCGCCCGGGCCCGTGCCGACCCGACCAGCCGGCAAGGTCCCCGGGCTGCTGTCGTCCACCGGGTCGGACGCGGCCGAGATCGCCGTCGCCGCATCGCTCGTCCTGCTGGCCGGCGGGCTGGTCACACTGGTCGCCGCACGCCGCCGCGAGGCGCGGTGACGTCACCGCGGGGATGATGGCCCAGGCCACGACCGTGCCGCGCCTGGGCCATCGGCACCGCGGACGGCCCTAGGCCGGGCAGGCGGGTGTCGTGTCTTGGGGCTGGGCAGTGCCAGCCCGACGTCGCCGTCAGGCTGTGCTGCACCGGCCGGGCGCTCGTCGGCGGGCTGGTGGTCTACCCCTGATTCATGTCGACGACGACGAAGCGCGCCCCGGTCGGGTCGATCAGGTGCGCGAAGCGGCCGAAGGGTGAGTCGACGGCGGGCCGGTCCACCGTCGCGCCCAGCTCGACCGCGCGGGCGACCGCCGCGTCGGTGTCGGTGTCGGCGAAGTAGACGAGCCAGCGCGACCGGGCCCCGGCCAGGTCGACGGTCGCGTCGTAGATCCCGGCGAGGGGCTGGCCGTCGACCGTGTCGGTGGTGTAACGGAACTGGGCCTCGTCGGACATGGTGGCGGGCGTCCAGCCGACCGCGTCACGGTAGAACGGCACCGCACGGTCGTAGTCGGAGGTGTGCAGCTCGTGCCAGGCCGGCGCTCCCGGCTCGGCGACCAGGCCGAACCCAGGGTGTCCGCCGGGCTGCCAGAGCGCGAAGACCGCCCCGCCCGGGTCGGCGACCACAGCCATGGTGCCCTGCCCCGGGACCACCATGGCCGGGGCGACGACCTGCCCGCCGGCCTGCGCGACGGCCGCAGCCGTGGCCTCGGCGTCGGCCGTGTGCAGGTGGACCACCCAGGCGGCCGGGGCGTCCGGCTCCATCGTCGGGCCGACGCCCGCCACCTGCGCACCGTCCTTGGTGAACGTGCCGTAGTGGCCGAACTCCTCGCCGTAGTCCGTGTGCTCCCAGCCGAAGAGGGCGCGGTAGAAGCTCACGGCAGCAGGCACGTCGTTCGTGACCAGGTCGTTCCAGATCGGCGCGCCGATGGGCGTCCGTGGTGCAGGCATCGCAGCCTCCTCAGCAAGGGTCGGTCAAACAGCGGACGGTTCGAGCGTAGACGCGTCCTGTGCGACGTGTCTTCCTGCACGGTGGCGCCTCGAGCGCTCCGGCCGGCGGCCGACCGTGCGGGGGCGGGCGCGGGGCTCGCACCGACCGGCGATCGAGTCGATGTCGCTGAGCACGTCGACGAGCGCACCTCGGGAACCTCACCTCCGTAGGCGCACACCTCCGAGCGTGACGTCGCTCCGCCGCGGGCTGGGCCACGTCACCCGGACGGCGGTGCGCCCGCCGACGGCCAGCTCGGTGCGATCCGCCTCTGACCAGGCGATGGACACGGGCTCTGACACGACTGCTCCGGCCGGACTCCCGGCCGCCCAGGCCGGAACGTACTCTGGAGGGGGCGGCACGTGACTGGTGCGGGCGGCACGTGGAGGCGCACTCGGGGGTCGCAGGTCATGAGAGACCACAGGCGTTCACGGCGAGGTGCCTCGGCCTGCGCTCTCACCGCCGTGCTGGCTGGCCTGACGAGCCTGGGTATGGCCTCACCCGCCGAGCCGGCACCCTCCAGCCCGGTGACGTCCGCGACGACCTCCAGCGCCGACACCAACCCCAGCATCGACACGTCCCCCGACGTCGAGGCCACCGCCGAGGCACCGGCGTCCTCAGCACCGGCATCCTCAGCATCGCCGACCCCTGCACCGAGCCTCGCACCGGCACCCGAACCGACCTCGAAACCTGAACCGATCCCGACGCCGACAGCCGAGGCCCCCCAGGTGCTCCGCTCCGCCACCGCAGGTTCGGCCGATCTCGGTGCAGCCGCACCCACGCTCGCGGCAGTCGTGCCCGGCTCCCAGGTCGACGTCACGGTCAACGTCTCGGGCCCCACGGCCGGAGTTGCCGGCACCACCTTCACCTACGTCGCGACCGTCGGGAACAACTCGCTGCCTGACGCGGACGGAGCCGCCTTCACCATCGTCGTTCCCGCCGGATCGACGAACCTGTCCGCCAGCTGCACGGCCAGCGGCGGCGCCGCCTGCCCGCCAGCACTGTCGGTCGCCAACCCGCAGGTCAGGGGCACCGCCTCGCTCCTGCCGCACAACGGGCAGCTGACCATCACCATCACCGGCCGGTACGCGGCACCCTCGCCTTCGTCGGTGACCTGCCAGGGCACGGTGGTGGCCCCGCCCGGCACCACCGACACCGACCTGACGTCGAACTCCTCCACGGTGGGGACCTCAGTGTCCAACGCGACGGGCGTCAAGGTCGCCCAGACCCAGACCACCACGTCGGTGACCCCCGGCACCCCGAACACCTACACGCTCACCTGGACCACCGACGGCCCTGCCGCGGCCGACGGGACCATCACCAGCGCCATGATGAACGTCCGCACCGAGCTGTTCCCCACCGCGAACATCAGCGGCTTCACCTGCACGGCGACCGGAGGGCTGGTCTGCCCGACGCCCGCCACCTCGGTCAGCGGCAGCTACGGGAGCCTGTTCTCCGTGACGCAGGCCACCTTCCCCGCCGGTGCCACCATGACCGTCACCTACACCGCCGACCTGGTGCCCGCCACACCGCAGCAGTGCGGCTTCTCGACGAACGCGGTCGGCGCCGACGTGCGGGCGACGGTCCCCAACGGGTTCGCCAACACCGGGACCACCGACCTGTTCATCTATGCCTACGCCCCTGGCACGCCGGCCTGCCCGACGACGGACCTGACAGTCACCAAGTCGCAGAGCCAGTCGACGATCGCACCGGGCAGCCCCGTGACCTACACGGTGACCTTCCGCAACCTCGGCCCCGGGGCGGCTGACGGCGCGAGCCTCCTCGACGCGATGTACTTCGCCACGCCGGTGCAGTCCCTGTCCCTGCACTTCCTGCCGTGCGTCACGACCGGCGGGGCAACCTGCCCGACCCTGTCGGACACGACGCTGGTCTTCTCCGGGGCGAGCGCCGTGCAGACGACAGCACCGACCTTCCCCGCCGGCAGCGCCATCACGATCTCCTACACCGCCACACCCACCGTGCCGGCGACACCCTCCTGCTCGGCGTCGGGGTCGTCCTCGGTGGAGAACCGCGCCACGATCACGACGCCTACCGGGGTGAGCGAGGTCGGCACGGCCCCGAACCAGGCCATCGTCTACGCCACCGCGCCACCGGCACCGGTCTGCCCCCATGCCTCGCTGACCGCGACCGCGACCGTCGACAAGACGACGCTCTTCCCTGGTGACCCCACCACCTACACCGTCATCTACACCAACCACGGTCCTGACGCGGCCGACGGGGCGACGATCTACGACTACCTGGAGCTGTACTCCGCCCCGTTCATCAACAACGCCGCCGTGACGATCGTGTCCTGCACCGGCACCGGCGGGGCCAGCTGTCCGAGCATCGTCACGAACCGTACCGCCTCAGGCAGCTCGTACCTGTGGGCCGGGAGCATCGGCGCCTTCCCGAGCGGTGCCACGCTGACCATCGTCGTCGCGATCAACCCCACCGCCGGCGGGACGACCTGCCCGAGCGCCCCGGCCACCATCTCCAACACCGCCAGCATCTCGCCGCCGAGCGGCGTGACGGGCAGCAGCAGCAGCTCCGGGCCTGTCAAGGTGACCGCGGCGTGCGCTGACATCGCCGTGAACAAGTCGATCAGCCAGTCGTCGGTCCAGCCGGGCGACCCGGTGACCTACTCGGTCACCGTCGCGAACTCCAGCCCCGGTGCTGCACGGTCGGTGCAGTTCAGCGACCCGCTGCCCCGCGGGTTCACGTTCGGCTCGGTGACCTGCACACCGAGCTCGGCTACCTCGACCTGCACCACCCCCACGTACAGCCCGGCAACCCGCACGCTCAGCGCCCTCATCCCCGTCGTCGGCTCGAACCAGGGCTACGTGACCTTCACCATCACCGGGACGGCCGGGCCGGTCGGCGGGACCTACTCCAACACCGCCACCGCCGGGTCGTCGACCACGGGGGACGACCGCTTCATCGACCCGGTCTCGTCCTCGAACACCAGCACCGCCGTCCTGACCATCTACAGCACCGCGTCGACGGTCACGGTCACCAAGGCCCTCACCGGTCTGCCCGCCGGCGGCATCCCCGCGGCGCTGACCTTCACCGGGTCGATCACCTGCGACTACGAGG
>JAVBSR010000031.1:0-19891 GCA_031556715.1 Cellulomonas sp.
ACTCGGTGTCGGAATGCTCGCGGACCCTGTACCGTTAGTCCTACGGAAGATGACGAACAGCACCCGGGGCCGCACGTGTACTCACGTCGCCGCCCCGATTCCACGTAATGAGGGGGTCGATGCCATGGGGCGCGGCCGTCAGAAGGCGAAGCAGACCAAGGTCGCTCGGGAGCTGAAGTACTACAGCCCCGAGACGAACTACGCCCAGCTCGAGCGCGAGCTGGCCGGTCGCAGCGCGCTCGACACCAAGGACGGTACGTCGGACGACCACACCCAGTGGGGCTGGGACGACGACGATCAAGGCGAGTCGACCCGTTAGGGCAACCCGCGAGGAACGTCTCGATCCACACCGCCACCCCCGGCGGACGATGAGCTTGACGGATGGTTTCTGGTCGCCGACGACGTCGCCCAGGTAGCTGCCAGGGGTGCGACCTCGTAGCCGTCAGGGGTGTGCGACCTCAACGTGCGACGACGGTGCGTCGCGTCCCCCTGCTACCGGTAGTCGCCGTGCAGGCGGACCGCTCCCCCGTCGACACCCTTGGTCCCCACGACCAGGTCGGACCGGACGTCACGCGCCGGGTCGAGGTCACGCACCCGGCCCAGCTCCCACGCGGTCAGGCCGAGGGCAGCAGCCCGGCCGGCCACCGCGTCTGCACTGTCCGGGGCGACCACGACGACCATGCCGACACCGAGGTTGAGCGTGCCCTCAAGGTCTGACCAGGGCACCTGACCCAGGCGCTGCACTAGGCTGAACACCGGCGGCACCGTCCAGGAGGCCCGGTCGACGTCGGCCACCAGCCCACCGGGCAGCACCCGGGCCAGGTTGGCCGCCAGTCCGCCGCCGGTGACGTGGGACAGGGCGTGCACCCCGCCGACGCCGACCAGGTCGAGCACGTCCGCGGCGTACACCCGGGTCGGTTCCAGCAGCTCTTCGCCCAGGGTGCGGCCCAGCTCGGCGACGTGCCGTTCCAGGGCCCACCCCGCCGCCGCGACGACCGCACGGACCAGCGAGTATCCGTTGGAGTGCAGTCCCGACGACCCCAGCGCGAGCAGCACGTCCCCGGGCCGCACCCGGTCAGGGCCGAGCATCTCGTCGGCTTCCACGACCCCCGTGGCAGCCCCCGCCACGTCGTACTCGTCGGGGCCGAGCAGCCCCGGGTGCTCCGCGGTCTCCCCGCCGAGCAGCGCGGTCCCCGCCACCTGGCAGGCTGCGGCGATGCCGCGCACCACGTCGGCGATCCGTTCGGGCACGACGTGCCCGCAGGCGATGTAGTCGGTCATGAACAGCGGCCGGGCACCGACCACGGCGATGTCGTCCACGACCATCCCGACCAGGTCGAACCCGATGGTGTCGTGCACGTCCATGGCCTGGGCGATCGCCACCTTGGTGCCGACCCCGTCGGTCGAGGTCGCCAGCACCGGACGGCGCATCCCGACGAGAGCGCCCGCCTCCCACAACCCGGCGAACCCGCCGACCCCGCCGATCACCTGCGGCCCGTGGGTGGCCCGTACCGCGTCTTTCATCAGCTCGACGGCCTTGTCACCGGCGGCGGTGTCGACCCCCGCCGCCGCGTAGGTCAGCGGCCCGGGCGGTGCTCCAGCGTCCACGGATCCTCCAGCCCCCGGGTCCATCGGTTTCATGGTTGCTCCAGCGCGGTGCCGCCGCCCAGTCCCGGCAGCACGGACGTCAGCCCGTCGGTCGGGTCACCCAGGGCTGGTGCTGATCCGCGCCGGGGGTAGCCCAGCGGCAGCTCGGCCTGTTCCAGCAGGTGCTTGCCGAGCCGTTCGTCGGGCGGCAGCTCGATCGGGTAGCGGCCGGAGAAGCAGGCGGTGCACAGCTGGGAGGCGGGCTGCTCGGTCGCGGCGATCATCCCGGCCTCGGACAGGTAGCCCAGCGAGTCGGCACCGATCGACGAGGCGATCTCGTCGACGGTCAGCCCGTTGGCGATGAGCTCGGCCCGCGAGGCGAAGTCGATGCCGTAGAAGCACGGCCAGGTCACCGGCGGTGCGGTGATGCGCACGTGCACCTCGGCGGCGCCGGCCTCGCGCAGCATCCGGACCAGGGCGCGCTGGGTGTTGCCCCGCACGATGGTGTCGTCGACGACGACGAGACGCTGCCCGCGGATCGTCTCGCGCAGCGGGTTGAGCTTGAGACGGATGCCCAGCTGGCGCAACGACTGGGTCGGTTGGATGAAGGTCCGCCCGACGTAGGCGTTCTTGGTCAGCCCCAGCCCGAACGGGATGCCCGAGGCCGCCGCGTAGCCGACAGCGGCCGGGGTGCCTGACTCGGGCGTCGGCATGACCATGTCGGCCTCGGCCGGGTGCTCGACGGCCAGCTGGCGTCCCATCGCCACCCGGGCCGCGTACACCGAACGACCGCTGATCGTGGTGTCGGGCCGGGCCAGGTAGACGTACTCGAAGACGCACCCGGCCCGTTGTGCCGGGGCGAACCGGGTGGCACGCAGCCCGTCCGCGTCGATGGCGACCAGCTCGCCGGGTTCGACCTCGCGCACGAACGACGCCCCGACGATGTCCAGCGCCGACGACTCCGAGGCGACGACCCAGCCCCGTTCCAGCCGCCCGACCACCAGCGGCCGCACCCCGTGCGGGTCGCGCGCCGCGTACAAGGTGTCCTCGTCCATGAAGACCAGGCAGAAGGCCCCCTGGAGGCGGGGCAGCACCTCCAGCGCGGTGGCGTGGAGGGTGTGATCATGATCGCCGGTGAGCAGCGCGGTGATGACGGCGGTGTCGGTGGTGTTGCCCTTGGCCAGCTCGCCGCGCCGCAGCGAACCGTAACGCTCGGCCACCAGGTCGATGAGGTCGGCCGTGTTGGTCAGGTTGCCGTTGTGCCCCAGCGCGACCGTGCCGGTGGCGGTGTCGCCCAGCGTCGGCTGGGCGTTCTCCCAGGTCGACGAGCCGGTCGTCGAGTAGCGGCAGTGCCCGATGGCGATGTGCCCGCTCAGCGCGCCGAGGATGGTCTCGTTGAACACTTGGGAGACCAGCCCGATGTCCTTGTAGACCCGCAGGTGCTCACCGTTCGACGCGGCGATCCCCGCCGACTCCTGACCCCGGTGCTGGAGCGCGTACAGCCCGAAGTAGGTGAGCGTGGCCACCTCCTCTCCGGGTGCCCAGACCCCGAACACGCCGCAGGCGTCCTGCGGGCCATGTTCTTGGGGGTCGATCTCGTGGGTCAGACGTCCGTCCGCACGGGGGGCCACGGGACTATCGTCGCACAACCGATCAGGGTGGGAGGCCAGCTTCCTCGGTCCGACCGGGCCAGGTCCACCCGACAGGACGCACACGTCGAGACGACGCGGCCGCAGGCAGCCCGGAGGTGCTACCCCCGACGGTGATCGCACCTGAGTCCGGCGTCATCGCAGATCACGCGACTGAGCGCCGCACCTGCGCGCCCACAGGCGCGTATTCGTTGCCCAGCCTCCGGGCTATACTCAGCAGTATAGAAATCTGGTCGTCGAGGTCGGTCACGGTGCCTCGTGTCATGACCGCCAGTGCGGCTGAGAGGGGGCGGGGAGGCTGGGCACATGACCACTGACGGGACCCCGCGGCGTTGATCTGGTGAGCACGTCTCGGGTCCTGCCTCGGACTGTCCAGAGGCGCCCACCAGCCTGTCCGCGCGCAGCGATCAGCGCAGCCCTGGGAGCGGCAGCCATGTCGACAGGTCGGCCCGTTCGCCTGAGGCCAGCACCGCGCCATCGGCGACGGCGTCTGACCAGGTGGTCCCGCCGGTGACCAGGCGCATCCAGGTGGCGGGGTCGGTCTGCACGACGTTCGGCGGGGTGCCGCGGGTGTGACGGGGGCCGGCGACGGCCTGGACGGCGCCGTCGGGAGGTACCCGGACCTCGACGGTGCGGCCGGGAGCGGCCTGCGCGAGCACGCCCAGGGTGAAACGCACGGCGGTGCGGCGGGCGGCGGTGTCGGACGGGTCGGTTAGCCAGGCCACCACGGCGGCCCGGCCGGTCTGCGGATCGATACGCACCGGGCCATCATCGTCGTTCGCAGGTCACGACGGTGGGCCCGACGCCCCGGCGCACCGGGCCGGGTGTGCTTGTCGGCAGCGCGGCCCGGCACGAGGCGCGGGCGTCCGGTCCACGCCGGCTGCCAGGACCTGGCAGGCGGACGGTTCGCCCACCACGGCGCCCCGAACCGCCTCGGCGCGACGGTAAGATCCGTGAAGTCGTCGTCTGGCCGGCGCTGCCGCCACGGCAGCGCGATCGGTCGAGGGCCCCATGACCGGTGAGGACCTACCTGTGGACGTTGTCCAAGCACTGACACCGCCGTCGTCGCCTGCCCGCACCCGGGAGGCCGAGCGCGGCACGCTCGTCGTCGGCGCGGTGCAGACACGGTGGCACGACGACCCCGAGGAGCACGCCGCCGTGCTCGACGAGGCGATCGCCGCCGCCGCCGCCCGCGGTGCCCAGGTGGTGTTCTGCCCCGAGCTGACGCTGTCGCGCTACCCGGCCGACACCCGCCCGACCGGTCGGCCGCTGGACACCGCCGAACCGCTGGTCGGCGGGCCGACGCACACCTTCGCTGCCCGCGCCGCCACCCGGCACCAGGTGATGGTGCACGCCTCGCTGTACGAGGCGACCGACGCCGGAGACGGCCGCGGCTACAACACGGCCGTCCTCGTCGGCACCGACGGGCAGATCCAGGCCGCGACCCGCAAGCTGCACATCCCGGTGACCGCCGGGTACACCGAGGACGCCTGGTTCGCCCCGGCCCCGGCCGACGACCCGTACCCGGTGGTCGACCTGGACCTGCCCGGGGCCCCGCGGATCGGACTGCCGACCTGCTGGGACCAGTGGTTCAGCGAGGTCACCCGCGCCTACGCGCTGGGCGGGGCCGACCTCGTCGCCTACCCCACGGCCATCGGATCCGAGCCGGACCACCCCCAGTTCGACACCGAACCGCTGTGGCGCACGACGATCCTCGGTCAGGCCATCGGCAACGGGCTGTTCGTCGTGGCCGCCAACCGGTGGGGCGACGAAGGGCTGATCACGTTCTACGGGTCGTCGTTCATCGCCGACCCCTACGGACGGGTCCTGGCACGCGCCCCGCGCGACGCCGACGCCGTGCTGGTTGCGGCCCTGGACCTGGACGCCCGGCGCGACTGGCTCGAGCTGTTCCCGTTCTTCAGCACACGACGGCCTGACACCTACGGTGCCCTGACCCGACCTGTGGCCGGCGAGTGATACCCGTGATATACGGGATTGTCACAGGTTGTCGAGCGGTCTGGTGGTCATGTCTGCACTGAGCGAATCCGCAACGGTCCCCCACGACCGACCGCCGAGGGACGTCGGCGACCGCCGCCGCCTGCCGTCCGAGCGCGAGATGCGCGAGACGACATGGCTGTCCTGGCTCAAGACCTCCAGCACCTCCCACTGGGTCGACGCCGCCTGCGAGGCCGTCGCCGCGACCGCCGCCGCCTGCGGCCCTGTCAGCGTGCTCGTCGACACCTACGAGCTGGCGCCCGACCTGGAAGGCCCGGTCGAGGTGGTCGCCGGGTCGAACCTCGGCGGTGAGTGCCTGGGCGCCGCCGGGCCGTCGTTCGTCATCGGCGAGCAGGGCGTCCAGGCGATCGACTGGACCCGGCCGGAGCGCCACTCCTCCTCCCGGCCCCGGCGGCGGCGCAACCAGAGCCCGCCCCTGGCCGGTCTGCCCGTCGAACGCTCCACGCTCGACCTGGGGACCATCGACTCCGACGGCTGGGGCACCGCGCTGCTGGCCACCGACACGCTGCTGCGCAACCCCGGCTGGACCCGCGACCAGGTCACCGACGAGCTGGCCACCGCCGTCGGCGTGACCCGGGTGATCTGGCTGCCCCACGTGCTCGGCGACCCGGAGCACGGGCACGGGCACGCCCCGGCCGTCTTCGCCGCCCCCGGTGTCGTCGTCGTCCACGACCAGCAGAACATCGGCCACCCGGACAACGAGACCACGATCGAGACCGTCGCCCTGCTCAGCCGGTCCTACGACGCTGTCGGGCGGGCGCTCCAGGTCGTCCGGCTGCCCGCCCCGCTGCGGCTGCGCGAGGACGACGCCTGGCTGCACTGGAGCTACGTGGGCTACGGCCTGGTCGACGACGCCGTCATCGTCCCGCTGTTCGACGACCCCCACGACGACCTTGCCGTGGAGATCCTCGGCACGGTGTACGAAGACCGCGAGCTCATCGGCGTCGACGCCCGTCCCCTGTTCCGCGCCGGGCACTCCATCGGCTGCCTGCTGCGCGGCCAGCCCCAACCACGCTGAGTCAGCACCACCGCGCGACGTAGCCACGCTCGCCGCGCGGCACCAGGTCCAGGTCGCGTCGCAGGACCGAGACCGCGCTGCCGCGCGCAGCGCAGGCCGCGGTGAGAGCCCTGTCGGTGTACTCCACCTCGATGACCGCGTCGTAGACCTCGGTGTAGGCGTCGCACTCCGACCAGACCTGGCAGTCCTCGGCGACGGCGAAGTCGAAACCAGCGGCCCGGCCCTGGCTGCCGAGCCCGGCAGCGTTCTTCTGGGCCACGACCAGACCCGCGCCGTGCGCGCGGCTGACGAGCAACGACGCGTAGGCCAGGTTGTCGGAGGCCTTCAGGCGACCGCCCGACCGGGTCCAGGTGTCCAGGTTGTCCAGCTCGACAGCCTGGAAGCCTGCCGCCGCACAGCCGTCGACCCAGGGGCCGACGACGTCGGCCAGGCGCTGCCGCTTGGCGGACGTGCTGGTGTCCAGGATCAGCTCGTCCCACTCCTCGTCCACCACCGGGGCACCCACCGCGTCACGCAGCACCAGGTCGGCAGCCGCACCCGACCACAGGTCGGCCTCGTCCGGCTGGGTCTGGTAGGCGTTGACGTAGCAGATGTTGTACAGCCCCGGGACGGGCTCGGCCGTGCGGTCGCGCACGACGATGCCGACCGACGGGTCGGGGTCGTACGCACCGCCCAGCTGGTAGTCCGCCCGTGCCGGGACAGGCGGCAGCACAAGCACACCCCCAGGCACCCGGTCGGCGGGCGCGCCACCGTCGGGCAGGCCGCTGTCGGACGGTGCCTCGTCGTCGGGCACCCCCTCGGCCGGCAGGCTGGCCGGTGGGCTCGTCGGGTGGCCGCCCGGTCGGCTCGCCGCGGGTGACGCACCGGCGCCCGGGCTCAGCGCCGACCGCACCACGGCGGCGGCGAGGACTCCGAGCGCCAGGCACACCACCACCGCCGCCGTCACGACCGTGCGCCGCCGACCGGTCGGAACACCCGCCCACAGGCTGCTGAGACGGCGCCGCCCAGCGGCCGTCATCCCTGGCCCCGTCCTGCCGCCGCGCGGCCCAGCCGGTCATGGCGCGCCGGCCCGGTGCGCACCGCAGGCTCGGCGCCCAGGCCGTCCGCTTCCGGACGACCAGCGTCGCAGCGGTGCGCCCACCGGGCCGCGGTCACCAGGGTGAGCCTCAGCCGAAGATGCGGGGCAAGGTGCCCTCGTGCGACGCGCGCACCGCCGACAGGGGCAGGGTGAACAGGCCCTGCACCTCCAGGGCGGGTTCGTGGACGTGGTCGGCCGGGACGTCGGCCGCCGCCTCGCCAGCACCCCGCTCGCAGGTCTCCGTGGTCTCGCCCAGGCGGACCACCGGCACCCCGCGGGCGGTGCACAGGTCGACGAGCACCTGCTCGCCTGACCGGGCGACCGCCACCAGGGCCCGCGCCGTGGACTCGGAGAACAGGGCCTCGAACGGGGTCACACCGTCGCGGGCGCACAGGGCGGTCAGGTCGACGGACACACCCGTGCCGTAGCGCAGGCAGGCCTCGGCCAGGGCGACACCCAGGCCACCGTCGGACAGGTCGTGAGCAGCCTCGGCCAGGCCGTCCCGGGCGGCCGTGACCAGCACCTGGGCCAGGGCCCGTTCGGCCGCCAGGTCGACGACGGGCGGACGTCCGCCGAGGTGGTCGTGCGCCACCTGCGCCCAGGCCGAACCGTCCAGCTCGGCCCTGGTCGTGCCGAGCAGGTACACCGCCCGGCCCGGGCGGGTCCAGCCCGACCCGACCACGTCGGCCACGTCGTCCAGCACCCCGAGCACTCCGACCACCGGGGTCGGGTAGATCGCCGTGTCGCCTGTGGTGTTGTACAGCGAGACGTTCCCGCCGGTCACCGGCGTGCCCAGGGCGGCGCAGGCCTCGGCCAGGCCGTGGATCACCTGGACCAGCTGCCACATCGAGTCCGGGTGCTCCGGGCTGCCGATGTTCAGGCAGTCGGTCACCGCCATAGGCCGGGCGCCGACGCACGCCACGTTGCGGTACGCCTCCGCCAGGGCCAGCTGGGCGCCCGCGAACGGGTCCAGCTGGGCGTAGCGTCCGTTGGCGTCCGTCGCCAGGGCCACGCCCAGCCCGGTGGTCTCGTCCACCCGGACCACCCCGGCGTCGTCAGGCTGGGCCAGGGCGGTGTTGCCCTGGACGAACCGGTCGTACTGGTCGGTCACCCAGGCCGCCGAGCACAGGTTCGGGCTGGCCAGCAGCGCCAGCAGGGTGTCGCTCAGTTGGACGCCTGTCGTCGGCCGGGGCAGGGCAGCCGCGGTGTCGGCCTGGAGCGCGTCGAGCCAGGTCGGCCGGGCGTAGGGACGGTCGTACACCGGGCCGTCGTGCGCGACGGACTTCGGATCGACGTCGACGATCCGCTCGCCGTGGTGGTCGATGGTCAGCCGACCGTCGCCGGTGACCTCGCCGATCACCGTCGCCTCGACGTCCCAGCGGGCGGTGATCCGCTCGAACTCCGCCAGCTTGTCTGGCGTGACGACCGCCATCATCCGTTCCTGGGACTCGCTCATGAGGATCTCGCCGGCGGTCAGCGTCGGGTCGCGCAGCAGGACGCGCTCCAGGTCCACGTGCATGCCCGACCCGCCGTTGGACGCCAGCTCGGACGTGGCGCAGGAGATGCCCGCCGCCCCCAGGTCCTGCAGGGCCGCGATCACCCCGGCGGCGAACAGCTCCAGGCAGCACTCGATGAGCACCTTCTCCATGAACGGGTCGCCGACCTGCACGCTGGGGCGCTTCGACGGCCGGGTGTCGTCGAAGGTCTCGCTGGCCAGGATCGACGCGCCGCCGATGCCGTCGCCGCCGGTCCTGGCCCCGAACAGCACGACGAGGTTGCCCACCCCCTCGGCGTTGGCCAGGTGGATGTCGTCGTGCCGCAGCACCCCGAGGCACAGGGCGTTGACCAGCGGGTTCCCCTGGTAGACGGCGTCGAACACGGTCTCCCCGCCGATGTTGGGCAGACCCAGGCAGTTGCCGTACCCGCCGACCCCGGAGACCACCCCGTGCACCACCCGCGCCGTGTCGGGGTGATCGACCGCCCCGAAGCGCAGCTGGTCCATCACCGCGACCGGCCGGGCACCCATGGAGATGATGTCCCGCACGATCCCGCCCACCCCGGTAGCCGCCCCCTGGTACGGCTCGACGTACGACGGGTGGTTGTGCGACTCGACCTTGAACGTCACCGCCCAGCCGTCGCCGATGTCCACCACACCCGCGTTCTGGCCGATCCCCACCAGCAGATGCTGGCGCATCTCGTCGGTGGTGGTCTCGCCGAACACCGCCAGGTGCTTCTTCGAGGACTTGTAGGAGCAGTGCTCAGACCACATCACCGAGTACATGGCCAGCTCGGCGGCGGTCGGCCGTCGACCGAGCAGCGCCCGGATACGGGCGTACTCGTCGTCCTTCAACCCCAGCTCGGCGTACGGCTGGACCTCGTCGGGAGTGGCGACAGCGCGGGCGACGGTGTCGGAGCGGTGCTGGGTGGGCAGAGCGGTCATAGCCTGGGACGTCCCTCGGGTGCGCGCGGTGGGCGTAGCCCGGCGGCACACGCCGCGCCTAGGCTACCTGGCCGTGCGCCGCGACAGCGCTCTCGGCCGTCCCCAGCGAGCGCCGTTCCGCGCGGAGCAGCAGAGCTGCTCGGGCGCGGAAGACCTTCTCAGCGGGGCGAGGCCCCACGTCGACCGAGAAACGTCGTCGAACAACGCGGGTTCCAGAGGAACCCGTTATCGGTTACGCTGCGGCTATGGAGCTCACCATCACCCTGCCCCTGGGCGAGCACATATTTCTCCCCGACGGATGGACCCTCCGCGACTGGAGCCTCACACTGCACGGCGAGGGGCTGACCTCCAACGGCACCATCGCGATGGAAACCGGCTATCGGGAGGTCTCTTTCAGTCCTGGCCAGTCCTGGGTGGACGAATCGTCTGATCTCTCGACGGCGGCTGCCTGCGCTGAGGCCCGCGCATCAGCCCCCGGGAGGAACGGGCAGGTCACGATAACGACCATCGACGGCGTCACATACCACCAGGTCGGCCCGGAGTGGTATCTCGATCATGAGGGACAGGCGTACCGGCTCGCTCATGCATCCCGAGGTCAAGGCGCCAACCAGTTCGAGGCCGACGTGATGGAATCGGTCGACTGGACCGGCTGCTACGGGACGGCGGTGTGCTTGCCGACAGGCGCGTGCGTAGGGCTCGACGTGACCGCAGAGTGGACCATCTCCAGCGAGTTCTGGTTCACTCCACCAGGTGGCTCGAGGAACGATGACCGCGTCGGGCTCTTCCTGACCGTCGGTGGCGCGCGCTTCGGGTTGACAGAGAACACCGGAAGCGACGAGGTCACGGCGACGCCTATCGGAGAGCAGACGGTCAGGGGCATCACCTACCACGGGACGACGTGGTCGCCCTACGACCCCGCCCTCGGCCCTGACTTTCAGACCTGGGACTTCATGCACTTCGGTCACACTCTCCGACTGCACGGCAGCACGTCCTCGATGTCCGCCTTGATGGACGCAGTCTCGTGGGACAAAGCGGTGTTCAAGATGGAGCTGGACCATCTAGAGCATTTCAAGAACTGGTTGCGGCAGCTGTCAGGCGTGGTGCACGCCCGGGCCGGGTCCACGCAGGGGCCGTCGGTGATCGAGCACATCGACGACTACATGAAGACAGCCGGAATAGACGGAGACATCTACCGTTCCGGTCCGATCTCCGGCATCCGGGAAGCCTCCAAGTCTCTCTTCAGGACGTACGATACTACCTTTACCAAGTCCTCCGCGGAGATCCAGCGCATCATCGACCGGACACTCAACGAAAACCGGCGCGGCCTCACGTACCGTCAGAGGATCCAGCAAGACGCGGAGTACAGAGACACCTACGGACCCGTTGATCTCCGGGCGTCGGACACTCCCCCGGACCTCCGTAGCAAACCCCCGGCAAAGAAACCGATCCGGAAGGTCGAGGTCGGTCCCGTCCTGTACCGCATCGGGAAGAGAGAGTGCCATTGGGACGGGGAAGACCTGACATTTTCACACCTCTACAAATCATCGGCCCGGGCGATTCACAACGATCCGGGACTGGCCCTGACCCCCATCGAGGAATCTAAGCCGGTCTCCGCGACCCCGGAGTGGTGGAGCGCCCTCAGCGTGACAGCCTGGGCTAACGCAGGGATATCAGAGGTCCTCGGGGTCAACCTGCTCGACAGGCTCGGAAAGGAAGTAGCCGGCGACTGGGGCCAGCTGCACAGGGTCGCCCGCTGCCTCCGTCAGCTCGCCACGTACTGCCAACGCTACTACGAAAGCCTCGACAAAGCACTCAGCTACGTCTTCAACGGATGGAAAGGCTATGAGGCCGAAACTGCTTGTGCGTCGTTCCTGCGCAACCTCGCCGTCATCGATGCGCACAGGGCGTCGTTCGAGGAGGTGGCTGAAGCGTTTGACAGCATCGCGTACACGGTCGAACAGTACGCGGAATTCGTGGAGAGCAGCACCGCTTTCACCGTGGACCTGTTCGTTCCGCTCCCCCACAAAATTCTCACTGTTGCGTCGTTTCTCCTCGGAGGAGGAGACACGGCCCTCAAGTATGTCGACTTCGACGCTGCGAAGATGCCGGACCTCGACAGCGTCTACTCCGGCAACATCGATCTTCCGCCACCAGTCGCATACGCCGACCCGATGGTCTAGCACGGATGTACCGCGACACCGTCGACAGCCCGGAGCCTCACGGCGCGACAGCCGAGGTGGTCGCCGGCGCAGCACCCGCACGCCGTGCGGTGGCCAGGACGGTAGCGTCGTGGGGATGAGGACTCTGATCGCGGGACTCGGCGTCGTGCTGGCGCTCAGCGGTTGCGTCGGGTCGGGAGGCGACGTGGCACCGACCACCGAGGCTGCGACGACGTCCGCGGCGCTCGCCCCGCCGGTGACGCTGGCGGTCGGGGCGGTCAGCCTGACGGTGCAGCCGACGGCGTCGTTCACGGCCGACGGGGGCACGCTGAGCGTGGCCACCGATGCTGACGGGTCGGCCCGGCTGGCCGTCACCACGACGGCGACGAGGCGCCAGACCACCGCGACGGTGACCGCACCCGACGGGATGACCCTGGACCCGCTGCCCGACGGGTCGTTGCTGGTCCGCGCCGACGACGGCACCACAGCGGCGGGCATCACCGCGACCAAGGCCCGACTGGCCGACGACGACGGCACAGTGACGCTCTCGGCGTCGTCCGGCGGCGAGCTGTGGCTGGCCGACACCGCCGTGACCAGCCTGGACTGGGGTGAGCGGGAGGGTGGACGGTCGTTGGCGGTCACCCCCACGGCCTGGGGTCGTTCCGGGTCGCAGGCCGCCGAGCAGATGGTGTGGGCGGCCGTCGCCGCCCAGCCAGAGGCCGACACCCCGTCGATGCACGACCAGCTCGACTGCCACCTGCTCGGCGCGCCCGACAAGGCGACCTGGAACCTCGAACCCTGGCGACCCCAGGTGGACTCGCTCGCCCTCCTGGCCTCCCGCTGCAACCCCACCTGACCGGGCCCCGCACTCGCAGGACAGACCCCGCACCCGACCGACGGGTGACGCGACGGGAGCGGCGAGCCGACAGCGGTCAGCGCAGGGTCCCGGCGGCGAGCGCCGTGGCCAGGGTCGGGGCGAGCGGCAGACGCGGGATGAGCGTGGCCTGCACCGCGTGGTACAGGTCGGCCTTGCCCGGCCACACCTGGGCCGTCGGGGTGTTGTCCGGGGCCAGCTCGTGGTACCACGAACCGTGGGTCTGGTCGTGGAGGTAGCGCGCGGCGTAGTCCCACCACTGGGCGTACCGCTGGGCGTACAGGACGTCGTCGGTGCGGTGGTACAGGGCGGCCGCCGCGCCGATGGCCTCGGCCAGCACCCAGTGCAGGCGGGTCCGCACCACCGGGGTGCCCGCCCAGTCGGTGGTGTAGCAGAACCCGTCGGTGCCGTCGACGGCCCAGCCGTCGGCCACCGCCCGGTCGAACAGGCCCCGGGCGGGGCGCAGCCACTCACCCTCAGCACCCGCAGCCTCCAGGTGCAGCAGCAGGCGGGACCACTCCAGGCCGTGGCCCACCGTGGCGCCGAACGGGCGGAACGGGTCGTCGGGACGGTCGGCGTTGAAGTCAGGCTGGGCGGTCCAGGTCTCGTCGTAGTGCTCCATGACGCGCCAGTCCCGCCCTGCGGCCTGCTCGACCATCCAGCGGCCGATCCGGGCGGCCCGGTCCAGCCACAGCCGGTCGCCGGTGACGTCGGCGGCGGCCAGGAAGGCCTCGATGGTGTGCATGTTGCCGTTGATGCCGCGGTAGTCGTCGAGCACGGTGAAGGTGGCGTCCCAGGTGTCGACCACCCGTCCCGTCGCCTCGTCCCAGAACTTGCGGTCCATCACGTCCAAGGCCTGCGCCAGCAGGTCGCGGGCACCAGGCAGACCGGCCACGGCGGCCGACGACGCACCCAGCACGACGAAGGCCTGCGTGTAGGCCGACTTCTCGTCCGGACCGTCGGGCTGCCCGACACCCGGCTGGCGGGCGTACCAACCGCCGTGCTCGGTGTCGCGCAACGGACCGGCCAGACCGGCCAGCGCCACCTCGGCCACCGGTCGGGCACCGGGCAGGCCGAGCAGCGTACCCAGGCTGTACACGTGCGCCGTGCGGCCGGTGATCCAGGTCTGCACGCCCCGTTCGGGCCAGGGCTGACCGTCGTCGGTCAGCCACGCAGCGCCGCCCCCGTGAACCGGGGTGCGCCGCCCGAAGGCGAGCAGGCCCGCGGTCTGCCTCGCCAACCAGGCTTGGTGGTCAGGCTGTGAGAACCAGGTGGTCATCCGCGCGCCTCCGACTCGTCTGCGGCCGGGCGGGCTGCCGACAGGGGAACCCGTCGACTCTACGGGAAGCCACGGTACGCGCACCTGCGGAACCGCGGTGGTGGTCGAGGTCATGGGCTTCGGCGACAGGTGCCGCCGCGGCGAGGTCTCGGTGCCGGCTGACCCCGGACGCGAACCGGGGCCCCGGCGCTGCAGGGGGTTGCGCGGGGCCCCGGGGTCGTGAGGCAGGCCCACGACGCGACGGGAAGCCACAATCCCTGGAGGGGTTCGATCGGGCAGTCTTCCCGCACTCGACATGGTAGCCCTGGTCAGGCCTCTGCAGGACCAAGTTCGTCACAACATCTTCACTTTCGCCCGGCCGACCGGGCCGATCCCCCGGCCCGCCGCGGACCGAGCCGAGCTTCTCGTCGCTCGCGCCGCCGGCTCTGCGCCGGGGGCGCCGGTACGCTGCCGCGCATGAACCTGGACGACCCGGCCGTGCACCCGCAGGACGTCGCCCAGCAGGCTGCCGCTCACCTTGCCGAACGCACCGGCGTCGAACGTCACGACGCGGCCGTGGTGCTCGGGTCGGGCTGGGCGGCGGCGGCCGACGCCCTCGGCGAGACGGTGGCGACGGTGCCGGCGCACGAGGTGCCCGGGTTCGTCGCGCCCGTGGTGGCCGGGCACACCGGCACGCTGCGGTCGGTGCGCACCACGACGGGCCGCCACCTGCTCGTCGTCGGGGCCCGGACGCACCTGTACCAGGGTGCGGGGGTCCGTCGGGTCGTCCACCCGGTGCGCACCGCCGCCGCCGCGGGGGCGCGGGCCGTGGTGCTGACCACCGGGTGCGGCGGCCTGGACCCGCCCTGGGCTCCGGGCACACCGGTGCTGATCAGCGACCACCTCAACCTCACCGGGGTCTCGGCCCTGGAGGGCGCGACGTTCGTCGACCTGACCGACCTGTACTCGCAGCGGCTGCGTGCTGCGGCTCGGGAAGTCGACCCGACGCTGCCCGAAGGGGTGTACGCCCAGCTGCCCGGCCCGCACTACGAGACGCCCGCCGAGGTCCGCATGCTCGGGGTGATGGGTGCCCATCTGGTCGGCATGTCCACCGCCCTGGAGGCCATCGCCGCCCGCGCCGCCGGGCTGGAGGTGCTGGGCCTGTCCCTGGTCACGAACCCTGCTGCCGGGGTGAGCGGGCGCCCCCTGTCCCACGCCGAGGTCGTGGCGGCAGGCCAGGCCGCAGCGCCCCACCTGGCTCGGCTCCTGGCCGGCATCGCCGCCCGGCTGTGACCGGGTCCACAGGCCGCGCCGCCGGGTGGGACCTCGCGGCTAGGGTGGGGCGCATGACATCCGCTGCGCTCGACGACGGGTGGGTGCCAGCCGACGAACCACCAGCCGAACCACCGGACTGGTACGACGCGACCGAACCCCCGGACTGGTTCGACGCGGTCGAGCCGCCCGACTGGTACGAGTCCGAGGCGCCGCCGTCGTCTGACGGTCCGCCACCGGTGGTCGACACGGTCGCGGCGCCGTCGCGCGGCACCCCCGAGCAGGTGCTGCGGGACGTCTGGGGCTACCCGGGGTTCCGCGGCGACCAGGCACGGATCGTCGACACCGTGGTGGCCGGCGGTGACGCGGTGGTGCTCATGCCGACCGGCGGCGGCAAGTCGCTGTGCTACCAGGTGCCGTCGCTGGTGCGGGAGGGCACCGGCGTCGTGGTGTCGCCGCTGATCGCGCTCATGGCCGACCAGGTGGCTGCGCTGTCCGCGCTGGGAGTGCGGGCCGGGTTCCTCAACTCCACGCAGAGCTCCAAGGAGCGGGCCCGCACCGAGCGGGCCCTGCTCGAGGGCAAGCTGGACCTGCTGTACCTGGCGCCGGAGCGTCTCACCGTGCCGGCGACGCTGGACCTGCTGGACCGGGCGCGCATCGCCCTGTTCGCCATCGACGAGGCCCACTGTGTCAGTCAGTGGGGCCACGACTTCCGCCCTGACTACCTGCGCCTGGCGGTGCTGCACGAGCGCTGGCCGCAGGTGCCGCGGATGGCGCTGACCGCCACCGCCACCGCGGCGACCCGGGCAGAGATCGTCGAGAAGCTGCGCCTGGACGCCGCAGCGATGTTCGTGGCCGACTTCGACCGGCCGAACATCTGCTATCGGATCGTGCCGAAGGACGCACCGCGGGTGGCCCTGCTCGACCTGATCCGCACCGAGCACGACGGTGCCGCCGGCCTCGTGTACTGCCTGACCCGGGCCTCCGTCGAAGAGACCGCCGCGTGGCTGGTCGGTCAGGGCGTGAGCGCCCTGCCGTACCACGCCGGTCTGGACGCTCAGACCCGGGCCACCAACCAGGCCCGGTTCCTGCGGGAGGACGGGCTGGTCATGGTCGCGACCATCGCCTTCGGCATGGGCATCGACAAGCCGGACGTGCGGTTCGTCGCCCACCTTGACCTGCCGAAGTCCGTCGAGGGCTACTACCAGGAGACCGGCCGGGCCGGGCGCGACGGGCAGCCGTCGACCGCGTGGCTGGCCTACGGGCTGGCCGACGTCGTGCAGCAGCGTCGGCTCATCGAGTCCGGCGACGGCGACGAGGCGCACAAGCGGCAGGCCGGCCGGCACCTGGACGCCATGCTGGCGCTGTGCGAGACGGTGGACTGCCGCCGGGTCCAGCTGTTGCGCTACTTCGGCCAGGAACCTGACGACGGCGAGGCCGGGTGCGGCAACTGCGACACCTGCCTGGCCCCGCCGGAAGGCTGGGACGGCACCGTCGCGGCGCAGAAGCTGCTGTCCACCGTGGTCCGGCTGGACCGGCGCGGGCAGCGCTACGGGGTGGGGCACCTGCTGGACATCCTGCGCGGCAAGCCGACCCTGCGGGTGCGCCAGCTGGGGCACGACCAGCTGAGCACCTTCGGCCTGGGAGACGACCTGTCGGAACGTGAGTGGCGGGCCGTGGTGCGCCAGATGCTCGCCGCCGGCCTGCTGAGCGTCGAGACCGGCTACGGCACGCTGCGCCTGACCGAGGGCTCGTCGCAGGTGCTGCGCGGGGACCGTCAGGTGCGGCTGCGGCGGGAGGCTCCCCCGGCGGCCCGTCCGACCCGCACCGCCCCGGCCAAGGCACCGGCGGCCGCCCTGGGCGACGACGCCGCCGGTCTGTTCGAGGCCCTGCGGGCCTGGCGGGCCGGGGCGGCCCGGGAGCAGGGCGTGCCGGCGTACGTCGTGTTCCACGATGCGACCCTGCGTGACATCGCTACCCGTCGCCCGTCCGACCTGGAGGCGTTGTCCCAGGTCAACGGTGTCGGTGCGGCCAAGCTGGAGCGGTACGGCCCAGGCGTGCTGGCAGTCGTCGCCGACCTGTGACCACCCGCTCCGGCGAAGTGTCGCGCTGCCGCGCAGCGGGCGTCGCCCTGCGCCGGGTCTCCGAGCCGCGGGGAGGGGTTCGCCTGCTCGGCCTACCGTCGTCGCGGAGCGCTTGCCCGCCAGGTGCCGGCGCCGCACGCTGACGGAGTCAGGGCAGTCACTGTCGTCGGATGAACACTGAGGAGAATGCCATGACCATGCTGCTCAACCCGTATCTGTCGTTCCGCGACAACGCTCGCGAGGCGATGGAGTACTACCGCTCGGTCTTCGGGGGCGACCTGCAGATCCAGACCTTCGCCGAGTTCCATCTCGACCAGGACCCTGCCGACAAGGACAAGGTCATGCACGCCATGCTCACCACCGACCGCGGGCTCGTCCTCATGGGCTCCGACACGCCGGCATCGATGGACTACCACCCCGGCAACGGGACGGTATCGCTGTCCGGTGACGACTCGGCCGAGCTGCACCGGGAGTGGGACCGGCTGGCCGACGGCGGCACCGTCATGATGCCGCTGGAGCAGGCACCGTGGGGCGACACCTTCGGCGGGTGCACCGACCGCTACGGCGTCACCTGGTTCGTCGACATCACCGAGCCCGTCACGGTGTGACCTGAGACGATGCTGCACCGCCTGCTGGGCAGACGGTGCAGCATCATCGTTCAGGCCGAGCGCCGTGGGCGCTCGAGGTGCGGCCTAGCCGAGCTGGTCCGCCCGACGGCGCACCACGACCGCCACGGCGCCCGCCGCCAGGAGCACGACGGCCAGACCCACGACCGGCAGCGTGGTGCTGCCGGTGGCTGCCAGGGTCGCCGGCGAGGCCTTCGCCTTGGCGCCCGACGCAGCGGCCCGAGGAGCCGCACTGGCCGGGGCAGCCGTGGAGCCTGACGCTGCCGCCGACGCCGTCGCGGCCGGGGCCGGCGCCTTGATCTCGCCCGCGGTGACCTCGCCCCAGATCCACATCGTGGTCTTGGGACCTTCGCCGACCGTGCCCCACATCACCAGGCCGATCTTCTTGCCCGAGTCCTCGGCCGTCAGGGTGTACGAGTCGGAGGTGGCACCAGCGATGAACTGGCCGTCGCGGGTCCACTGGTAGGTGAACGTCGCTGTGTTGGTCCCCTGGGGGTTCCAGCCGTCGCGGCACGCGGTCAAGACACCCTGGACACCCGTGTCGCCAGCGGCGTGGTCAGCGATCGGGAAGTCGGGCCCCACCCGGTTGCGCGCCGGCCCGCCTCCCTGGAACAGGGAGTCGCTGAGGTAGCCCGACGGGGCGTCGGGACCCCACGGGCAGGTGTCGACCGTGGCGCTGACGTCACCGCCGGTGACGGTGAAGCTGTTGTGCACCTCGACCCAGCCCCGTCGGACCGGGTCGGTGTGCTTCGGGCCGAGGAAGAGGTTCGGGCCGAGGATCGCGTCGATGCTCGCCAGGTCGGACAGCCTGACGGTCCACCCCTGGGCCTGCCCAGCCATCTGCGCAGGCAGCACAGCGGGGCCGGAAGTGGTCGTCATCGTCCAGTACGGCCCAGAGACGGTCAGGTTGCTGGCGGCCTCCGGCCACGCCTTCAGGGTGATCGTGTCGTTGAGGTCGACACTGTCCAGGCGGTTGACGCCGGCCGGCCGGTTGAACCGGTTGGACACCGACACGTCGCAGCCGTTGATGAGGAAGAGGGCGGTGCGGTCCGTCGCGCTCGCCCGGCCGAGGGAGACGGTGACCTTGGCTCCGCCGCGGCTGAGGCCGACGGTGGCGCTGTACAGGTGGCCCATGTCCGACTGCTGGTACTTGTAGGTGCTCTGGGTGGCACCGGGGATCGCGGCGCCGTCGCGTTCCCACTGGTAGTCGACGAACGTCACCGGCGCGAGCGCCACGTCGTCGAAGCAGTAGACGCCCAGCTGCGACGTCGCCCAGTCCTGCGTGATGTTGCAGCTGATGCCTGCCGCGGGGTCGTCGGCGGCGACGGCGGGCGTCGCCAGGAAGGTCGTGGCGGCCGTCGCTGCGACGGTGGCGATCGCTCCCGCAACGGCTCGGGAGCGGTGGTGTGCCAGGAGTTTCATCTGGTCCCCTCGTGGTCGTCCGACCCGTGGAGGCACGTCGCCGCCACGGCAGGCCTCATCGTCGCCCAAAAACCGGATCAATCGGCACACTACGGGCGAAATTCACCTTGTTACTGCGAGCGAATCCGCCCTTTTTCCCCGCTGGACGGGTCTCGCCCCAGGTCAGGGGCCCGTTCTGGCAGGTTACTTCGGTGCGACAACAATTCAGGCCTGCTGGTCGTAGCCTCGGTATTGCTTCGTTTCGATAACAATCTGGTAACCGAGCCTTGACACGTTGTGAGCCGCGAGTTAGACACCGTCGCGACTGGGCCGGTCGAGGTGGCGGGCCGTGGGGTCGCGCGGCGGCGCGGGCGATGCCGGCGGCACGTGGCCGGTGCGGCCGCGCGAGCCGCTGCTCGAGGCGCCGCC
>JAVBSR010000082.1:0-4293 GCA_031556715.1 Cellulomonas sp.
CGACCCGATCCCGTCCAGGTACCCCACCAACGAGTCGTTCACCCCGTCGCCGTCCCAGTCGTAGGCCACCGCCTGCTCGGTACCGAACTCCGCCACCGGCGGCACCGCGTACGCCTCGTACACATCACCATCATCGACAGCAGCATCGCCGACAGGCTCGTGAGTCGCATCAAAATCCATGGGTCTACCTTTCTCGACGTTGACGACCGTTGGACTCCACGGCCGCTCCGGGTGTTCCCGGAACATCGAAAAAGGTTCGCTACCAGGGCTTTTGCTGTGGCCGGCCGGTCAGACCGACGGGTGCGCGCTCAGCTCGCAGGCGTGGTCCCGGTCGATCTGGAACAGCTCCAGGGCACCGCACACCTCGAGGACGAACTCGTCGCGCGGGGCGATACCGCGCAGCACGGTCGTGCCGTCGCGACGGGCGGCGGCACCGGCCAGAGAGATGAGGAATCCCGCCCCCGCGGAGTCCATGAACGTCGCCTGGCACATGTCCACGACGAGCTCGGGGCGCTCGAGCCCGTTGATCCGGGCCGTCATCTCGGGGAACTGGTCGCGTTCGGCCAGGTCGAGATCTCCGACGACCACGAGCGTCACGCTGGTCGGCGAGACGGTGACCTCGATCACGCGCGCACCTCTTTCGTTTAGCTATTTCTGACGAGGGTATGGCCCCGCTGCCCGAGACGCGCGCCGAGACACCCGATAGGGTGCGTCTTGCCGCAGCGGAAGCTTACCGGTGCGACGCGCGACGCGGTGGCGACGGCGATGCAGTCCGACGTGGTCCCCCTGGGTGGTCCCCGGTCACCGATGCTTCGTCGCGGTACCCTCGCACATGCGGCGCCGACCCGGCGCCACGAGGTCCGGGTGTCGGAGAGGAAGTCCACATGCCAGCGGTGGTGGTGCTCGGTGCGCAGTGGGGCGACGAGGGCAAAGGTAAGGCCACCGACCAGCTCGGCGGGGCGACCGACTACGTCGTGAAGTTCAACGGCGGCAACAACGCCGGGCACACCGTGGTGGTCGGCGACGACACCTACGCGCTGCACCTGCTGCCGTCAGGCATCCTGTCCCCCGGCGTGGTGCCGGTGATCGGCAACGGTGTGGTCATCGACCTGGAGGTGCTGTTCCGCGAGATCGACGACCTGACGGCGCGCGGCGTGGACACCTCGCGCCTGCTGGTCTCGTCGAACGCCCACGTCATCGCACCGTACAACCGGACCGTGGACCGGGTGACCGAACGCTTCCTCGGTGCCCGCAAGATCGGCACCACCGGCCGCGGTATCGGCCCGACCTACGCCGACAAGACCAACCGGATCGGCATCCGGGTCCAGGACCTGTTCGACGCCGACATCCTGGCGCAGAAGGTCGCCGGGGCCCTGGCGCAGAAGAACGCCATGCTGGTCAAGGTCTACAACCGCCGGGCGGTCACCGCCGACGAGACGATCGAGGGGCTGCTGCAGTTCGCCGACCGGCTGGGCCCCATGGTCGCCGACACCTCCCGGGTGCTCAACGACGCGCTCGACGCCGGGCGCACCGTCGTGTTCGAGGCCGGCCAGGCCACCATGCTCGACGTCGACCACGGCACCTACCCGTTCGTCACCTCGTCGTCGGCCACCGCGGGCGGGGCCTGCACCGGCTCCGGCGTCGGCCCGACCCGGATCGACCGGGTGGTGGGCGTCGCCAAGGCCTACACCACGCGGGTCGGCGAGGGGCCGTTCCCCACCGAGCTGACGGGCGCCGAGGGCGACTGGCTGCGCGAGGCCGGCGGCGAGTACGGCACGACCACGGGCCGGCCGCGCCGCACCGGCTGGTACGACGCGGTGGTGGTGCGCTACGCCAGCCGGGTCAACGCCCTGACCGACCTGGTGATGACCAAGCTCGACGTGCTGACCGGCCTGGACAAGATCCCCGTCGCCGTGGCCTACGAGGTGGGCGGGCGGCGGTTCGACGAGATGCCCGACAGCCAGTCCGACTTCCACCACGCCGTGCCGGTGTACGAGTACCTCGACGGCTGGCAGGACGACATCACCGGTGCCCGCACGTTCGACGACCTGCCCGCCGCGGCCCGCCGGTACGTCCAGGCCCTGGAGGACATGTCCGGGACCCGGGTCTCCGTGGTCGGCGTCGGCGCCGACCGGACAGCCAGCGTGGTCAGGCACGACCTGCTGCCGCGCTGACCCCGCTCCTCAGCACCGGGCCTAACGTCCCAGCTTACGGACACGGCCGTCCCAGGACCCGCGCGACGCGCGCCCTCGCCTGGTCGACGAATAGACTGGGTTGAGCGTCGATTGCACCCGTCGGAAGACTGGTGCTTCTTCGGCCGTGGTCGGGGTTCAGATTGCGCTGAAGACCCGTCATTGTGGAAGAACGGCCATCCTCACCGTCGAGATGAACGACACAGGAGCGATACGCATGACAACAAACCCCGTCAACGCCCCGGCTGTCCCCCCGGCTCCCGCCGGCCCAGGTCACCCACGCCTGCAGGCCTGGATCGCCGAGGTCGCCCAGATGACCACGCCCAAGGACATCGTCTGGGTCGACGGCTCTGACGCCCAGCGTCAGGCGATCACCGAGCAGCTGGTCGAGGCGGGCACGCTGATCCGGCTGAACCCGGAGCTGCGGCCCAACTCCTTCCTCGCCCGCTCCAACCCGTCCGACGTCGCCCGGGTCGAGTCCCGGACCTTCATCGCCTCGCAGAACGAGGCCGACGCCGGCCCGACGAACAACTGGCGCGAGCCCACCGAGCTGCGCGCCGAGCTCAAGGACGTCTTCGCCGGCTGCATGAAGGGCCGGACGATGTACGTCATCCCGTTCTCCATGGGTCCGCTGGGCGGCCCGATCTCCCAGCTGGGCATCGAGCTGACCGACTCCCCGTACGTCGTGCTGTCCATGCTGATCATGACCAGGGCCGGCAACGAGGCGCTGGAGCTGCTGGGATCCGACGGGTTCTTCGTGCCCGCGCTGCACTCGGTCGGCGCCCCGCTGGCCGACCACGAGCAGGACGTGGCCTGGCCGTGCAGCGACACCAAGTACATCGTCCACTTCCCCGAGACCCGGGAGATCTGGTCGTACGGCTCCGGCTACGGCGGCAACGCCCTGCTCGGCAAGAAGTGCTTCGCGCTGCGCATCGCCTCGGTCATGGCCCACGACGAGGGCTGGCTGGCCGAGCACATGCTGATCCTGCGGCTGACCTCCCCCGCGGGCAACGAGTACCACGTCACCGCCGCCTTCCCCTCGGCCTGCGGCAAGACGAACCTGGCCATGCTGCGCCCGACCATCCCCGGCTGGAAGGTCGAGACCATCGGCGACGACATCGCCTGGTTGCGGTCCGGCAAGGACGGCCGGCTGCACGCCATCAACCCGGAGGCCGGGTTCTTCGGCGTGGCTCCCGGCACCGGCATGTCGACCAACCCCACCGCCATCGAGTCGCTGACCCACGACGTGATCTTCACCAACGTGGCGCTCACCGACGACGGTGACATCTGGTGGGAGGGCCTGACCGACGAGGCCCCGGCCCACCTGATCGACTGGCTCGGCAAGGACTGGACGCCCGCCACGGGCACCCCGGCCGCCCACCCGAACAGCCGGTTCACGGTCCGCGCCGACCAGTGCCCGATCATCTCCCCCGACTGGGAGAAGCCCGAGGGTGTGCCGATCGACGCCATCCTGTTCGGCGGCCGCCGCGCCACCAACGTCCCGCTGGTCATGGCCGCGCGCGACTGGGAGCACGGCGTGTTCATCGGCGCCACCGTGGCGTCCGAGCAGACCGCCGCGGCCGAGGGTGCCGTCGGTTCGCTGCGTCGCGACCCGTTCGCGATGCTGCCGTTCTGCGGCTACGACATGGCCGACTACTGGGGCCACTGGCTGAACCTGGGCAAGAAGCTGGCCGCCCAGGGCGTGAAGCTGCCCAGCGTCTTCGCGGTCAACTGGTTCCGCAAGAGCGCTGACGGCAAGTTCCTGTGGCCGGGCTTCGGCGACAACTCCCGGGTCATCGCCTGGGCGCTGGACCACATCGAGGGCAACGCCCCCGGCGTCCAGAACGCCCTCGGCGTCGTGCCGGCCGCCGGCGAGCTCGACCTCGACGGGCTGGAGCTGGCCGACGGTGCGCTCGACGAGCTGTTCCGGGTCGACCCGGACGCCTGGCTCGCCGAGGCCGACCTGACCGAGGAGTACTTCGCCCAGTTCGGCGACAAGGTGCGCCCCGAGCTGCGTGACCAGCTGGCCACGCTGAGGGCCAACCTCACCGCCGCCAAGGGCTGAGACCCACCGACGTCCGGCGCGGTACCTGCTCCTGTC
>JAVBSR010000021.1:0-3324 GCA_031556715.1 Cellulomonas sp.
TCGCCCGACGTTCGGAGGCTGCCGCCCAGACCTGCCGCCAGGTCGCCTGCAACGGCCGCAGCGCCCGCCGGGGCAGCACCGAGGTCCGGGCCAGCCTCCGCCGGGCTCGCCACACGGCCCGGGGCCTGGTCAGCGCCTGCCAACCGCCGACCATCTCGGGCCCGGCCAGGGCCGACTCCCCCGCGGCGAACCGGCCGACGGCCCGCAGCGGCGCCGCCAGCAGCACGGCCAGGGCCACGAACGGCACGGCCCACCAGGCTGCCGCGACCAGCCGGGCGTGCCCTGCGGCCCGGCGGCGGGCCGCCAACGACCGGTGCGGGTCACCTGCGGGACCGGCGCCCAGCGGGCGGGTCGTGGCCTCGGCGCCCCGCAGGCCCAGGTACGACGCCTGAGCGTGCCGGACGACGGCCTGCGGTGCGACGACCACCCGGTGCCCGGCCAGCCGGGCCCGCCGGGACAGGTCCAGCCCGTCGCCGAACGGCCCCAGGGCCGGGTCGGTCCCTCCGACCTGGTGCCAGACCTCTCGGCGCACCAGCACCCCTGCGGTGCCCACGCCGAGCACGTCGGTGCGACCGTCGTGCTGTCCCTGGTCGAGCTCCCCCGGCACGGCCGCCCCCACGCGCCGGCCCGAACGGGTCGTGGTCAGTCCTACCTCGACCAGGCGCTCCGGGTCGGTCCAGGTGCGCTGCTTGGGCCCGACCACCGCGACCGAGGTGGCCTGGCCGGCCGCGTCGACCAGCTCGGCCAGCGCGGTCGGCGCCGGGGCACAGTCGTCGTGCAGGAGCCACAGCCAGCCGGTCTGGGACCCGACCGACGGCCCGGAAGCCCGCGACGACCTGGCCAGCTTGGCCAGCCCGGCGTCGACGGCCGCGCCGAAGGCGGCCTCGGCGACCTGGGTGCGGGCGGTGCGCACCCCGCTGACACCCGCGAACGTGGCGTCCAGCGCCAGCGCGGCACCCGGCGGACCGCCGACGTCGACCAGCAGCACGAGGGCGGGCGGGCGGGTCTGCGCCGCCAGCGCGGCCAGGGCGTCGGTCAGGTACGGCGTCGCCCCGGCGGTGACCAGCACAGCCGTCACGTCAGCGACGCCCGGACCGGCGACTGCCAGGTCCGGCTCGGCGAGACCGGGGACGGTCATCTCACTCCCGACGACATGCGCACCAGACCCGCACAGACTACCGAGAGCCCGTCACGCTGTGGCGCACCTGCGACGCAGCGCGTGTCAACCGCAGCGGGCGTCAGACGACCCGGCGTCGCAGCTTGCGCCGCTCCCGCTCGGACAGCCCGCCCCAGATCCCGAACCGTTCGTCGTTGTCCAGGGCGTACTCCAGGCACTCGGCCCGGACCTCGCAGCCGGTGCAGACCCGCTTGGCCTCCCTGGTCGAACCGCCCTTCTCCGGGAAGAACGCCTCGGGGTCGGTCTGGGCGCACAGTGCGCGCTCCTGCCAGCTCATCGGGCCGGTGCTCTCGGGCACGAACAGGGACAGCACCTCGGCCAGCGGCGGGGGCGACGGCGTCCGGGCATCGGTGGGGAACTCGTCACCCTCGTCGAGCAGGTCCCACATGGTCTACCTCCGCCGTGCTGTCGTGCTGGCCGTCTGTCGTCTGCGTCGTCGTCTCAATATGGAATTACACGCGTGTCGTTCCTCGACGTCAAGTCCAGGTGTGCTATTCGTCCGAAATCTCAGCCGACACCCGATCCCCCCGGGGGCTGTCGTGCCGCCCCGCACGCTACGGCACCCGCCGCGCCCCGACACTCTGAAAGGTCGGTGGCCTACGGTAGAGGCGTGCCACTGTGGAACCAGCGCCTTGCCCGAGCCCTCCGTACCGACCCTGGAAAACCCAGGCTGACCTGGTACGACGCTGCCGGCCAACGAGTCGAGCTGTCCGGGACGGTGCTGGAGAACTGGGCGAACAAGACGGCCAACCTGCTCCTGGAGGAGGTCGACGCGGGCCCTGGCACCCGGGTCGGGCTGGACCTGCCGCTGCACTGGCGCACCGTGTGCTGGGCGGCGGGCGTCTGGTGGGCCGGCGCCTGCGTGGTGACCGACCCCACCGCCGCCGTCGACGTCCTGGTGACCACCCGCCCCGCCGACCACCGCGGCACCCGCATCGCCGTCGCCCTGCCGCCGCTGGCCCGCGCCTTCGACGGCCCGCTGGACGGCGCGGTCGACTCGGCGGCGACGCTGCTGGCCTACGCCGACGCCCTCGGCCCGGTGGTCCGGCCCGCGACCGACGACCCGGCGCTGGCCGACGCGACGACCACGCTCGGCTACCAGGCCCTGGCCGACCGTCCCAGCGGCAGCCCGCGGCGCCTCCTGCGCACCGCCGACCCCGCGACCCCGGTCAGCCTGACCGACCTGCTGGGGCTCGACGTCGTGGCCGACGGCGGCTCCCTGGTCCTCGTCACCACCGACCACGAGGCCGCCGCCCCGGGCCCGGCCCGCGACAGGCTGGTGGCCGCCGAGCGCATCACGCCGTGATCGCCTCGCGCCGGTGCGACCTGCCCGACGCTCGGTGCCCGTCCCGCTCGTGCCGGGCCTGAGACTTGCGCAGGAACAGCTTCCCGACCTCCGTCACGACGAGGTAGGCGACCGCGGCCAGCGCGCACACGCCCCACTGGCCGCCGCTGAGGTCCACCGTCCCGAAGATCCGCTGCAGGCCGCCGAGCGTGGTGACGAGGAAGGCCAGCCCCAGCGCGGACAGCAGCAGGACGACGAACCGGCCGTTGGCCAGCGTGGACTCCGAGAAGATGCTCTCCGTCCGGGAGCGCCACTCCAGCGCCGCGACGACGTGCAGCAGCGACGTCGCCGTCATCCCGACGGTCATGGCCGCTGCGAGCCCGTCGTCGCCCTCGGTCCAGGCCACCGCGACGAGGGTTCCCACCGCGACGAGCAGCCCGCTGACCGCCAGGCGGGAGCCGAGGCTGCGCCCGATCACGCGCTCGTCCGGCGGACGGGGCCGGCGCGCCATGAGCCCGGGGGTCGCCGCGTCGAACCCGAGCCCGATCGCGAGGAGCACGTCGACCGCGAAGTTGACCCACAGGATCTGCAGCGGCGCGAGCGGCGTCCCGTCGGCGACGGTGAAGATGCCCGCCCCGACGAACGTGAGGATGAACCCGGTCAGCACGACCATCTGGAACCGGATGTACTTCATGAGGTTGTCGTACAGCCCACGGCCCTTCTCGACGGCGGCGACGATGGTGGCGAAGTTGTCGTCCGTGAGGATCATCTCCGCCGCGTCCTTCGTCACCTCGGTGCCGGTGATCCCCATGGCGACGCCGATGTCGGCCCGGGCCAGCGCGGGGGCGTCGTTGACGCCGTC
>JAVBSR010000030.1:0-34365 GCA_031556715.1 Cellulomonas sp.
GCGGCTCCGGGCGCGGGGGGGGGGGGGGGGGGGGGCCGGGGGTCCCTCCCCTGCGGGGGGGGGTCGGCCCCCCCCCCCCCCCCCCCCACGACAGAAGTATCGAACCGGCCCGCGTGGCCGGCGGCACCAGAGTCGGGAAGGGGGCCGTGCTGGCGCGCGGGCGTGGCGGACGAGGCGCTCCGGCGAGGCGGGTGGGCTACTGCTCCCCGTGCGAGGCGTGCCTCCGTCGTACTGCCAGGAGCGCGCCGCCGGAGAGAAGCGTGACCCCCGCTGCCGCGAGCAGCGCCACGATGTTGTCCCCCGTGAAGGCCAGGAGGTTGCTCCCGGCGCGCGCCAGGAGGCTGCTGCTGCTGCCTCCCCTCGCCGCCTGGTCGCCACCTGGCGTCGTGCCGTCGGACGTGGTCCCGTCGGGCGTCGGAGCCGGGGCAGGTGTCGGGCTGGGTGTCGGGGTGGGTGTCGGGTCGGGGTCGGGTTCGGGGTCCGGCTGGATGGTGCGGATCACCGGGATGACGCCCTGGGTGTCGTTGTTGGTCGCGGTCTGGTCGGTGTCGTCGGTGACGGCCGGCACCACCAGCGGGCTGACGTTCTCGATCCGCACGTCGGGGAACCCGTCGCCGTCGAGGTCGGTCGCGAGGTCGGCTGCGAGCGGGGCGATGTAGGCGACGTTGTGGACGTCCTGGGTGATCTGGTCCGGCTGCCAGGTCATCGACCTGACGCGGGCGACGACAGTGATGACGGGGCCGTCCTCGCCCACCGGGAGGTCGTCGTCGGCGGTGGCGACCAGCCCGTCGAAGGTGTAGCCGTCGCCGGTCATCTCGACGAGCTCGAGCTGGTCGGGCAGCAGCTGTGTGACGGTCCAGCCGGCCGGCGCCGGGATCAGGCCGATGTTCCGGGGTGTGAGGGTCCAGGTCACCAGGTCGCCCTCGAAGACGGTCCCGGAGGGCGCGTCGCTGTCGACGGGCGTCACCGCCGACTCGGTGAGCGTCAGCTCGATGCACTGCACCGGGTACAGGACCTTGTCGGTCTCGTCCTCGAGGATGAAGGCGCCGCCGCCGTCGTAGCCGGTGGCGGGCACGCGCGGCCGGCAGACCGAACCCCAGTCGTTGGGCCGGTCGTAGTCGCGGGCGTCGACGGTGATCCCGGTGTCGGCCCGGCCGGAGTTGGCGCGGACGTCGATCGCCACCGAGTCGGTCGGGAAGACGTTCCCGGTCACCATGACGGGCGTCTCGCCGGACAGGGCGGTCTGGACGCCCCCGACCGACCCGACGCGCACGAACGTGCCCGGCCCGGAGAAGGTGTTGCCGGTCACCTGGATGCCGGACGACGTGTAGTCGTCCGTGTCGAGGTTCGAGTAGACGTCCGACCCGACGAGGATCGCGGCCGAGTCGTCGTCGGCCGGGGTGAAGGCGATGTCGTTGTCGTGGATGTCGATGTTGTGGGCCGGGAACACGCCGACCACGAACCGGGCGGGCACCCCGCTCACGGTGTTGTGGTCGAGCTCGAGCCCGCCGAAC
The DNA here is from genome assembly GCA_031556715.1 of Cellulomonas sp. Taxonomy (GTDB): domain Bacteria; phylum Actinomycetota; class Actinomycetes; order Actinomycetales; family Cellulomonadaceae; genus Cellulomonas. Next base: position 1,515 of record JAVBSR010000030.1, read on the forward strand.
CCGAGTGGCAGGTACAGGCCGGCCGGGTGGTTGGTGAAGGTGTTGCGGGTCCAGTGCACATCCGACGACGACTCGCGGCGGTTGCGCGGGTCGACCTCCCACGGGGTCGGGTTGATGGTCAGGTTCCCGATGGCAGCGTTGTCGTGGAAGCTGGAGTCTTCCATCGTCCAGTCGAGGACGACCTCCGCGTAGACGCCGTACCAGTCCTGCCCGGTGACCTCGATGTTGGTCGTGAAGACGGCCTCCGTCATGTCCCAGTACAGCCCGGCGCCGCCGCCGTTGAACGTCGAGTCGCGGACGGTGACGCCCCGGGTGAAGTAGGTGCGGACCCCGTAGGTTCCCTGGCGCGGGTCGGCCAGGTTGTGCGTGCCGTTGACGGTGAGGTTCTCGATGAGGACGTTCGCGTTCTCGCGGTTGTACACCCCCGATCCCTTGGGTGCGTTGGTGGTGACGGTGACGTCGCGGACGGTGACGCGGTTGAAGTTGCTCGACGAGATCCCGCCGGTGACGTTGGTGAAGGTCGAGCCGGTCACCACGAGGTCCTGCTTGACGGGGCCGGCGTTGACCACGCCACCGGTCCCGATGCCGACCGGGTACCCGTCGACGACCGCGCCGGTGATGGTGATGTGCTGCGACCCGCCGAGCTGGATGGCCACCGTGGAGGTCGCGGCGGGGGTGGCGCCGTTCGCGAGGACCTGCACGTTGGTGAGGGTGTTGCCGTCCGTGGTGCCGAGCGAGAGGCCGTTGAAGGTCGCGCCCTTGATGGTCAGGTTGGTCGCTGTGGTGCCGATGCCGCTGGTGGCACGGGTCCGCATCCCGGTGGGGAACCCGTCGATCGTGACGTCGGTGAGCGTCAGGCCGGTGACGGTCGACTCGATGCCGAAGCTGGTGTTCAGGTTGGGGGTGCCGCCGGTGATGGTGGTGCTGACGATGCTCGGGTTGGTCGTCGTGCCGAGCGAGACGCCGATGTTGGTGGCGGTGATCTGGGCGTGCGAGATCTGCGCGCCCGCGCCGGAGGTCGCGACGGACTTGACGCCGTAGGCGAAGCCGGAGAGTGTGGCGCCGTCGATGACGGCGCCGGTCGAGGTGGCCAGGTCGATCGCGGCGGCGTTCGCGACCGCGGCGGGGGTCGTGATGGTGACGTTCCGGAACTCCGGCGAGACCGACCCGCCCACCTGGACACCGTACGTCGCGGCGCCGATCGTGACGTTGGACATCTTCACGCCCACGGCCGGGGATTCGCTGCCGTGGACGAAATAGCCGACGCCGACATTGGTGATGGTGGCACCGGCCACCACCATGCCGGAGGCGGCGCGGGCGCTGATCCCGTAGTTGCCGACGTGCCCGGCGCCGCCGTCGAAGGAATAGCTGTTCACGGTCAGGCCGGTCGTGGAGTTGGCGAGGATCCCGGTCGTCCCCGTGAACCCGGCACGGGAGACGATGGTGATGCCGTTGAGGGTGACGCCGGAGCGGCCGACCGGGACGGTCATGACCGACCTGCTGTTCGCGGCGGTGCCGGACAGGGAGACGGTCGGGCCCTGGGTGAACGTGACACCGTCGGCCGCGATCGACCACAGGGCGTTGATGCGGGTGGTCCCGGCCGACAGCACCGTCACCGAGCGCGGCACTGTGAGCAGCTTGGTGTAGCCGAGCTCGCCGTCCACGACGTGGACGATGCCGCCGGTCGCGGCTGCGGTGCTGAGCGCCTGCTGGAGGGTGTACGGCAGGGTCGCCGGCTCGGCCGAGCCCGGATCGTTGTCGACCCAGGCGACCGCCACGTTGTCGGCCGCCGGGTTCACGATCGTCGTGGCGAGCAGGGGTGCCGCGGTGAGCGCGGGCGGGGGCTCGCCGAGACCAGCGGTGGGTGGGGCGGAGCTGGCCTCCGGCGTGGGCGAGACGGACGGTTCAGGGGTCGACGTCGGCGTCGGCGTGGGTGTCGGGTCGGGCGTCGGCGTGGGCGACAGGGACGGTTCGGGCGTCGCCTGGGGCGGGTCGGTCGACTCCGTGGGCTCAGGCGTCGGATCGGCGGCCGAGGGCGCCACGGCTGCGGGGGCAGCATCAGGCGCAGGCGTGACCTCGTCCGCGCGGGCGGCGGATCCACCCGTCAGCGGCAGTGCCGCAATGGTGAGCACGGCAATCGCCCGCCCCAGCCGTCGGCGCATGCTCCCCCCGTGGTCCATGGTCAGATAAGCCCCGCACGTGCACTGTACGTCCCATGGTGACGCCGTGCCCGAGAAAAGTCCCCCGCACGCAGTACAAGGTCGAGTATCTACCGGTCTGTCTGAATGACGACGAACGCCCAGCAGGCGTGAGACGTACCGAGCGTTGTCGCTGAGAATGAATGCAGTATTACGACGCGGGTGGAGCGGGTGGAGCGTACGACTGCGATGAATGCGACGGGATCCGCTCCTGCCTGTCGACTTCGCCAGGGTTGCAGTTGCACCATCCCTGGTCGAGCGGCTTGCGATGGGGCACATGGGGGCAAGTCTCGTGCGGACTAGTGCCCCAACCTGCGCCAAACGACGGGCTGTCGACGTCGACAGTCGGAAACAGCCCCTCACCTGCGTTTTCGCTGGTCAGGGGCGGTGTTGGCGGCCCTCATGCGCAACGTCCGAACTTGACGACCTGTGACGACATCGACTGGGAGCGCCTGGCGGAGGTGGTGCGGCGGCTGGCCGCGCAGCAACCCTGAGTCGGCCCGGCGGCCATTGAGTCATTAGTAGGATGCTACACTTGAGGTAAACCGTGATGTCGAAGGTAGGTGGGGAGATGCTGACGGCTACCATTTCCAGCAAGGGGCAGGTCGTCATCCCGGCTGAGCTGCGGCGCAGGCTGGGTCTGCACCCGGGCGACACCGTCGTCTTCGATGCCGGTGCTGATGACCACGAGGCTGTCATCAGACGTCGGGAGTCCTGGGACGAGCTGTCTGCTCGCTTCGCCTCGTGGATCAAGCCGGGTACTCCGCCGTTGGAGGACGTCCACGGGTTCTACGAGACCCGTGAGCCGAGGCTGTGAGATGCCCGCCACGCTGGACACCAACCTGTTGCTGAGGCTTGTGCTGCGTGACGTCCCCGAGCAGTACGAAGCGGTCAGGGACCTTGTGACGCACCCAGGAGCGCGCTACCGCGTCGCGGACGCGGCCATCACTGAGATCGTCCACGCTCTCACCCATCACTACGCCCTGTCGCGCCCCCAGGTGGCCGAGATCGTCCGCGCCCTCGTCACAGACCCGTGCATCGAGGCCGACAAGAGACTTCTCGACATGGTGCTGACCCAGTTCGAGGCCCACCCTGCGATGTCCTACACGGACTGCTACCTCGCCGAAGAGGCGCGTGCCACGGGGAACGAGCCGCTGCTCACGTTCGACAAGAAGGTGGCGAAGCAGCACGCCTCGGCCAGGTTGGTGACCACGAAGTAGCTGGCCGGGACAGACATGGCCCATGTGGGCGTGCGAGGCCAGGGGCTCGACAGCGTGATGGGCGGTCGAGGCGCGATCCGACCGGGCACCCAGAGTGAGCGGCCCTCATGCGCCAACGTCCGAACTTGGCGACCAGTGACGGCATCGACTGGGAACGGCTGGCCGAAGTGGTGCGGAGGGCCGCGAACTGGTGAGGTCAGCACAGCGTGGGACGTCGCACGCCAGGACCCGGTTCCGACGGATCAGGCTCGGGCTGGGGGATCAACCGTGCCGAGCGCTGACGAACCGCCGGACGAACTGGTGGGGGCGGATGATCGGTCGGCCGCGCCACGGGCTGAGCGTCGTAAGGTCCGCGTCGTCAGAGACGATCAGGTCGGCGTCGACAGCAAGGGCCAGGGCCAGGATGTGGTTGTCCTCGTGGTCGGGTGAGCCGAGGTCGCGGACCGGGCCGGGGTCGCGCACGTCGCCCCCGCTGTCGGTGATGACCTCTTCGAGCGCAGCGAGGTAGCCGGTGACCAGGACATCGTCCAGCCCGCAAGCCTGCAGGACTCGCACGGTGTTGCGGACGATGTGAGGAGAGGCGTAGAGCGTGTAGGCGCCAGGGTTGTCGAAGACAATGGCGATCGAGTCGGCCGAAGCGTTCCCGCTGCCTGGTGGGACCTCGGCCACGACCGGCCACTGGGCGTCAGCCCCGACGACGTTGTTGATGTAGAGGTGGATGTCGAAGACGACCCGGACCGGCTCAGCCATGGGCGACGGTGTTGGCGACGAGCGCACGTACCTCGTCCTCGCTCAGCACCCGTCCGGTCTGACGGCGAGCCTCTTTGCGGAACGTCTGCATCTGCTCGTGGCGCATCCGACTGCGGTAGTTCTTCACCGCCAGACGCAGGAAGGCCGAACGGTTGCCACCGGCGAAGTAGTCGGACACCTCCTGGATCTCCGCCACCAGCTCGGGATCGACCGAGAACCCCACGGTCCGCGCTGTGCGTGCCATGACCGACCTCCTTCGTTGCACTCCAGTATGCAACTGGACGGGCCGTGGGATCAACCCTCCGACGAGTCGAGGGATGGGTGAGTGACCTCGGCTCAGCCTCGCCGAGCGCAGGTGTCCCAATGTGAGCGGAGGATGGGGGATTCGAACCCCCGAGGGTGTTACCCCAACACGCTTTCCAAGCGTGCGCCATAGGCCACTAGGCGAATCCTCCAGGCGGGACGATGGTACCCGAACCTAGCGTGGAGTCGAGTCCGTCGGGGCCAGGGTCGGGTCGGGGAGCAGGTCGCGGGCGAGGATCGTGGCCCCGGCGACGACCGACGGCATCGCGACGACCGAGACGATCGGGACGATGAACAGCAGGTAGGCGGCGGCGCCGAAGGTGGTGGTGCGGGCCCGGCGGGCGGCGAGCAGGCGGCGGCGGTCGGCGAGGTCGAAGCCGCGCACGTCCAGGGCCCGGCCGGTGAGCTCGGTGACCAGCAGGCGTCCGCCGAGGATCGACCCGACGACCAGGGCGGTGAGGGTGCCGACCGCCGGGAGCAGGCCGATGAGGAACAGCCCGACGGCCAGCAGCAGGCCGAGGCCGGCCAGCCGCAGGCTCTCGCCGGTCTGGCGGGCGAGACCGGCCCACAGGCCTTCGCCGCGCTCCTGCGGCGGGTTGCCGAGCTCGTGCTCGACGTGGTCGGCGATCTTCTCGAAGAACGGGTCGCCGATCAGCAGGGTGGTCGCGGCGTAGCAGGCGACCAGCGCCCAGCCCACGAGCAGGACGACACCCGCGCCGAGACCGACCTGCGTGGCGGTGCGCAGGCCGGCCTGCCAGTCGTCGGCGAACGGGGTGGCCCGGTCGACCAGGGTCGGCAGCGACGCCAGCAGGGCGACGAACGCCGCGAAGAAGACCACACCGACGATCAGCGCCGGGGCGGCGCCGAGCAGCATCAACCGGGGGCTGCGCCGCCACAGGGAGAAGCCGCGCCCCAGGGCGGCCAGGCCCGCGGCGGCCTCGGTCGAGGCGGCCGTTCCACGTCTGCTCACGCGTGCCATCGTGGCAGACCCGGGTCGTCTTGGTGGGGATTGTGGTGCTTCGTGCGCCCGGGTTCGCGTTTCTCCCGGTCCGGCTCGGGCGGTAGGCTGAGAGCAGACCCCTCGTGCGGCGTCACCCCACCGAACCCCCCCAGGGCCGGAAGGCAGCAAGGGTAGGTGGGCTCTGGCGGGTGCACGAGGGGTCCTTGTCCGTTCTGGGCAGGTTGCGGGATCGGTGGCGGTCTGGGGGTTAGGACCGCTACGAAGGGCCGGGTCGTTGCCGATCGGTGCAGGTGACGACCCTGTGGCTCCCTGGGGGACCTGTGCACGAGGACCTGACTGCCCGCCCGTCCTGGACCGGACGTGGACCGACCGGACGCACCGACGGCGGTGACGACCGCACCCGACCACCCCGGCCGGGCGGACCTGCCCGACGACGGCTGGCGGTGCTGGCCGTGGCGGTCGTGACGCTGCTCACCGGGTGCGCCGGCCAGGCATCCGGGCAGGACTCGGCCCACGGCGGCGGGGAGGCGGCGCTGGTGCTGCCCGACCTGTCCGCGGTGTCGCTGGCCGGGGGGGTGTCCGGACGGCTGGTGCTGACCCTCGGCCTGCTGGTCTCCCTGGCGGGGCTGGGCTTCGGGGTGGTGGTGTTCGTCAGCCTGAGACGCCTGCCCGTGCACCGGTCGATGCGGGAGGTCTCCGAGCTGATCTACTCGACCTGCCAGGCGTACCTGCTGCGGCAGGGACGGTTCCTGCTGACCCTGTGGGTGTTCATCGCGGCCGTCATCGTCGTGTACTACCGGGTGCTGGTCGGGTTCGCCTGGGGGCGGGTGGCGATCATCATCGCGTTCTCGCTGCTGGGGATGGCCGGGTCGTACGGCGTGGCCTGGTTCGGCATCCGCGTCAACACCTTCGCCAACTCGCGCACCGCGCACGCGGCGCTGGCGGGCAGACCGCTGCCGCTGCACCGCATCCCCATGCGCTCGGGCATGAGCATCGGCATGGTGCTGATCTCCACCGAGCTGGCGATGATGCTGGTCATCTTGCTGTGGCTGCCCGCCGACCTGGCGGGGGCCTGCTTCATCGGGTTCGCCATCGGCGAGTCCCTCGGCGCCTCGGCCCTGCGCATCGCCGGCGGGATCTTCACCAAGATCGCCGACATCGGGTCCGACCTCATGAAGATCGTCTTCAAGATCAAGGAGGACGACGCGCGCAACCCCGGGGTCATCGCCGACTGCACCGGCGACAACGCCGGCGACTCCGTGGGCCCGTCCGCCGACGGGTTCGAGACGTACGGGGTGACCGGCGTCGCCCTGGTCACCTTCATCCTGCTGGGGGTCCACGACCCGGTGGTCCAGGCGACCCTGCTGGTGTGGATCTTCGCGGTGCGGGCCGTCATGCTCGTCGCGTCGGCCGCGTCGTACCTGGTCAACGACGCGGTGGTGGCCCAGCGGTACCGGAACGCCACCCAGATGAACTTCGAGCAGCCGCTGACCCAGCTGGTCTGGGTGACGTCGGTGACGTCGATCGCGCTGACCTACCTGACGTCGTACGCGGCCCTGGCCGACCTGCCGGGGACCGCCGACGGCGCCTGGTGGAAGCTGGCGACCATCGTGTCGTGCGGCACCCTGGCCGGGGCGCTGATCCCCGAGCTGGTCAAGGTGTTCACCTCCACCTCGTCCAAGCACGTGCGTGAGGTCGTCAAGTCCTCCCGGGAGGGCGGGCCGTCCCTGAACATCCTGTCCGGGCTGGTCGCGGGCAACTTCTCCGGCTACTGGCTGGGCGCGGCCATCGTCGCGCTCATGGGCGGGGCCTACCTCATCAGCGAGCAGGGGCTGGACGCGTTGATGACCGCCCCGGCCGTGTTCGCCTTCGGGCTGGTCGCCTTCGGGTTCCTCGGTATGGGGCCGGTGACCATCGCGGTCGACTCCTACGGGCCCGTCACCGACAACGCCCAGTCGGTCTACGAGCTGTCGCTCATCGAGGAAACAGCAGGCAGCAGCGACGAGCTGCGCCGGGACTTCGGCGTCGAACCGGCCTGGGACAAGGCCAAGCTCATGCTCGAGGAGAACGACGGCGCGGGTAACACCTTCAAGGCCACCGCCAAGCCCGTGCTCATCGGCACCGCCGTGGTCGGGGCGACGACCATGATCTTCTCCATCGTCATGGCCCTGACCGAGGGGATGACGCAGAACCTGGGCAACCTGTCGCTGCTGCACCCGCCGTTCCTGCTGGGGCTGATCTCCGGCGGCGCGGTGATCTACTGGTTCACCGGCGCCTCGATCCAGGCGGTGACCACCGGGTCGTACCGGGCGGTGGAGTTCATCAAGGAGAACATCAAGCTCGACGGGGTGACCCGGGCCTCCGAGGCCGACTCCCGGCGGGTGGTGGACATCTGCACCCAGTACGCCCAGCAGGGCATGCTGACGATGTTCCTGGCCGTGTTCTTCGCCACCCTGTCGTTCGCGTTCGTCGAACCGTACTTCTTCATCGGCTACCTGGTGTCCATCGCGGTGTTCGGGCTGTACCAGGCGATCTTCATGGCCAACGCCGGGGGTGCCTGGGACAACGCCAAGAAGATCGTCGAGGTCGACCTGCACGCCAAGGGCACGGCCCTGCACGACGCGACGATCGTCGGCGACACCGTCGGCGACCCGTACAAGGACACCTCGTCGGTGGCCCTCAACCCGGTCATCAAGTTCACCACCCTGTTCGGCCTGCTGGCCGTCGAGCTGGCGGTCAGCCTCACCGACCAGGGCCGGGGTGCCCTGGTGCACGTGCTGGCCGCGGTGTTCTTCGTCGTCTCGGCGTTCTTCGTCCACCGGTCGTTCTACGGGATGCGGATCCGCGGCGGTGTCGGCGATGCTGGGGGCCTGCCGGCCGAGCCGCCCGAACCGGCGGGCACCGTCCACGACGAGGCAGCACCAGCAGCGGCAGCCGGGCAGGACGCCGCCGTGCCGCAGCCGCGCCCCGGGCAGGACCCACCGGTCGACCAGGCCGTCACAGACGCGTTCGGCACGAGAGCCCAGGAGCAGCGATGAAGCGGCTGGCCATCAAGTGGGACCAGGTCGTCGTCGACCCTGACGGCCGGGTCGGCGGGCACGACGCCGGGGCGACCCTGGTGCGGCGCCTGCTGCGCCTGGGCGGGCAGGCAGGCCCGGACCCGGTGCTCGTCGGCCCGGGGACCCGCCGCTGCGACGGGTTCGACCAGGTGCCGCTGGAGTTCGTCGAACCGGCCGGTGCCGTCGTGGTCAACCTCGACGTGCTCGACTCGATGCAGGTGTGGCGCACCCTGCGCGAGAACGGCGAGCACCCCGCGGTGATGAACTTCCAGTGGGGCCCGACCGCGCAGTACGCCGACCGGGTGCCGCAGCTGACCGCGGCGCTGAGCTTCGCGCTGTTCCCGACCTTCGCCAACTCCGAGCGCACCGCGTCGGAGGTGCGGGAGGTGGTCCACCGCTGGACCGCCCCGGGGGTCGCGGCCAAGGCCCGCGGGGCGTGGGTCAACCTGGGGTTCCGGGTCGACCACGTGCAGCCCCGGCGCGCCACCGAGCTGCCGGTGGTGCTGTACCCGGCGATCTACCTGTCGGAGCGCAAGCAGCCCAAGGTGTTCCTCGACGTCGTCGAGCGGGTGCGCAAGCAGGTGCCGATCCGGGTGGAGATGCGGCTGCACGAGTCGCACCTGGTCTCCGAGCTGGCCATGAAGGTCTCCGGCAAGGACTGGATCTGGGTGGGGCCGCTGACCGCCACCCGCGGCTCGTACTGGGAGGCGCTGGCATCCACCACCGCGTTCCTGGCCACGGCGACGGAGGAGTCGTACGGGCTGGTGTACGTCGAGGCGCTGGCGGCGGGCGTCGTCGGGATCCTGCCCGACGCGGGCTGGGCGCGGGCCCTGGTGCCGGAGGGCTACCCGTTCTTCTGGCACACCGCCGAGGAGGCCGAGGCGCTGCTGCTGCGGGCGGTGCGCGAACCGGACGCCTGCCGGGCCGAGCTGGACGCGCTGGTCGACGGGCGGTTCACAGCGTGGATCGCCCATAAGCATGACGACCATTCCTTTGAGGAAGTCTTGACCCGACAGCTGGTCGAGTGGTTCGGCTGACGCCGAGAACATCACCCGAGCGGGTTCATGCCCGTACTTCTGGTTCCGAACACCCGGCGCGAAGACGCAATCTCGGGCAGTCTTAGACCGTGCCAGAGGTCCCCGACCTGAGCAGTGCACGGCGACAGCGTCGCCCTGCACTGGTCGACGCCTGCCTCCAGGTCGACCCGCAGCTGCCCGCCACCCGCACCGCCCGCCACTGGGTGATGTCCACCCTCGGCGACGCCGGGGTCGGCGGTTCGGCCAACCAGGTGGTCGAGCTCCTGACGGCCGAGCTCGTCGGCCAGGCGCTGCTGCGTTCCCCGGAGCACATCACCGTCCGGGCCTGCTTCGACGGGCAGGTCGTGCGGGTCGAGGTGGTCGACGACGCGGAGGATTCTTCCGACCCGAGCGCCCCCGCGCTGGCGATCCTGGACGCGCTCGCCGGGTCGTGGGGAGTGCTGGACGACCCGGCCACGGGGCACGTCGTCTGGGTCGAGGTCGAGACCGAGGACGACTGGTGGGGATGAGCGCGCGAGTCTCAGGTAAGGGGAAAACACCACCGTCAGGTTCCGTGACGTGGTGCAATCGATCTATGGTTTCCGTCCGCGGTCTTCCGGGCCGGGCCGCCGAGCGAAGGACTGACGATGACTGAGAGCGACACCCAGGGTGCCCCTGTGCAGGGCGCAGCAGGCCCGACGCCTGCGGGACCGCCAGGGCCCGTGCCGGCCGCGGCGCCGCACATCGTCGCCGAGGTCCGCGCCGACGGCACCGGGTACGTCACCATCGACGGCCTGCGCGACGACGTGCTCGGCACCGACATGTCCGACGTCGGTGCCCAGATCACCGGCCGGATCGCCGCTCTGGCCGACAAGGCCGGCCACCCGCTGCCGGCCGAGGTCCGCGACCCCGACGGGATGTGGATGCTGCTGGTGCACCCCGACGGTCGGGTAGACGAAGCACCGCCACCGGAGACGACCTCGGCACCGGTACCGAAGGTCGAGGCGATCGACGACGACGCGGCGCCCGAACCGCTGCCGGTCGCCGCCAAGCCGGCCAGCCCGCTGCCGGTGCGCGCGTCGGTGCCGCCGCCGGTCGCCACCCCACCGGTCGCCGCCCCGCCGGCCACCGCCCATCCCGGCACCCCGCCGGTCGGGCAGCCGTTCTCCGGGGCGCAGGTCGTGGCCCCGCCGCTGAGCGTCATGCGCCCGCTGGAAGAGACGGTGGTGGCCGACTACGAGCCGGAGTACCTGCCCGCGGTCGACCGCACGTCAGAACCCGCCTACGCCCCCGACCAGCCCGCCTACGCGCCGGACGAGCCCGCCTACGCTGCGGACGAGCCTGCCTACGCGCCGGACTACCACGCGCCGGAGTACACAGCACCGGAGTACGACGAGGCCCGGTACGAACCGGAGTACGACGAGCCTGGGTACCAGGCCGCGGCCGAGCCCCTGGCGGAACCCGCCGGGTCGGCCGAGCTGTCAGAGGAGGAGTCTGAGCAGACCAGTCTCGGCGAGCTGCTCGCACCCCGTCGCCGCCGCCAGCAGGCGGTGGCCACCCAGGGGCCGCGGGCCTGGGTCCGTCGGCTGACCTTCGGTGCGGTCGCACCCCGGCCCGGCGAGGCCGAGCGTCGGCACCTGGCCGCCACCGACGCGGTGCGCCGACCCCTGGACGGGCCGCGCACCATCGTCGTGGTCAACCCCAAGGGCGGGGCGCACAAGACCACCGCGACACTGATGCTCGCCGCCACGCTCGGCCAGCAGCGCGGCGGGTACTCGCTGGCCTGGGACAACAACGAGACCCACGGCACCCTGGGCTGGCGCTCGGCCACCAAGGCGTCCGGCGGGACCGCGCTGGACCTGCTCAGCGCCCTGCCCCAGCTGCTCGCCGCCGGCGAGGTCCGGGTCGGCGACCTGGACCGGTACGTGCGCACCCAGGCCGCCGAGCAGTTCGACGTGCTGGCCTCCGACGAGGACGCCGCGTCCGGGGCGTTCGTCGACGCCCGGTCGTTCAACGCGCTGCACACCGTGCTGACGCGGTTCTACCGGACCATCGTCGTGGACACCGGCAACAACATCCGGTCGTCGAACTGGCGGGCCGCCGTCGAGGTGGCTGACCGGCTGGTCATCGTCACGACCGTCCGGGAGGACGCGGCGCAGGCCGCCGCCTGGGCCGTCGACGCGCTGCGGGCCGCCGGCATGGCCGACGTCGTCCGCTCGGCTGTGACGATCCTGTCCGTCCCGGACCACAAGGTCGACAAAGACCTGCGCGAGCGGCTGCGCCAGCACTTCGGTGCGCTGACCCGTACGGTCGTCGAGGTGCCGTTCGACGCGGCGCTGGTGGCCGGCGGTCCGATCGACTTCGCCCGGCTGCGCGACGACACCCGCGAGGCCTGGCTGCAGGCCTCCGCGGCGGTCGTCGACGGTCTGTAGACCACCGGCGGTCCGGGCGGCAGGGGCATCCCGACGGCCCCGACCGGCCCCCTGGCGCGTCACTTCGCCCCTCGACGAGGGTCGAGCCTGAGGTAGCCTCTTGAGCTGTGACCCTGGTGCAGGTGCGGGCGGCTCTGCCGCGCGACATCCCGGGCGTGGCGGCGCTCGTCGAGCCGTACGCGACCCGGCGCATCCTGCTGGCCAAGCACATCGTCGGGTACTACGAGGCGGTGCAGGAGTTCCTCGTCGCCGTCGACGAGGCCGGCCAGGTCGTGGGCTGCGGCGCGCTGCACGTCATGTGGTCGGACCTGGCCGAGGTGCGCACCCTGGCGGTGGCGCCCGAGCACCACGGCACCGGCCTGGGTCACCGGCTGCTGACGGCGCTGCTGGACCGGGCCCGGGCGCTGGGCCTGGCCCGCGTGTTCTGCCTGACCTTCGAGGTGGACTTCTTCGCCCGGCACGGTTTCGTCCCGATCGAGGGGACCATCGTCGACCCGGACGTCTACGACGAGCTGCGCTGCTCCCACGACGACGGTGTCGCGGAGTTCCTCGACCTGGCCCGCGTCAAGCCCAACACCCTGGGCAACACCCGGATGCTCCTCACCCTCTGACCGCCACCGCGGCGGCACGCCGGGGCTGCCCGCGGCTGACGGGGAGCGATCGGCGCCGCATCTCGTCCGAGGCCGTCGAGGGCCTGCCGCCGTCGCCTCCCGCGTTCTGGCCGCGGTGACCTGTGTGCGAGCTGAGAGGGGCGTGGTCGGTCCGCCGGGTCGGCCATAGCATTGGCCGAACCAGCGGGACGTCCGCGGCACAGCCGGTCGGACGGCCGCCGCAGAATCCGACGAAAGGCAGGCACGTGGAGATCGACTTCTTCGTCAGCAGCGCTCCCGAACCGACCCAGGCGCTGCTGGGGCAGGCGGCGGAAGGGCTCGGCTACCAGGTCGAACCGCAGGCCGACGGGAGCTGGAAGCTGTCCCGTGGCTCCGCCGTGGCGACGGCGCTGCTCGGTGGGCTGGCCGGCAAGAAGCAGCTGTTGCGGTACTCGGTGTTCTTCTTCTTCCAGGCCGAAGGTCAGTCGGTGGTGCGGTTGTCGAGGCCCGCTGGTCATGGCGTCGCGGGCGGTGCGATCGGTGTCAGCCGCTCGGCCGCCTCGTTGTCCGAGCTGGACCAGGCCATCGGGCAGGCGCTCAGCAACGCCGGGGTCCTGGCCAACGTCGTGCGCAGCTAGCAGCCGGCCCGGGTCGGACGGTCGGCCGCGCCTGAGCCGGCAGGGCTCCCCGAGCCTTGCCGCGTCGGGCGACGTCGACGGGCCGTCTCTCCGCCCGTCGGCCGTGGCAGGATCGGGGCCATGGCGCAGCAGTACGTCCTCGCGGTCGACCAGGGCACGACGAGCACCCGCGCCATCGTCTTCGACCACGACGGTGCGGTCGTCGCCTCGGGGTACACAGAGCTGACGCAGCTGCTGCCACGTCCCGGCTGGGTGGAGCACGACCCGGACGAGATCTGGGCCAACGTCCGGGAGGTCATCGGGATCGCCCTGGCCCGGGCCAGCCTCACCCTCCACGACATCGCCGCGGTCGGGGTCACCAACCAGCGGGAGACGACCATCGTCTGGGACCGGACCACCGGCCGACCGGTGCACCCGGCGATCGTCTGGCAGGACGTGCGCACCCAGGCGGTCGTCGACCAGCTCAGCGGGCTGGGCGGCGGGGTGGAGCGGTACCGCGACCGGGTCGGCCTGCCGTTGGCGACATACTTCGCCGGTCCGAAGATCCGCTGGATCCTGGACTCTGTGCCTGGCGCGCGGGCCCAGGCGCAGGCGGGGAGGCTGCTGTTCGGCACCGTCGACACCTGGCTGCTGTGGCACCTGACCGGGGGGCCGTCCGGCGGCGTGCACGTCACCGACGTGACCAACGCCTCACGCACCATGCTCATGGACCTGCGCACCCTGGCCTGGGACGCCGACATCGCGCAGGAGATGGGTGTGCCGCTGGCGATGCTGCCCCGGATCTGCTCGTCGTCGCAGGTCTACGGGACGTGCGACGGGATGCTCGCCGGGGTGCCGGTCTCCGGTGCGCTCGGCGACCAGCAGGCGGCGACCTTCGGGCAGGCCTGCTTCGAGGTGGGGCAGGCCAAGTGCACCTACGGCACCGGCAGCTTCATGCTGCTCAACACCGGCCCCGAGGTGGTGGCCTCGCAGCACGGTCTGCTCACCACCGTGTGCTACCAGGTCGGCGACGCCGCGCCGGTCTACGCCCTGGAAGGGTCGGTGGCGGTGACCGGGTCGTTGGTCCAGTGGCTGCGCGACAACCTCGGCCTCATCGGCTCGGCCGACGAGGTGGAGGCGCTGGCGGCCACGGTCGTCGACAACGGCGGGGCGTACGTCGTGCCGGCCTTCTCAGGGCTGTTCGCCCCGCACTGGCGGCCTGACGCCCGCGGGGCGATCGTCGGCCTGACCCGCTTCGTCACCGCCGGTCACCTGGCCCGGGCGGCGCTGGAGGCCACAGCCTTCCAGACCCGTGAGGTGCTGGACGCGATGGACGCCGACTCCGGCGTCGACCTGTCCGCCCTGAAGGTCGACGGCGGGATGGTCGTCAACGACCTGCTCATGCAGTTCCAGGCCGACGTCCTCGGGGTCCCGGTGATCCGCCCGAAGGTTGTCGAGACCACCGCCCTGGGTGCGGCCTACGCCGCGGGCATCGCCGTGGGCTACTGGTCCGGGCCCGGCGACGTGGAGGCGAACTGGGCCGAGGACCGCCGCTGGTCGCCGCAGATGCTGCCGGCCGAACGCGAACGACAGTACCGGTTGTGGCGCAAGGCCGTGAGCCGGTCGCTGGACTGGGTGGACGACGACGTCCGCTGAGTCCGCACGCCGAGGTCTCCGGCGGGGTGGGCCGGAGACCTCGAGGGGTGAGCGCGTCGCGCGCCAGCGCTGCCCCGCGGGTCGGTGAGACCGACGCGCGGAGCAGCGCGGTTCGCGCAGCGGCCGGTCAGACGTCGCGGAAGCGCAGCCGGATCCCGGCGAGGGTGAGGAACAGTGCCGCCCAGGCCAGCAGGACGGCGAAGCCTTCCCACGGGCCGAGATAGGCGCCGGGGTGGACCAGGTCCTTGATCGCCTCCAGCGAATCGGTGTCGCGCAGGATCTGCCCGCCGGCGTTGCCCGGCAGCCACGGTGCGATGAGCTTGGTCAGGTGGAACGGGATGGCCAGGAGGATCTGCTCGACGACGAGCAGCAGGCCCATCATCGTGGCGATGGTGCCCCCGGTGCTGCGGATCAGCGCGCCGATGCCGAAGCTGAGCAGGGCGATCCCGACCAGGTACAGCGGTGTGGCGACGAGCAGGCGGGCGGTCTCCGAGTCCGACAGGGTGAACGCCACGTTGTCGCCTCCGACGACCACGCCCACACCCATGCTCAGTGCGACGCCCACCGCCCCGACGACGAACGTGACGGCGCTGAGCACCAGGGCCTTGGCCGCCAGGATCGGCAGCCGGGCGGGGACGGCGGTCGCGGAGATCCGGATCTGGCCGGTGGTGTACTCCGAGGTGATGAGCATCACGGCCAGCACCACGATCGCCAGCTGGGTCATCTGGGTCGCGCCGATCGCCCAGCTGGTGGCTTCTTCCGGCGAACGGCTGTCGCCGTTGATCCGGGTGTAGATCGCCATGAGCAGGCTGATCCCGACGGGGAGCGCCACCGCGATGCCGACGGTCCACCAGGTCGAGCGGAGGGAGGTCATCTTGCGCCGCTCGGAGGCGACCACCCGGAGGAAGGTCACCCGGACCCGGCTGGGTGCGACCGTCGGGACCAGGTCTGGTGTCGTCGTGGTCATCGGGCCACCTCCGTGGTCTGCGGCGGAGCGGCGACGGGCTGGTTGGCCGCCTGGTCCGGGTTGTGGGTCGGGTTGCCGGTGCTGGAGCGGTACTCCACCTCGTCGGCCGTCAGCGCCAGGTAGGCCTCTTCCAGCGAGGTCTGCACCGGGGCCAGCTCGTGGACGGCGATCTGCGCGGCGAGGGCCGCCTCGGCGATGTCCTTGGTCGTCGCGACGACGTCCAGGTGCTCGGCGTCGGTCTGCTGCACGGTGAAACCCTTGGCGCGCAGAGCGGTCGCCAGCTCGGCCGCGCGGGGAGCGCGCAGCCGGGACGACTCCTGGCCCGACCCGTGGAGCAGCGTCGCGATGGGGGTGTCGGCCAGGATCCGACCGCGTCCGATGACGATGACGTGGTCGGCCGTCTGGGCGACCTCGGCCATGAGGTGGCTGGACAGGAACACCGTCCGCCCCTCGGCGGCCAGCGCCCGGGACAGGTCACGGACCCACTTCACCCCCTCGGGGTCCAGGCCGTTGACCGGCTCGTCGAGGATCAGCGTGCTCGGGTCGCCGAGCAGCGCCACGGCGATGCCCAGCCGCTGGCCCATCCCCAGCGAGAAGCCCTTGACCCGTTTGCCGGCGACGTCGCTCAGGCCGGTCAGGCCCAAGACCTCGTCGACCCGGGCCTTGCCGATGCCGTGGGTGTCCGCGACGGTCAGCAGGTGTGCCCGTGCGCTCCGACCCGGGTGCACGGCCTTGGCCTCCAGCAGCGCCCCGACCTGGGTCAGCGGCGCTCGGTGCTGGGCGTACGGGGCACCGTTGACGGTGACCTGGCCGGACGTGGGTCGGTCCAGGCCGAGGATCATCCGCATGGTCGTCGACTTCCCGGCCCCGTTGGGGCCCAGGAAGCCGGTCACCCGACCAGGCTCGACCGTGAACGACACCTGGTCGACCGCTCTGACTGTTCCGTAGGACTTCGACAGCCCCTCGGCGACTATCACATCACGCTCCTTTCCTTGCGCTGCACCGACCGTACTCGCGGGCGCGGTGCCGCAGCATGTGTCGCACGGTTGATGTCGGTGCGGGACGGGTCCTCCTGGAGGTGGAGACGGACCCCACCTCCAGGATGCCTCGGGCACCGTCTCCGGCGCACGAGGTACGTGCCCGTCGGCGGCGTACGAGGTACGTGCCCGTGGGCCCAGCGCGGTAGGTTCTCCGTGTGCGGCTGGCGACGTGGAACGTGAACTCGGTGCGCGCCCGGCTGGACCGGGTGCTGGACTTCCTGGACCGCGAGCAGGTCGACGTGCTGGCGATGCAGGAGACCAAGGTCACCGACGAAGAGTTCCCCCGGGACCCGGTCATCGACGCCGGGTACCGCGTGGTCAGCCACGGGCTCGACCAGTGGAACGGGGTGGCTGTGGTCTCGCGGGTCGGCGCCACCGACGTGGTGCGTGGCTTCCCTGGTCAGCCCACCTGGGGTGACCCGCCGGTGGTCGAGGCCCGGGCGCTCGGCGTGACCTGCGGCGGGGTGCGGGTGTGGAGCCTGTACGTGCCCAACGGCCGGGCCCTGGACGACCCGCACTACCCGTACAAGCTGGCCTGGCTGGCCGCGCTGCGCACCGCCGCCGCCGGCTGGCTGGCCGACGACGCCCGGGTGGCGCTGGTCGGGGACTGGAACGTCGCACCGCTGGACACCGACGTGTGGGACCCGGCGGTCTTCGCCGGGCGGACCCACGTCAGCCCGGCGGAACGGGCCGCGGTGGCGGCGTTCGCCGACGCCGGATACGCCGAGACCACCAGGCAGCACGTCCCCGCCGAGCACACCTACACCTACTGGGACTACCAGCAGCTGCGCTTCGCGCGCGACGAGGGGATGCGCATCGACCTGGCCTGGGCCTCGCCGGCGCTGGCGCGGCAGGTCACCGGTGTGAGCATCGTCCGCGAGGAACGCAAGGGAGCCGGACCGTCAGACCACGTGCCGGTGGTGCTCGACATCGGCTGAACGACTGACAGTGTCCACCGATCACCAGCGGGGGCCAGGCCTGGTCGACTATGGTCTATCTGTGAGTCAACCCAGCCCGTTCGCGCCGCGTGGTGCTGACGACTCCTCCCGCGCGTCGGCTGGCCGCCACCGGGCACCGGGTCCGGCCGACGGTGCGCCACGGTACGGGACCGGTGACGTACGGCCCACCGCCGGGCCGTCCGGGCCGGAACCTCACGCAGCGACCGAACCTGACCTGGACCAGACCCGGCCGGTGCGCCCCGTCGACGGGCCTCGGCTGCGCGGGTCGATACCGCCGTACCTGATGCACGCCGGGCCGCAGCCGACCGCCTGGGCCGGGCCGGTGCCCGACCGTCGCCCGCCCGAGGTCGACCGGTACGGCCACCTCCTCGCGGCGGGCGGTGGCCGGTCGCAGCCGTCCCGGGCCGTCGATCCCGGCGCGGGCAGACCTGACCACCGGGCGTCCGAAGCCGGGCCCGACCGTCAGGTACCGGCGGCGTCGGGCTACCGCGTGCCCGAGGCCGGGCCCTACCGTCCGGTGCCGTCGGGTCCCCAGCCGCCCGCGGCCGGGCCTGGCTACCAGGTGCCCGCCGGCGGGTCGGGCTACCGGCTGCCCGTCGCGGGGTCCGGTGGCGTGCCTGGGCGGGCGCCCGGCTTCCTGCCTGAGCACGGGTCGGGCTACGGGCCGCCGGGTGGGCCCGGGTACCGGGCGCCCGAGAGCAGACCTGGCGGCCAGGTGCACGGGCATGTCCCTGGCGTCGGGCCTGCCCTCGGTCGGCCGGACCACGACGGGCCGGCGTCGGGCCACGGGCCGCTCGTCCCGGGACCGGTGCCCTCCAACGGGCCGCTGCCCTCCTACGGGCCGGTGCCCGCACCCCGGCCGTCGGGTTTCTCCCGTCCGGTGCCGAAGAGCAGCACGCTGGCGCTGGTCTCGCTGGTCATGGGCGTCCTGTGGCTGGGCGGGCTGGGGTCGGTCGTCGGGATCGTCACGGGCATCGTCGCGCTCGGCCTGGTCGCGGCAGGCCGGGCGGCCGGTCGGGGCATGGCGATCGGCGGGATCGCGGTGGGCGTCGTCACCCTGGGGATGAGCGGGGTCCTGGTGGCCAGCCTGCTCCCGGTCGACAGCCCGCCGCCCGACGTGCACGCCCAGAACCGGGCCGAAGCCCCCCCGCCGCTGCCCGAGCCGGTGGACCCCGCGTCTCCCTACCCGGTCTACGGGTCGCAGGACATGGTCAGGTACATGGCCCAGAGCATGATCAAGCACCAGGCGGAGATCGACCTGCGGGCCTACCAGCTGACCGACCCGGCGCAGGCGGAAGACGCGGTGCTGGAGGCGGTGATCCAGAACCCCTACGTCGTCGACGTGCGCACCTACGGCTGCGACACCGACTGGTGCCGGATCAGCTACGGCTACTCGGCGGCCGAGCAGGCCGCGATCCAGCAGCAGCTGCTGGACGTCTCGGTGACGATCCTGGCCGAGACCGTCGACGAGTCGATGACCGACACGGAGAAGGTCACCGCCATCAACACCTGGCTGACCAAGAACGCCCGCTACGACACCGAGGCGGCCGCGCTGCTGCCCGACGAGCCGGAAGCGGGCTTCGACGTGCCCCAGGAGTACCGGTACGCCTGGAACGCCTCCGGGGTGCTGCTCGACGGCAAAGGGGTGTGCGAGTCGTACGCCGAGGCGTTCCACCTGCTGGTCAGCGCCGCCGGGGTGCCCGTCGTCATCGTGTCCGGCTACCTGCTGGACGGCAACGCCCCCCACGCCTGGAACAAGGTCTTCGTCGACGGGCAGTGGAAGGCCGTGGACGTCACCTGGAACGACGGCCCGCCGACCACCGACGACTACCTGCTGATCAACGACAGCCAGTTCACCGGTGAGGCCGCCCGCCGGGAGGACGACCAGTGGATGACCGACTCCCTGATCTCGGCCTACGCCACACCCTGACGCAGTAGGACCAGCCCTCAGGTCCGGCTGATCGGGCAGCCCGCACAGGCCGGGGCGACCGGGGCGCCGGAGCACCCCGAGCAGCCGGGACGCACGACCAGACCGATCCGCTCGGCGTGGTCGAGCATGGTCTCCACCAGCCCGACGTCCACACCCAGGCGGCCCGCCACCGCGGGGGGCGTCGCCCCGTCGGCGGTGGCGCTCAGCACCTGCGACAGGAGGCTCACAGCCGGCTGCCGATCTGGAAGACCGCCACAGCCAGCACCCAGGCCAGCAGCATCGAGCTGCCGGCCGACAGCACCGTCCACCTCAGGCCGACCTGGCGGACCAGCTCGGCTGCGACGGCGACGCAAGGGACGTACACCAGGACGAAGACCAGGAAGGCCAGGGCGGCGACCGAGCCGTGCCCGTCCGAGGCCCGGTCGAAGGCCGCGACCATCTGGTCGTGCACGACGATCTCCTCGTCGGAGACGTCCTGGCCGGCCTCGGCCTCGGCGCCGTAGGCCCGGTTCAGCTCGCCGACCACGACCTCCTTGGCGAAGAACCCGGCGATCAGCGCCGCCGTCGTACCCCGGTCGTCGAAACCGGCCGGGGCGAACACCGGCGAGATGACGTCGGCCGTCCGCCCGTACAGGCTGTCCGACTCGGGGACGTCGCCCACGGGGTGCGAACCGGAGACCGGGATCGCAGTGAGCAGCCACAGCACCACCAGGGCCGCGACGATGATGCGGCCGGCGTGCTTGACGAAGGCCCCCGTGCGGGTCAGCGTCGTGGTCGCCAGGGCCCGCAGGCGCGGACGCTGGTAGGCGGGCAGGGCCAGCACCAGCGGTTCGCGGCTCATCGAGCGGAACCCGGTGTGCCGCAGCAGCAGGCCCACCCCGACGACCAGCAGCGCCGACAGCAGGTACAGGGCGAACACGACGGTCCCGGCCTGGCTGGGGAAGAACACCATGGCCAGCGCCAGGTACACCACCAGCCGGGCGGTGCAGGAGGTGAACGGGATCAGCAGCGCCGTGAGCAGCCGCTGCCGGGCGTTCGGCAGCACCCGCAGGGAGGCCAGGGCGGGCAGGTTGCAGCCGAAGCCGACGACGATCGGCAGCACCGCCCGGCCGTCCAGCCCGATGGTCCGCATGGTGCGGTCGGCGATGAACGAGGCGCGGGCCAGGTAGCCGGAGTCCTCGAACAGCCCGACCGCGATGAACACCAAGGCCACCAGGGGGGCGAACGAGGCGACCGTCGCCACGCCGCTGAGCACGCCGTCGACCAGGAGGCCGGTCAGCCACACCGGGGCGTGCACGGCGTCGAGGCCGCTGGTGACCCACCCTCCGACGATGTCGGCGACGAACCAGTCCACCGCGTCCATCAGCGGGGCGGCGACCACCGTGACCAGCTGGAACATCCCCCACAGGGCGGCGAGGAAGACCGGCACCCCGACCCACGGGCGCAGCAGCCAGGAGTCGACGACGTCCGAGCGGGAGAGCCGGTGCTCGGGCGGGGCGGCCGACGCGGCCCGCTGCACCTGGGCCACCCAGGCGAACAGCGGCTCGGCATCGCCGAAGCGGTGGTCCAGCTCGGCCGCCGGGTGCTCGGCGGCGTCGGCGGTGTCCGGCAGGCGCAGGTGCGGCAGATCGGTCAGTGCCTGGCGGACGGTCGCCTCGAGCCGGTCGGCGCCGTCCCCGGTGCGAGGGTCGACCCCGACCACCGGGACACCCAGCTGTTCGGCCAGGACGTCGAGGTCGACGGTGACCCCGCGGGTCCGGGCCACGTCGAGCATGCTGACGGCGACCACCACCGGCGTGCCGGTCAGCCCGACCTGCCCGACCAGGTACAGGGAGCGGGACAGGGCCGTCGCGTCGACCAGCACCACGGCCAGGGTCGGCCGGTCCGGTCCGTTCAGGGCGTCGGCCGTGATCTCCTCGTCCGGGGAACGGGCCAGCAGCGAGTACGCGCCGGGCAGGTCCAGCAGCTGGACCCCGTCCTTCCACCGGCCGCGTGCCATCTCGACGGTCGTGCCGGGAGCGTTGACGACGGACTGACGGGCCCCGGTCAGCACGTTGAACAAGGTCGACTTGCCGACGTTCGGGTTGCCGACCAGCGCGACGACCGCCGTGGTGGGGTCGAGCGTGGCGACGGGGCCTTCGGCGTCGTGGCAGCTCATGACACCGAGGCCAGGCGGACAGTGGCGCAGGCCTCGGTTCCGAGAGCGAAGCGGTCTGATCCGACGGCGACCACACGGCCGCCGGCACTGCGGTGCGTGACCCGCACCACGGTCCCCGGCCGCAACCCCAGCTCGCTCATCCGCAGCGCCAGACCGCCGTCGGCGTCGAGCGCGACGATCTGGACGTCCTGCCCGACAGGAGAAGTGCTGAGGTTCACGCGACACCGCCGTTCGTTAGGTAAGCCTTACCTCGCGTCAGGGTAGTCCTATCTGTCCGACAAGGAAACCCCTATGGCCCACAGACCACTCTTCCGGGGCAGATCGGGCCGACGAGGACCTACGGGGCGCCGACGAACTCGAAGTGCCAGGGCTCGGGCTTGCCGCCGCCGGGCAGCGACCAGCCCGGCTTGTTCCAGCCGTACTCGCCGACGTGGTCGAGCATCCACTGGTGCTCGGCGGTGCCGAGCTTGGCCTCGGGTCCGCCGAGGTCGACGGCCAGGCCCAGACCGTGGTTGGAGGTGCCGGGGTTGGCGCACAGGTAGCCCTTGGTCTCCCGGCACGAGATCTGGCCGCCGAGGCTCCGGTAGGAGTCGGTGACGGACAGGTCGCGGCCGAACCGGGCCCGGTACGCCTGGTTGAGCCCGTCGAGCATCTCGGCGGCGTCGCAGCGCAGCCGGCTGCTCAGGCTGAAGGCGGGGGAGCACAGGGCGGAGGGCGGGACCTGGCCGTTGGCGTACCCGTCGAGGCTGCGGGCGTCGGCGCTCAGCCGGGCCGCGCGGGTCTGGACCGCGGCCGCCTGCGCCGCCGCGTGGGCGGCATCGGCGTCCGCGACGGCCTGGTCGTAGGTGCTCTGGAGCTCGGCGGTGACCCGCTGGGCCTCGGCCGCGGCGTTCACCTCGGCGGTGGACTCGGCCAGCTGGTCGACGGCCGCCAGCAGCTGGGTGAGGGCGTCGTCGTCCACGGTGACCGTGGGCAGGGTCTCCTTGATCTCGTCGGCCGCGGTCGGCACGACGTCGAGGATGGCCGCGCCGTCGGCGGCCGGGTCGGGCAGCGTCTGCGGTGTCGTCACCGGCAGGTCGCCCGGGGTCGGGGTCGGGGCCGGCGGCGTCGCTGCGTACCGGACCTGCGTGGCGGCGCTCTCGGTGCGGCTGACCGGTGCGGTGCGCACCTGGTCGACGAGGTCCTGGACCTGGGCGGCTGCCGCGTCGAGCGAGGCGAGGGTCTCGTCGGGCACCGCAGCCTCGGCGGCGCTGGTCCGCACCGCCTCGGCTTTGCCGATGGCGACCTGGGCGCTGGCCGCGGCTGCCTCCCGCGCCTGAGCCACCTCGTCGGCACGGTACTGGTCGGCCTGCGACTTCTTGTGGGCCTGTTTCACGGCCTCGAGGTGGTGGGTGTCGCCGGTGACCAGACCGATGCTGCTCACCGCGATCGTCGCGACCATGGCGACGACCACTCCGGCACGGGCGACGTCGTGGCGGCGGGCCACCAGCTGCGTCCCGACCTGCCGGGCCTCACGGCCACCGACCACGAGCCAGCGCTGGAGCCAGGCGAGGATGCCGGTCCGGTCGCGGGCGGCGAGGGTCGTGAGCAGGCCGACGAGGCTGACCCAGGCGCGCCCGAGCCCGCTGCGCCCCCACCCGGCTGCCTGCCCGGCCCACCGCACGGCACGCCGGGTCGCCGAGGCGCGCAGCACAGCGTCACGCCACGCAGCGGCCTGCCCGGCCCACTGCGTGACACGTCGAGTCGTCAAGTCGCGCACGACGGCCCGATCGTCCGGCGGGCAGGGGCCGCTGAGCGGTCCGCACCGCGATCACCCTGACGACGCTACGCCGCCGGGCGACACCACGCCGGCTGACGACACTACGCCGGGCAGCGTCGACACGACACCCGGACGGGGCTGACGGCAGGCCAGGTCGCCCGTTCGGTCTACCCAGGCTGCGGCAGGCGCGCTCGGGCGCGTCCGACCGGGGGCCGCACCGTCAGCCCGGTCGAGACGCGGCGGGCGACGGCGGCACAGGTCCGTTAGGGCGACGGCGCTGGTCTCAGGTTCAGGCCGGCGCTCGTGGCACCGATGGACCAGCACCGGTTCCCCACCGCCATCGGGCCTCGTGCTCGGGGAGCCGGTGCACGGTTCCGGGGCGGCGTCCGTGGCACGCGCTGCCCGGCCTGGCGGTGACGGTGCCGACGTCGCTCCGGAACCCCAACCTGTGCCGGCCGAGCGAGGCCTGCGGGGATGGCGTGCGCCACGAGGTCGCCGGGCTCGAGACGACGGGAAACCCGGTCGAGGTGTCGTCGTGACGACGAGCCGCAGGCGGGTGGTCGTGGGGCGCCGCGGTCATCGCGACGACGGCAGCCGGACCGTCCCGGCGGCCAGGTCGTGCACCACCAGGCCGTCGGTGGTGAGCGCCGTGATGCACCGGTCCACCTGGGCAGGGTCGGGCGGCACCGGGGCCCGGCCGGGGCCCGGCTGGTCGGGGCCGGTGGCTGGGCGTACCAGGTCGGCGACGGCGACCGGTCCGGGCGAGGCCCGCAGCGCTGCCAGCACCAGGCCGCGCACCTGCCGGTCAGTTCCCTGCCACGGCTGGCTCCGTCGCCGCGGGGCGTGGACGTCCGGCGGGCACCCGTCGGCCAGCCAGGCGCAGGTCCCGCGCAGCGGGCAGTCGGGGCAGCGCGGGGCGCGGGCCGTGCAGACCAGCGCTCCCAGCTCCATGAGGGCCACGGTCGTGCCGACGGCAGTCTCGGGGTCGTCGGGGAGCAGGGCGTCGGCGGTGGCGGACTCGGCCACGGTCAGGTGCGGCGGGGGCAGCGCCTGACCGCCCCAGGCGCGGGCCAGCACCCGGCGCACGTTGGTGTCCAGCACGACCGCTCGCCGGCCGAAGGCGAACGCCCGGACGGCCGCCGCCGTGTAGGTGCCGACGCCCGGCAGGGCGCGCAGCGCGGGCTCGTCGTCGGGGACCTGACCGCCGTGCCGCTCCACGATGACCTGTGCGGCCTGGCGCAGCCGCAGCGCCCGGCGCGGGTAGCCCAGCCTGCCCCAGGCCCGCAGGACGTCGGCGACGTCGGCGGCGGCCAGGTCGGTCGGCCCGGGCCAGCGGTCCAGCCACCAGCGCCACACCGGTTCCACCCGGAGCACCGGGGTCTGCTGGAGCATCACCTCGCTGACCAGCACCCCCCAGGCGGTGCGGTCCGCCGTCCGCCACGGCAGGTCCCGGGCGTGGTCGCGGTACCAGCCGGCGAGGGCGGGCACGCCCGGGAGCGGTGGGCGTCGGTCCTGCGGCACCGCACCATCGTCGCAGCAGTCCGCGACCCGAACGGGCTGATCTTGGCGCCCGTTCGGTGTCGTTCGCTCAGCTGGCGGCGGCAGAGGCCGAACGAACCTGGGCGGTCATGGTCAGGCGGTCATGGCAGAAGGTGGGTGGTTCCTGGTGGACGGTTCGTTCGCTGCGGCGTCGGCTGGTCCTGGTCTCGACGCCGGTGCCGTCGTCCCGACCGACCCGATCCCCGCCGGCTGGCCGAAGGACTGGCGCAGGACCGTCGAGGAGTTCCGCTCCGCCAGCCCGGAGGCGTTCGGCTGGTCGTGCGACTGGCACGGTTCGGACCGCGCGTTCCGCAAGGCCTGCGCCCGTGCGTTCGCGGTGCTCGAGCTGCGGCACGGCTCTGCGATGCGTCACGTGGACTGGGTCCTCATCTCGGTCCGCGACGAGCTGTGGCAGGCCTTCCTCGCCGAGCTCCGCGCGTTGCCGAGCGACCGTCAGGAACGGATCGGGGCCAACCTGGCCTTGTGCAACCCGGAGCTGGCAGCCCAGCTGACCGACCGTCGGGTGCAGCGGGCGCTGGAGGCGGCTGGCGGCCGGACGTCCTGGAACACGCTGGAGCCGTTCGACCGACGGCTGTCGTTCGCCCAGCTGGCCGACGGGCGGCACCTGGTGCCGGAGCTGGTCCAGGTCCAGTTCGACGACGGGCTGTCGGTGGAGGTGACGTTCGGGCGTCCGGCCGGGTGCCGGTTGTCCGTGGTGGACGAGAACGCCCCGTCGAAGAGCAGCACCCTGTACGAGCAGTCGGTCCTCGACGGCGACCAGCTGGATGCGGCGGTCCGGGAGGCGGTCAGGCTGCTCCTCGGCCGGCCGGGCGCCGGGCAGACCCGTCACGGAGGTCAGGTCCTCGCGGCGCCCCAGCCCTCGGCCGCCGCCGGGCCGTTCCCCTTGCTGGCCGACGACGCCGCCTCCCATGCGGCGCAGATCAGCCGGGGCTGGATCCGACGGACCCACCACTGCCCGATGCGCCCCACGCTGGTCCAGGTGGAAGACACCATGGCCATGCTGGAGACGGCAGTCGCCTCCGGCCGGATCCCGCCCGGTGTGTCGATCGACGTCGTCCGGGCAGAGGCGGACTCCCCGTTCGGTCGTTGGGTGCGCAGCGACCGGGCGTTCGCCCTCGACCCGGCCCGGGCCGCGGAGACCAGGTCTCTCAATGCCACGTTCCACCTCGCCTCGGCCGAAGTGCTGACCGCGGTCCGCGACGGCCACAGCGACCGGGCGCGGTTGCTCCTGGAGGCTGAGGCCGGCTGCGCCGGGGCCGCCCGCCGCCTGGACGAGGCGCTGCGGTCGTGGGTCGCCGCGCACTGCGACTGGTCGGCTGACGGTGCCGTCGACCACGCTGCGGTACCGCTCGGCTAGCACCGGGCGCACCTCGCACGCCCGGTCGCCGCTGCGCGGCCGTCGGACTCACGGTGGCGGGGCGCGCTCGTCGTCGGCCGGTCGGGCGCACCTGAGAGCCGTGCTCCTGCACCGGTGGCCGGGAGGGGCGCGCGCGTCGCCACGAGCGCGGAACCGGTCGGCGTAGGCTGGCAGGCGTGAGTGGCATGGCCTGGGTGCTGGTCGTCGCGGCGGTGGCCGCGGTGATCGGTCTGGTGGCCCTGGTGGTGCGGCGTCGCCCGTCGGTACCGTCGTCAGGCGAGGTGCGATCCCAGACCAGGCCCCGTCCGAGGCAGATCGCCTTCGTCGCCAACCCGGTGAAGCCCGAGGCGGACGCGGTGCGCTCACGCCTGCTCGCAGCCTGTGCCGAGCGTGGCCTGCCCGACCCGCTGTGGCTGACGACCACCGTGGACGACCCCGGCACGGGCCAGGCCCGTGAGGCGCTGGCCTCGGGGGCGGACGTCGTGGTCGCCGTCGGCGGCGACGGGACGGTGCGGGCGGTGGCCGAGGTGCTGGTCGGTTCCGGCGTGCCGATGGGTGTGGTCCCCACCGGGACCGGCAACCTGCTGGCCCGCAACATCGACGTCCCGGTCGGCGACCCGGCCGCGGCGCTGCGCATCGTCGTGGACGGGCAGGACAAGCGGGTCGACGTGGGTTGGCTGCGGGTGGACCGTTGGGGCACCACCGACAAGACCGAGCCTGGTGACGGCGGTGACGGGGGTGGCGGCGACCACCTGTTCGTCGCCATCGCCGGGCTGGGGTTCGACGGCTCGCTGGTGGCCGACACCGACGACGACCTCAAGGCCCGGGTCGGCTGGGTGGCGTACTTCCTGGCCGGGTTCCGGCACCTGCACGGCACCCGGCACCAGGTGCAGGTGATCCGTGACGACGGGGAGCCGCAGACCGCCTGGGTGCGGTCGGCGATGGTCGGCAACTGCGGCCGCCTGCCCGGGGGGATCACCCTGCTGCCTGACGCCCTGCTGGACGACGGCTGGCTGGACGTCGCCGTCGTCGACACCCGGGGCGGTCTGGCCGGCTGGGCCCAGCTGCTCGGCGAGGTGGTGCTCCAGGGCGCCGGGATGCGCACGGTGCTGCCGGCGAAGATCGGCCGGATCGACCACGCCCAGTTCCGGCGGATCCGTCTGGAGGTCGCCGGGTCGGCCACGCTCCAGGTCGACGGGGACCTCGTCGGCGACGTCGCGGCGCTCACCGCCTGGGTCGAGCCGGGGGCGCTGCTGCTGCGCGTCCCCTGAGCGTGCTGGCCTGCGGCCGTTCGGGTGACTGGTGGTCGCAGGGGACGGGATCATCCGCAGGAATGACGTTGTGTGACGCCCGCCTGTTTATGATGGTTCATGTAGTTCGTCCGCATCTGTCCGGACAATGCAGGGTCCGTCGGGTACCACTGGTATGGAGTTGTTCGTGATGGCGCTGGTCGCGGTGGCATCGGTCGTGGGAGCTGGTGCCCCATGACCTCTGTTCGGACCGCCGCCGCCCAGGACACCTCCGACCCGCTCGTCGGCTCGACGGTCGCGCTGGCCCATGACTATCTGACGCAGCGGGGCGGCGCCGAACGGGTCGCGATGATCATGGTCGAGGCCTTCCCGAGCGCCCCGCTGTACACCACCCTCTACGACCCTCCGGGTACCTTCCCGGAGTTCCGGTCGGTGGACGTGCGCACCGGGCGGCTCAACCAGCTCCGGCCGCTGCGTCACCGGCACCGGATGGCCCTGCCGCTCCTCGCCCCGGCCGTGTCACGGCGCACCATCCACGCTGACGTGGTGCTGGCCTCGTCGTCGGGCTGGGCCCACGGCTTCCGCACCGACGGCCAGATGGTCGTCTACTGCCACGCGCCGGCCCGGTGGCTGTACCAGACCCAGCGGTACCTGGGGTCGCACACCAGTGCCGCCCGGTCGCCGTCGGCGCTGACCGAGCGGGCCGTGCTGGGCCTGCTCGCGCCCGCCCTGCGCCGCTGGGACGTGCGGGCCGCGGGCCGTGCCGACAGGTACCTGGCCAACGGGTCGGTCAGCGCGCGGCTGGTGTACGAGGTGTACGGGCTGGCGGCCGATGTCGTCCCCCCGCCCCCCGCGGTGCTGCCCGACGGTCCCGAAGAGCCTGTGCCCGGTCTGGCGCCGGGGTTCGCGCTGTGCGTCGCCCGCCTGCTGCCCTACAAGAACGTCGACCTGGTCGTCGAGGCGGTCAAGGCGCTGGGCGGGCTCGAGCTGGTCGTCGTCGGGCACGGCCCGGACCGTGAGCGGATCACCGCTCTGGCTGCCGGTGCGCCGGTGCACCTGCTCTCCGGGATTCCCGACGCCCGGCTGCGATGGTTGTACCGCAACGCATCGGTGCTGGTCGCGGCGTCGTTCGAAGACTTCGGGCTGTCGCCGTTGGAGGCCAACGCCTTCGGCACCCCGGTGGTCGCCCTGCGCGCCGGTGGGTACCTCGACACGGTCGTCGAGGGCAGCACCGGGACGTTCTTCGACGAGCTGACCGCCGTCGACATCGCCACAGCCGTGGACTACGCGTCCCGGCAGCAGTGGGACCCCGAGGTGCTGGTCGGACGAGCAGCAGAGTTCGGGGTGGAACGGTTCGTGCGCCGCCTGCGCGACGTGGTCGGGGAGGTCGCGCGACCGTGAGGCGACGGCAGGCCCGGCGGCTGCGGGTGGTCGTCGTCGACCACACGGCCGAGCTGGGCGGGGCGGAGGTCGCGCTGCTGCGGTTGCTGCGGGCGCTGGGCGAGACGGCGGCCGAGGCCCGGCCTGACGTGAGGGTGCTGCTGTTCCGTGACGGCCCGTTGGTCGACGAGCTGTGCGCGGCCGGCGTGCCGGCGCAGGTGGTGCCCCTGGCGGCCGACGTCACCGGTGTCGACCGGGCCACCGCGGGCCGGGCGTCGTGGGCCAACCTGGTGCGGGCCGCCCGGGTGGTGCCGTTCGTCGTCGGGCTGGCCCGCCGGTGGCGCAGGCTGCGGCCCGACCTGGTGGTCACCACGTCGTTGAAGGCCGACCTGCTCGGCGGGGTGGCAGCCCGGCTGGCCGGCCGGCCGCTGGTCTGGCACCTGCACGACCGGATCGCCGACGACTACCTGCCCGGTCCGCTGGTGCGCCTGGTGCGCACCGCCTCCCGGCTGCTGCCGCACCTGGTCGTCGCCAACTCGCAGGCCAGCGCCGCGACGGTCCCGGTGGGCTGTGTCGTCGTGCCCCCGGGGATCGGCCGCGACTGGGTGCTCGACGAGGCGGCGGTGGCGGCTCGACCGGCACCGGGCCCGCGCCCCGTGGTCGGCCTGGTGGGCCGGATCAGCCCGACCAAGGGTCAGATGGAGTTCGTCCGCGCCGCCTCCCTGGTCGCCCTGGACTACCCGGACGCGGTGTTCCGGATCGTCGGCAGCGCGCTGTTCGACGGCGACGACTACGCCGCGCAGGTGCGGGCCGAGCAGCAGGCTCTCGGGCTCGACGTCGAGTGGACCGGGTTCGTGGCCGACCCGCGCGACCAGCTGGACGACCTGGACCTGCTGGTGCACGCCTCGCCGGTGCCCGAACCGTTCGGCCAGGTGATCGTCGAGGCCATGGTCCGGGGGGTGCCGGTGATCGCCACCCGGGCCGGGGGAGCGGTCGAGATCGTCGCCCCCGACCAGGACGCCGGGGGGCAGAACCTGGGTGTCCTCGTCGCCCCGGGCGACCCGCGCGCACTGGCTGACGGCATCGCGTCGGTGCTGGCCGACCCGTCCACCGCCCGGGCCCGGGCGGCCGCGGCGTACACCAGCGCCGTGCGTCGGTTCGACGCCGGGGACACCGCCGCACGGGTGAGCGCGGCGTGGCATCAGGTGGTCGAGGGACAGACCCACCCAATCCGGGCCGATCGTACGGCAGGATAGCGACTGTGACACTGCGCGAGTTCTGGGCCCTGGTCCTGTTCAGCCGGTGGATCGTCATCGGGTTGACGGTCCTGGGGATGGCAGGCGGACTGGCCTACGCCATGCGGGCCGTGCCGACCTACTCGGCGCACACGGTCGTCGCCTACGCCTCGCCGGACCAGCTGCTCAACCTCGGCGTCACCGTCAACCCGGACACGTACATGCTCCAGTCCAGCGCGGTACGCGCCCAGGTCGAGAGCGCCATGTCTGACCCGGACAACTTCCGGGAGATCAAGGCCGAGGACGGCACCGCGCCGAACACCATGGTGGTCACGGCCTACGCCACCTCGCCCGGCGACGCCAAGAAGGCCGCCAACGCCGCCGCCGCCGCGTACGTCGCCGACATGGTGGAACAGTACAACAGCTCCATCAAGTCGCTGGAGACCCAGGTCGGTGTGCTGGCCGGCCAGCTGCCGGACCAGATCGGGGACGACAACACCCTGGCCGGTGTCGAGGCCAGTGCGACGCTCGCGCAGATCCAGGCGCTGACCAGCCAGATCGCCGAGGCCAAGGTGGCCCCCCCGCCCGCGTCGGTCCGCACCGGCGCCGTCAAGGCCAGCCTCAGCTCGGTGCCCAACAAGGTGATGGTGGCGGTCGGGGCGCTGCTCGGTGCGTTCCTCGGCGTCGCTGCGGCGGTGGTGCGCCACGCACTGGACACCAAGCTGCGCTCTGCGGCGAGCATCCGCCGGATCGACGAGACGGCCCTGGGGGTGCTCAGCGACGTCGGGCCCAACGAGCGGGCCTCCCGCGAGTCCGAGCGGCTGCCGGTGGCGGGCCGCACCGCCAACGCCTTCACCCAGTCGATCCGTGAGCTGCGCACCGCGCTCCAGGCCACCATGACCTACACCGACGGGTCGATGCTCGTGGTCACGGCGGTGCAGCCGGGCGTGCCCGGCGGGTTCATCACCGCCAACCTGGCGGCCTCGTTCGCCCTGAGCGGGCGGCGGGTCATCGTCGCGTCGGGCGACCTGCGCCAGCCCAGCCTCATCCAGCTGTTGCTGCCCGAGGGCCGGCCCCGTCCCGACCCGTCCGGCACGGTGGCCACCCGGGTGCCGAACCTGCGCGTGGTGCTGCCCCTGCACACCTCGCTGGACCCGGCCGACTTCCTGGCCACCGTGCAGGTGCGCCAGCGCCTGGACGACCTCAGGGCCAGCGCCGACCTGCTGATCATGGACGCGCCGCCCGTGATGGTGGCCGCCGACGCCGCGATCCTGGCCGCCTACGCCGACGCCACCCTCGCCGTCGCCGCCGAGGGATCGACCCGGCTGAACGTGGTGGAGGAGGCGCTGACCCGCCTGCGGGCTGCCGGCGGCCGCCCGCTGGGTGTCGTCATCGCCTCCGACCAGGTCCGGGGCGGCTACCAGGCGGAGTACTCCTTCGTCGGCGACGCCGGGCAGTCGACCTGGAGCGGCCCGCCGACGGGCTACCGCGGCGGTGACCCGACCCCGACGGCCAGCCTGCCCGCGCAGACCATCCTGCCCTGACGCGGGACCGGTCGAACCGACCTCGGGCGCCACCGTCTGGTCGGACCAACCTCGCAGGTCAGCCCGCCGTCCTCCGGTGCCCGCCGGTCCTGTCCGCGACTCGTCGTCGGGACGGGAGCGGGAGCCGTCCGACCTGCGTGTGCGGGCCGATGGTCGGCTCCGCGGCGATCGCGACGAGACCGAGGGTGCCCGCCAGCACCACGTCATGGGCACCTAGGCTGGTGCGGGTCTGGCGAACGCCACGCGTTGCCTGGACGGTGGTCGCGACGGCCGCCGTGGTCGGGCGCGTGGCAACGGGAACAGCCCGTCCGACGGGTCGGCAGTGGCCACGTTCGATCTGGCCGCCATCTTGCGCAACGCACCCAACGGGGTGCCGAAGCAGGTCGTCGCCCCCGATCCCGGCGACGGCGGCACCGGCGTGGGCGTCAGGCCGGTCCCCGCCGGGCGAGGTCAGGGCGGCCACGGCGCCCGGCGACTGGTCCGGTCGCCGCCTGGGCCGGTACGACCGCAGGATCTCGCTGCTCGGACGCGCTGGCATGGTCGTGGGCGCCGATGCAGATCCCGACGATGACCAGCGGGATCGAGACCTGCACGGTGACCCAGAACTGGTCGAGCTGGCCCTGGACCACCCGGGCCAGCACCATCGCCACCGCCAGGGTGCCGTACTCCGGGGGCAGCCGACGCCACATCACCATCATGAATCCGCCGAGCATCACCACCCAGCCGACCAGGCCGACGATGCCCGCCGACGACAGCATCTCCAAGATGGCCTGCGGGGGCTGGAACTCCTCGGGCAGCAGCCCGGTGTACCACCAGCGCAGGCCCACCCCGAACCAGGGGTTCATCTTCCACACGTCGGTGGTCTGGGCGTACCAGTCCAGCCGCTGGTAGACCGAGTTGAACTGGTTCG
>JAVBSR010000099.1:0-4769 GCA_031556715.1 Cellulomonas sp.
GCTCGGCCGATCCGACCAGCTCGTCGGCGCGCCGGGCGGCGGCGGCCAGCGTCGAGTCGGCCTCGGCCCGGTCCTCGGACTTGATCTGCTCGGCCTCGCGGCGGGCCGAGCTGATCCGCTCTGCGGCCTCGCTGTCGGCACGAGACCGCAGCTGGCCGACGGCCAGCTTGGCCCGGGTGACGGTGTCGGAGGCCTGCGCCTCGGCCTGGGCGACCAGCTCGGACGACTGTTCCTCGGCAGAGCGCAGCAGCTGTTCCATGCGCGTGCCCAGACCGCTGGGACGCCCGGCCTCAGCCAGGGCCTTGCGGGAGGAGGCGAGGTCCTCGGTCAGCTGCGCGACCTCGTTGCTGCGCGCCGTGACCTGTGCCTGCAGCTGGACGATGGTGGTCTCGTGGTTGGCCGTCGCGGCATCGACGGCATCACGGTCGTACCCCCGGAAGCTGGCGAGCGGAAAACGAGGACGAGACTCGGCCACGGCACCTCCTGTGCGCTGGTTGTGGTGAGCGGTCTGAGCGCGGTCGGTCGTGCTCGCGGACCACCTGGCGAAAGGATAGGGGACCGACACTACCCCTGTGGCTACGAACGGGTGAAGGATTCTTATCAGTCGTAACGTCCGTGCTGCTTGCTGGGCGAATTGTGTCCCTCGTGCCGTTGGTCCGGTACACCTGTTCGGCCGGAACGGTTCGGTTGGGCGGGTCGGACGCCGTAGTGTGGTGGGTCCGAGAAACCTGGAGGTGGGTGAGTGGTCGGCCGGATCACGGTCATGGCGATCGGCGCCGCTGGTGTCGTCGTCGCCGGACTGAGCGTCGCGTCGGCGACGCTGTGGCGACCCGACGACGTGCTGCGCGCCTCCATGACGACCGACAGCCCGTACGTCGTCACGGCAGCCGGCGTCGTCGAGATGGGCGGCCAGCCCACCACCGTCACCGTCAAGACCACCGACGGGAAGAAGGCGCCTCTCGTCGTGGCCGTGGGGCGCGACACCGACGTCGTCGGCTGGGTGGGCGGCGACCCGCACGAGACCGTCTCAGGGATGTCCGGGGGGAGCACCTTGCGCACCGTCGGCCCGACGGACGGCGCGACGGCGCAGCCCTCCGACGAGGCTGCGGGAGACGGTGCCCCGGCGGAGGGTGAGGCCGCTCAGGGCGACGCTCCGACCGAGTTCCAGAGCCCGGCGGGTTCCGACATGTGGCTGGCCGAGGCCAGCGGCGAGGGGCGGGCCGAGCTGAAGCGGTGGGCCCCCGGCTCCCAGTATCCGGGGCGTTGGAGCGTGCTGGTCGCGAACCCGACCGAGGCGCAGGTGAGCGTCGAGCTGGCCTGGCCGCGCGAGGTCTCGACCCCGTGGCTGATCCCGGGGCTGATCGTCGGCCTCCTGGCGGTCGGCTGGGCGGCCTACGCCGAGCTGCGGCGGCGCGGCACCTTGAGCTTCGGCCAGCTCGGTCGCTTCGGCGGGCCAGGCCGCGACAAGGGGGACGGCACGCCGTCGCTGTCCTCGCGCCGCGGGGTCCGCGCCGCCCAGAAGAGCACCCAGTCCGGTCCGGTCCCGGTCGGCGACGGGCCCGCACCAGAGGCCACCGACGAGCCGAAACCCGAGGAGTGGGGAACCGCGGCCTCGGTCGCCCAGGCCGTGGCGGACACCGACCCGGTCGACGAGCCGGCGCCGGGACGCGTCGGACGTGCGCAACCAGCCTGGTCCCCGGCCCGGACCTGGCAGCGCACCCGGCACACGACCGAGCCTGACCTCAGCCAGACGCCGACCCGCAGCCGACCGACCGAGGCGACCCCGGTCGTCGCGCCACCAGCACCGGTCCAGCCACCGCCTGCTGCTCCCGACCGACCGCGCACCCCCGCCTGGACTCGGGCTGCGGCGCCGACCGCGACCCGTCCTGCCGCTGCTCCGAAGACACGACCTGCGCCTTCACCGGCACCGGCACCGTCAGCACCTGCCGCGGCCTCAGGACGCAGGCGCGCCTGGCCGCCTGCCGCGCACGGGCCGGCGTCGCCACCGGAGGTCGAGCAGCCGGTGGTCGACAGCGGTCCGACGACGCGACGCAGCCCGTTCGGGCGGAGTGCGCGCCCGGCGCCGAGCCCGTCGCCGTCCGTGTCGAGCCCGACGTCGTCCGCCCCCACGCTGGGGGCGTCGCAGTCCCGTCCTGCGCCGCTGGGCGGCTGGATGCCCGGTCGAGGCGGACGCACTGGTTCGGTCCCGCAGGTGGCTGCACCCGAGCCGGCCGACGACGGTCGGCGTCCCGCCTGGCTCGGCCGGACCCGGTCGCCGTCGACCAGTCCGGCGCCGGCTGTCCCTCAGAGCCCCGGGCCTCAGGGCACGGCGCCGCGGCTGTCCGCCGGTCCGCAGCCCGCCGGTCCGCAGTCGGCTGCTCCGCAGTCCGCCAGTGCGCAGTCCGACCCGCCGCGCGGTGACGCCTGGCGGCAGATCTGGGGCATCTCGACCGACGACGGACCCCAGGAGGACCGGTGACGCGTATCAGCAGGGTGGTGCTCGGAGCGATGCTGGTCGCCCTGCTGGCGGCGTGCTCCTCGGCTCCGCCGAAACCGGAGCCGGCCGCGACGACACCCGTCCCGGTCGTCACCGACGCCCAGGTCACCGCGATCATGAAGTCCGTGACCGACACGCTCACCACGGCCGACGCCACGCTCGACTCGAACGCCGTGGCGGCACGGCTGGAGGGCCCTGCGCTGGCCGTCCGCCAGGCCGACTACGTGGTGGCTGCGGCTGGCAACGAGCTGCCTGCGGTGACGATCGAGCGTGACGAGAAGTGGACCGTGGTGGCCCAGACCACCACCTGGCCGCGCGTCGTGCTGGTCTCGACCAAGCAACCGGCCAACCTGGTCGGCACCGCCCGGATCCTGGTGCTGCGCCAGGACTCGCCGCGCGACCCGTACCGGCTGTGGGGGTGGGCCGGGCTGGGCTCTGGCATGGCAGTACCGGAGATGACGGTGCCTGAGGTGGGCAGCCCGGTGCTGCCGATGGACGACGACGCTCTGGTCATGAAGCCGTCCGACGTGCTGCCGGCGTATGCCGACCTGCTGCAGAACGGCGCCGCCTCCGAGCACGCCGAGAAGTTCGTCGGGACCGACCAGGACGGGATGCGCGCCGGTATCGAGGCGCTCCGGGCGAAGATCCAGGGGAAGATCAACGGCGGTCCTGGAGAGTACACGGAGACGTTCGACGGCTCGGAGGAGCCCACCGTCGTGCTGGCCACCGCCGACGGTGGCGCGCTGGTGGTCGGACGGCTGACCACCACGGTGGTGGTCAAGGGGATCGAGATCGCGGCCGACGACCCGATGCTGGTCAGGGTGGCGGCGCTGTCGGGCGGGACGCTGTCGTCGTCGATGACCTGGGCGTACACCGACGTCGTGGTGTTCAAGGTCCCTCCGGCCGCGAAGGCGGGACCGGTCGTCGTGGTGGCCTACGCGCACACGGTCACCTACGCCGCGCCGGCGTGACCGTGGTCCTGCGCTGGTGCTCCCAGCCGCTACCGTGGTTCCAGTTCACGTTGCCTGTGCACCGGACGCCCTGACGTCCGACGGGCGTCCGCAAGGTTGAGGAGCCGCGACAATGTCAGCCCAGCACCCCACGCCCGGTCCGCGCCTGGACGTCCGCGGCGCGATCGACCTGTCTGCCCTGGCCCGTCCCACGCCGGCGGCGGGCACGCCGGGTGGTCTGCCCGCCGCGGGCACCTGGGTGCGTGACGTCGACCCGACCAGCTTCGCCGAGGTCGTCCAGGCCTCGAGCCGCCATCCGGTGATCGTCGTGCTGTGGGCCTCGTGGTCGCAGGCCAGCCGTACCGTGGCTGACGACCTGGGCAGGTTGGCCGACGAGGACGCCGGACGCTGGCTGCTCGCCCGTGTGGACGTCGAGGCCCACCCGCAGATCGCGCAGGCGTTCGCGGTGCAGTCGGTGCCGGTGGTCGTGGCGATGCTCGGCGGCCGGCCGTTGCCGCTGTTCGAGGGTCAGCCGGACCTGGCCCAGATGCGCGGCGTGATCGGCCAGGTGCTGGATGCCGCCTCGGCGAACGGCATCACGGGCACGGTGGCAGCGGGCGACCAGCCGGCCGAGGAACCAGAAGAGCCACCGCTGCCCCCGCTGCACCAGGCGGCCTACGACGCCATCGCGCGCGACGACCTGGACGCCGCCCGTGCGGCGTACGACCAGGCCCTCAAGGAGAACCCGCGTGACGACGAGGCGCGGGCTGGCCTGGCCCAGGTCGGTCTCCTGGCACGGACCAGAGACGTCGGTGACCCGGCAGCGGCGCGTCAGGCCGCTGCGGACGCACCCGGGGACGTCGCCGCCCAGCTGGTGGTCGCTGACCTGGACGTGGCGGGCGGGCACGTGGACGACGCCTTCGCCAGGCTGGTCGGTCTGGTGCGGGTGACAGCGGGGGACGAGCGCGAGCAGGTGCGGGTGCGGTTGCTCGAGCTCTTCGAGGTGGTCGGTGGCGACGACTCACGGGTCGTGGCGGCGCGTCGGGCGTTGACGTCGGCGCTGTACTGACGCTCGGAGGACGTCGGTCGGCGGGGCCTCCGGGCTCAACTTGACGTGGTGCTCGCGCCGGGATAAGTTACTCCAGTTGCCTTCCGCTGGACCCGAAAGGGTA
This sequence comes from Cellulomonas sp., assembly GCA_031556715.1. Taxonomy (GTDB): domain Bacteria; phylum Actinomycetota; class Actinomycetes; order Actinomycetales; family Cellulomonadaceae; genus Cellulomonas. The sequence goes on from JAVBSR010000099.1 coordinate 4,620, forward strand.
CGGGGTAGAGCGTGCGTTGTTTGAGAACTCAACAGTGTGTCGAGAATGATGGTCGATGCCATTTGTTTTGGTGTCGATGGCCGTGCTGCTTTTGTCAGTGGGTGGTGCGGTGCTTGAGATGCCAGGATCTATTGTTTGTTGTTTGTTGAC
>JAVBSR010000039.1:0-9426 GCA_031556715.1 Cellulomonas sp.
CTGGGCTGGGCCAGCACCTTCGGCACCGGCGTCGGCGACGACACCATCACCTCCGGGATCGAGGTCACCTGGACCTACCACCCGACCCGGTGGGACGACGAGTTCCTGCACATCCTGTACGCCTACGAGTGGGAGCTGACCACCGGTCCCGGCGGGCACCACCACTGGCGTCCGAAGGGCGGCGGCGGGGCCGACATGGTGCCCCTGGCCCACTCCGCCGGGCGTCGCGAGCCGCGCATGCTCACCACGGACGTCGCGCTGCGCGTCGACCCGGAGTACGACGCGATCTGCCGACGCTTCAAGGAGGACCAGGAGGCGTTGACCGACGCCTTCGCGCGCGCCTGGTTCAAGCTCACCCACCGGGACATGGGCCCCCGGTCGCGGTACCTCGGGCCGGAGGTGCCGGCCGAGGACCTCATCTGGCAGGACCCGGTGCCGGCGGTCGACCATCCGCTGGTCGACGACGCTGACGTCGCCGCGCTGAAGCAGCAGGTGCTCGCCTCGGGCCTGTCCGTGGCCGACCTGGTCTCGGTCGCCTGGGCCTCGGCGGCCACCTTCCGCGGCGGCGACAAGCGCGGCGGGGCCAACGGCGCCCGCATCCGTCTCGCCCCGCAGAAGGACTGGACGGTCAACGACCCGGCCCGGGTCTCTCGGGTGCTCGGCGTGCTGGAGGGCATCAAGGCCGCGTTCGACGCCGCCCCGGGCGGCACGAGGATCTCCGTGGCCGACCTCGTCGTGCTGGCCGGCAACGCCGCCGTCGAGAAGGCCGCGGCCGATGCCGGGCACGAGGTCACCGTCCCGTTCCGTCCCGGGCGCACGGACGCCAGCGCAGAGCAGACCGACGTCCACGCCTTCGGCTACCTCGAACCGGTGGCCGACGGCTTCCGCAACTACGTCGGTCCCGACGCCAGCCGGCCCGCCGAGTACCTGCTCGTCGACCGGGCCAACCAGCTGACGCTGACCACCCCGCAGATGACGGTTCTGGTCGGCGGCCTGCGGGTGCTCGGTGCCACCTGGGACGGTTCCGACCTGGGCGTGCTCACGGACACTCCCGGCGTCCTGACCAACGACTTCTTCGTCCACCTGCTCGACCTGGGCAAGACCTGGCGTCCGTCGGGCGACGACACCTACGAGGCCACCGTCGACGCCACCGGCGAGGTCTTCGGGCGGGGCACCCGGGCCGACCTGGTCTTCGGTGCCAACTCCGAGCTGCGCGCCGTGGCCGAGGTCTACGCCAGCGACGACGCCCGCGAGAAGTTCGTCGCAGACTTCGTCGCCGCCTGGGCCAAGGTCACCGAGCTCGACCGCTTCGACCTGCGTTAGGGGCGGCCCGGCCGACCTGCTGACAGGCAGGTGGAGCAGCCGCATCGCGGGTCGACGGCGGGGCGGTACGGACGATGCGACAAGCGCCGCCGACCGTGAGGTCGGCGGCGCTTGTCGTCGGCAGCTCAGGCCAGGGCGGCGGCGAGGTTCTCGTCCAGAGCACCGAGGAACTCCTCGGTGGTCAGCCACGGCTGGTCGGGGCCGAGGAGCATGGCCAGGTCCTTGGTCATCTTGCCGGACTCGACCGTCTCGATGACGACCCGCTCCAGCGTCTCGGCGAACCTGGTGACCTCCGGGGTGCCGTCGAGCTTCCCGCGGTGCTTGAGCCCGCCGGTCCAGGCGTAGATCGACGCGATCGGGTTGGTCGACGTGGGCTTGCCGGCCTGGTGCTGGCGGAAGTGACGGGTGACGGTGCCGTGCGCGGCCTCGGCCTCGACGGTCTTGCCGTCGGGGGTCATGAGGACCGACGTCATCAGGCCGAGCGAGCCGAAGCCCTGGGCGATGGTGTCGGACTGCACGTCACCGTCGTAGTTCTTCGTCGCCCACACGTAGCCGCCCTCCCACTTCAGGGCGGCGGCGACCATGTCGTCGATGAGCCGGTGCTCGTAGGTCAGCCCGGCGGCCTCGAACTTGTCGGCGTACTCCGCGGCGAACACCTCCGCGAAGATGTCCTTGAAGGCACCGTCGTACGCCTTGAGGATGGTGTTCTTCGTCGACAGGTACACCGGGTAGTGCCGCTCCAGGCCGAAGGTGAAGCAGGCCCGGGCGAAGTCGGCGATGGAGTCGTGGAAGTTGTACATGCCCAAGGTGACGCCACCGGTCGGCGGGAAGACCGCGACCTCCTGCGAGATCACCTCGGAGCCGTCGTCCGGCGTGAAGGTCAGGGTGACCCGCCCTGCGCAGGGCACCTTGAAGTTCGTGGCCTTGTACTGGTCGCCGTGGGCGTGGCGGCCGATGATGATGGGCTTGTTCCAGCCCGGCACCAGCCGCGGGATGTTCGAGATGATGATCGGCTCACGGAACACGACCCCGCCGAGGATGTTGCGGATCGTGCCGTTGGGCGAGGCCCACATCTTCTTCAGGCCGAACTCCTCGACCCGGGCCTCGTCGGGGGTGATGGTCGCGCACTTGACGCCGACCCCGTACTTCTTGATCGCGTCGGCCGCGTCGAGGGTGACCTGGTCGTCGGTGGCGTCGCGGTTCTGGATCGACAGGTCGTAGTACTTCAGGTCGACGTCGAGGTAGGGGTGGATCAGACGATCCTTGATGAAGTGCCAGATGATCCGCGTCATCTCGTCGCCGTCGAGCTCGACGACCGGGCCTATGACCTTGATCTTCGCCATACTGGGTCCACCTCTCCTCCGCTTGGGGGGGCACAGGACGGCGTCGGTGCGCGGTGTGCCCGCCACAGAGATTACTCGATATCGAGAGACTGTCGAGAGCCGCGGGGCCGTCGGGCTGCACCTACGAGTGGCACGAACCCCGTCACCTGGCATCCTGGCTGAGCAGAACACCACCGATCGAGGACGGCACATGGCCAGCACCACGAGACCCGAACCCCAGGGCGCAGAGCCGGACGAGACCCCGGCTGGAGGCTCGCCCGAGCCCACGGCCGGACCGGATCCCGCTGCCCCAGAACCCGACGCGCCAGCACCCACCAAGCCGGCAACCACCAAGCCGGAGACCGGCGGGCCGGCCACCGCTGAGCCAGCCGCCGACCAGCCGTCGCCCGCCGCGGCACGACCGACCGCACCGGAGCCGGGCGACCTGACCGAGCTCGATGCGGACCTCCGGCCTGGGAGCCTTGCCGCACCTCCGCCGTGGCCTGCGCTGCTCGGCGCCGAGGCCTTCGGCACGTTCGTCCTGGTCCTGGCCGGCGTCGGCACCGCCCTCTACTCGGGCGTGGGCAACCTCACCGGCGGACCGCTGGCCGTGGCGCTGGCGTTCGGCCTGGCGCTGGCCGCCGGGGTCGCTGCCTTCGGTCACGTCTCCGGGGCACACTTCAACCCGGCGGTGACGCTCGGCGCAGCGCTGGCCGGACGGTTCGACTGGGCCCGGGTGCTGCCCTACGTCGTGGCCCAGATCGTCGGCGGCTTCCTGGCGGCGCTGGTGCTGTTCGTCACCGTACCGTCGAAGCTTCCGGCGGCGATCAGCGGCGACCCGGACTCCGACGTCCGGCAGTTCTTCTCGGGCACGGCCAACGGGTTCGACCGGGCGGTCAACCTGACCACCCTCGACGGTGCGCACTCGCCGCTGGGACGGGCCTCGAGCGGTCAGGTCACCGTGTCGTTGCTCACCGCGCTGATCATCGAGGCGGTCGTCACCGCGGCTTTCGTCGGCGTGATCCTCGCGGTGACGCGCCGCCGTGCCAACGGGGCTGCCGCGCCGCTGGCCATCGGCGGGATGCTGGCGGTGGGCCTGCTGGTGACCATGCCGCTGACCAACGGTTCGCTGAACCCGGCCAGGTCGACGGCGGTCGTGCTGTTCTCCGACACGTGGGCGGCCGCCCAGCTGTGGGTCTTCTGGGTCGCACCGCTGTTCGGTGCCGTCATCGCGGGCCTGGCGGCACGGATCTTCACGCCCCCGCTGCTGGACGCCGCAGACGACGCCGACGACGAGACCGCGCGCACGCCCGCCTGAGACGACGAGCGGCACCTGGCACACCTGTCAGCACCGGAACCGCGTGCTGACAGGTGTGCCGGGACAGACGCGGCTCTGACCTGGCCGACCACCAGATAGTGACGTGGACGGGGCCGGTCAGGATGCAGGCAGCCGGGTCGCCACCGCCACCAGGGCGGCGGCCATGACGCCCAGCACCAGGACGTCCACCGTGCGCGAGCGGACGCTGAGCGCCTCAGGTCCGGGCTCGACCGCGGCCCGGACGATCGCGCAGCCGACCACCAGCACGGCGAGCGCGATGGCACCGACCCGGGCGGTGGTCGCGGCGCCGACGCCGGTCACCACGGCGACACCCAGCGTGGTGACGGCCATCCACCCGGAGACGTGCGGCCTGGCGTCGGGCTGGTCGACCACGTCGGGCACCTCCGTCGGTCGCCCGTCCCACGGCACCCCGGCGCCCGGTCGGCGGTCAGCCCCGCGGGGCGGCGTCCATTCCACCGGCACCGCGTCGGTCGCCTTGGTGCTGTGGCGCAGCTTCGTCGTCACCCTCGTCCCGGCACACGCCGGCCTCCGGAACGAGGGTACTGCTCCCGGTCTTGATTCCCCACCGAGGCCAGCACAGTGGCGTAGTCGCCGCGGCCCGCCGGGACCGGCTCGACCGTCCTGACCATGGACAGCCTTGCCTATGTATCAGCAGGTCAGTCCGCTGGACGAGAGCGACACTCGAACACCCATACCCTATCCTGACGATATGACGACACCCCCGGCGCGGACCACCGAGCCGTCACCGGCCGTGCCGTTGTCCGCCTCGCGGCTGAACTGGTTGCGGGCCGGCGTGCTCGGCGCGAACGACGGGATCGTCTCGGTCGCGGCCACCGTGCTCGGCGTCGCCGGGGCCACCTCCGAGCTGCAGCCGATCATGATCGCGGCCATCGCCGCCCTGGTCGCCGGGGCGCTGTCGATGGCGGCCGGAGAGTACGTGTCGGTGAGCTCGCAGCGCGACGCCGAGATGGTGGCCCGCCGGCTGGCCGCGGCCTCCGGTGCCGACGAGGCCGAGGTGGCCAAGATCGAGCTGACCAACCCGCACCACGCCGCTGTGGCGTCGTTCGGGGCGTTCTTCGTCGGCGGGCTGGTGCCGACGCGGGTGGTGCTCGCCCCGTACTGGGGCGAACGGCGTGACGTCGCCACGTTCGTCGCCGTCGCTGCGGCGCTGGTGGCTACCGGTTGGCTGTCGGCCCGGGCCGCGGGCGCCCCGGTCGGCCCTGCGGTGCGCCGCATCGTCCTGGGCGGCTCGGTGGCGATGGTCGTCACCTACGGCATCGGCACCCTGGTCGGCCTGGCCGTCTGACCACGCCGCCTGGGCCGGCGCGCCGCCCCGCTGGGGTCGAGAAGGCCCCGGCGATCAGCTGCCGAACCGCTGGTCGTTGCGGACGATCTGCTTGCCCAGCGGGGTCAACGACACCGGGATGAGCTTGAGGTTGGCGATCCCCATGGGGATACCGATGATCGACACGAACAGCGGGATCGCCGTCAGCACGTGCCCGACGGCCAGCCAGATCCCGGCCACGACCACCCAGATCACGTTGCCCACCGCCGACGCCACACCGGCGGACGGCTTGTCGACGACCGTGCGGCCGAACGGCCACAGCACGTACCTCGCGATCCGGAACGAGGCCACGCCGAACGGGATGGTCACGACGAGCACGCAGCACACCAGCCCGGCCAGGGCGTACCCGACCGCCAGCCAGAACCCGGCGAAGACCAACCAGATGATGTTCAGCAGCGTCCGCATGGCCCCATCCTCCCGCCGCCGCTCCGGGCCCAGGTATCCGGGAACCCCCTGATCTTCCCCCGGTCCCGCTCGGGGGTACGGTCGTGGCGTGGAGAACGTGCTCGCAGACCGGCTGACGGGAGTCCGCCGCCGGGTCGACGCGGCCGCCCAGGCCGCCGGAAGAGACCCCGACGACGTCACGGTGCTGCTGGCGACCAAGACCCACGACGCGGCCACCATCCGGACGGTGCTCACCCTGCCCGGCGCGGCGGGCCTGCTGCGGGGGGAGAACCGGGTCCAGGAGCTCGTCGCCAAGGGCCCGGCGCTGGCGGACCTGCCGACCCCCACGCACCTCATCGGCCCCTTGCAGTCGAACAAGATCAACGCGGCGCTGCGCTGGGTGACCTGCGTGGAGTCGGTCGCCTCGGCCCGCCTGGCCGACGCCCTGTCGGCGCGCGTCGAGCCGGGCCGCAGCCTGGAGGTCATGGTCCAGGTCAACGTGTCCGGCGAGCCGACCAAGCACGGCGTCACCCCCGCCGAGGCGCTCGTCCTGGCCCGTCACGTCGGCACGCTGCCCGGCCTGCGCCTGACCGGTTTCATGACGATCGGGGCCCGCAGCGACGACGAGACGGTGGTCCGCACCGGCTTCGCCGCCCTGCGCACCATCCGCGACTCCGCCGTCGCCGAGGGCCTGACCACCGCCACGCACCTGTCGATGGGCATGACCGGCGACCTGGAGCTGGCCGTCGCCGAGGGCGCGACCATCGTCCGTGTCGGCACGGCGGTGTTCGGCGCCCGTCCCCCGGCCTAGGTCCTCGCGGGTGCCCGGTTACGCCAGGAACTCGTGGGCGTGCCGCAGACCGTCGAGCCACGCCACCGACACCTCCAGCGGGGTGAATCCCTCCGGCAGGTGCGGGTCGGTGCCGTGGTCGGACGCCTCCAGGTAGACGTCGAAGGCGTCGCAGGCCGCCACGGCGGCCGACCCTGGTTCGGGACGCGGCAACCACTGCGCCACGTCGTCGGCGCTCAGGCCCAGCAGCGACGTGCACATGCGGGCCAGCGCCTCGGTGCCCGCCCCCACGGGGTCGTCGGGCGTGAGGTTCGCTGCCGCGTGGACCCGGGCGAGCGCTGTGACGGCCGTCTCGCGGTCCTGGTGGCCGGCGGCACGCACCATCTCGGCGACGACGATGCCGCGCAGACGGTCCCGCCCCAGCAGCGTGAGGGCCTGCACCACGCCCGTCACCGGCTGAGACACCCCCGACACCGAGTTGACCTGCACCATCACCGCATGGGCCAGGGCAGGGTCGGCCAGCACCAGCTCGCTGAGGTCGGTGACGACCTTCTCCGGGTCGCCCAGCTCGGCCACCAGCCGGGCGGCGATGGGCACGTGGACCCGCACTGCTTCGTGCGCCAGGATCGTCGGGCGGCCGACGAGGTAGCCCTGGAACAGGTCGAAGCCGGCGTCACGGGCGGCCTGCATCTGCTCGGGGGTCTCGACCTTCGTGGCGACCAGCGACACCGTGGGGTTCACCTCACGGACCTGGGCGGCCAGCGCCGACAAGGAGCCGCCGTCCACCTGCTGCACGTCGACCTTGGCGTAGGCGCAACGGGCGGCGACAGACAGGCGGGGGTCGTCGGGCACGAGCTGGTCCAGGGCCAGCGCGTACCCCGCCTCGCGCAGCTGGTCGATCCCGGCGAGCACGTCGTCGTCCATGTCGACCGTCGCCAGGACCTCGAGCACCACGGCCTCCGGCTCGATGGCGATCGAGAAGTCGCCGACCAGGAACGACCGTGGCGTGTTGATGAACATCAGCGCGTCCCCGGCCACGTCCTGCGGGCCGAACTCGCCGGCGATGGCCAGGACCACCTGGGCGGTGGCCACGTCGTCGTCGAAGGACCAGCCTTCGTCAGCGGTGGTGGCGCCCACGGCCGGGCGGAACAGCACCTCGAAACCGACGAGACGCCCTTTGCTGTCCTCGAGCCGTTGCCGCGCGATGCACACCGTCGAGGCTGTCTCGCTCAGGGCCTCGAGTACCTCAGTAGCTGAACCCATGACTGCTCCTGCTCGTCGCACACGGCTGCCGTCCTTCCCATCGGCACGACCTGCGACAGCCTGAACCGAGCGGGTGCGCAAGTCACCAAAGTCCCCCCTTCGACGGCCGTCCTGCGGTCACCGCACCCGGGCGGTCCACGACGGGTCGGAGAACTTCGTGACGACGAGCTCGGCGGCGCGGCCCAGCTCGTCGGGGCGCAGCTCGCCGGGGCTGGTCCGGTACCGGCCGGCGAAGTGGGCCTTGAGCATGCCGACGACCTCGTCGCGCGGCAGGTGGGTCTGCGAGCGCACCGGGTCGACGCGCTTGTTCGCCGAGCGGATGCCCTTGTCGGAGATTTTTTCCCGGCCGATGCGCAGCACCTGCATCATCTTGTCGGCGTCGATGTCGTAGGCCATCGTGACGTGGTGCAGCACCGCCCCGGAGGCGAGCCGCTTCTGCGCCGACCCGGCCAGCTTGCCCATCGGTGAGGCGATGTCGTTGATGCCGGTGGTGAAGGCTGTGACGCCGACGTCGGCCAGCGCCTCGACCACCCAGGCGTTGAGGAAGCCGTACGACTCCTCAAAGCTCATCCCGTCGACCAGCGACGCGGGCACCACCAGGGAGAACGTCACACAGTTGCCGCCCTCCATGAACATCGCCCCGCCGCCGGAGATCCGCCGCACGACGGTGACCCCGAGCTGTTGCGCGGCATCCAGGTCGACCTCGTTGCGCAGCGACTGGAACGACCCGATGACGGTGGCCGGTTCGGTCCACTCCCAGAAGCGCAGCGTCGGGCCTCTCCGGCCGGCGCCCAGCTCTTCGGCGAGCACCTGGTCGAGGGCGACGTGCGTGGCAGGAGACAGCGGGCCGGGGTGCAGCACCTCGAACTCGTGGTCGTCCCAGGTGGTCGACAGACCCAGGGCCCGGTGCACCGCCATCGCCACGGCCCGGCCGTCGAACCCGACCATCACCACGGGCGCGGCGACCTGCCCGGCCGCGGTGGCCTCGTCCAGTCCTGCCTGCACGGCCTGCGCCAGGGCGGTCACCGAGGCGTCGGCGGCCTGCCCGACCAGCGACCCGGCGATGACGTCCAGCGCCTCGTCCGGTTCGAGGAAGAAGTCGCCGGAGACGACCACGTCGGTCAGCCGACCGTCGTCGCTCTCGACGTCGACCACGACGAGCTTGCCACCGGGGACCTTGTACTCACCATGCATCCCCCCAGCGTACGCACCGCCGTCGGGCTCAGGCCACGACTCCCGCGCCGCGCAGCTCGACGGCGAGGTCGTGCGGGTTCGAGGCCGAGGCCATGGCCTCTTCGTAGGCGACGGCCCCGTCGCGCACCAGGCTGAACAGGTGCTGGTCGAAGGTCTGCATCTTGTAGAAGTCGCCTTCACGGATCAGGTCGGCCAGGGGCGGGGCGTTCAGCGGGTCGAGGATCGCCTCGGCGGTGCGGCCGGTGTTGACCATGACCTCGATGGCCGGGCAGCGGCCCTTGCCGTCGGCCTTGCGCAGCAGGCGCTGGGAGATGATGCCGCGCAGCGCCTGCGCGAACTGGATGCGCACCTGCTTCTGCTCGTGCTCGGGGAAGAAGTCGACGATCCGGTTGACCGACTCGGGCGCGTCGATGGTGTGCAGGGTCGACAGCACCAGGTGACCGGTCTCGGCGGCGGTGAGCGCGGC
>JAVBSR010000118.1:0-6928 GCA_031556715.1 Cellulomonas sp.
GCGCCAGGTCGACCCGCCCGCCCCCGGCGTCCTCGTCCAGGTCGACCCAGCAGATCACCGGGTCGCCGTGGGCCACGTGCACCGGCAGCCGGGCAGTCTTGCCCGCGGTGAGCACGACCACCGGCGGCAGGGTGCGCCGCCACGGGTCGTCGGCCCGGTAGGCCAGCTCCACGTCGACCCGCTCGGGTGTGGTGGCATCGACCCCTAAGGCCGCCAGGACCCCGACCAGCGTCTCGGCCGAGACGTGCACCAGCTCGCCGGCATGGCTCCAGTGCTCGGTGGAGATCGAGTACTCGTGCGCGAGGCGCACCAAGGCTTCGGACGGCTGCTCGGTCACGGCATGATCCTGCCACGTCACCTGAGAGGGCGACAGGCTGGAACACCCTGCGGTCACCGACCTGCGTCCCCGCTGTCGCGGACGGACCAGGCCGTGGGAACAAGTCAGGTCCGCCGGGCATCCAAGGGGGCGGCGCACGAGGAGAGGAGCCACGTGAACGAGCACCACGGCCGGCCCGACACCCCACCACCCGACGGCGGCGGCCTGCCCGGCCCGCACCGCCCGTCGGACCCCCCGGCCGAGGCGACCGGCTCCGACGCGCACCCGACCCAGGTCATGCCGGCCGTCGGTGCCACGGCGGTCTTCGCCCCGGCGTCCGTCGCCCCGGCGGCCTACGCCCCTGGTGGCGACCTGCGCGGCTTCGTGGCCGCGCCCACCACCCCGCCCCAGCCTCGCCGGAACCTGGCGGCCGTCGTCGCCGTGGCGGCCGTGGTCGTGGTCCTCGTCGTCGTCGTGGCGGCCGTGGCCGTGGTCCGGTGGCGGCAGGACGACCGCGGTGCGCTGATCCCGGCGACCACGGCCTCGACCTCTCCGTCCGACGTCCGGTCGCCCGCCCCGTCCGACCCGTTCGCCCGGCCTACCCGCGCGCCCCGGACCACCCCGGTCCCGACCCGGGCGCCGCACACACGGTCCCCGCACACCCAACCCCCGCGCACCCTGCCCCGCAGCCCGCAGCCGCACCACACCCAGGGCCCGTTCCCGACCTCGTCACCACGGCACACCCCCCGCTCCCCGACGACGCTGCCCTGGTCACCGTGACCGAGCCCCAGCCCTGGCGGCGGCAGAGGCCGCCCGGACGGACAGGATCTGACTGCCGGGAACAAACCTGGCCCCTGGCACGTCCAACGAGCAGGAGGAGCGTCTACACCAAGGAGCACGGCACCATGTCAGGACTCGGCCAGCGCGGCACGCAGCGCCGTCCGTGCGCGGTTGAGCCGGCTCTTGACGGTCTGCACGCCGACCCCCTGGTGCGCCGCGATCTGCTCGTAGGTGAAGTCGCCGTACTCGCGCAGCACCAGCGCCTCCCGGAAGTCCGGCGGCACCTGTCGCAGCGCCTCGGTCACCCGGTCACGCTCGGCCACGCCCCGCTGGGGGTCCGCCCACTCGTCGGCGGTCTCCGGGATGGTCTCGATCGTCTCTTCGCGCCGACGACGGACCTGGGCGAGCGCCGCGTTGGACGCGATCCGGTACAGCCAGGTCGACACCGCCGACTCGCCGCGGAACCGGTCGAGGTTGCGCCAGGCGGCCAGCAGGGCGTCCTGGAGCGCGTCCTCGGCCAGGTGGTGGTTGCCGGTGATCCGCAGGCAGACGCCCCACAAGGTCCGCCGGTGGGGCGCGACCAGCGCCTCGAACGCCTGCTCGTCGCCAGAGCACGCCCGTGCGAGCAGGTCAGAGTCAGATGTTGCCATGGCCACAGAGGTCGATCTCCCATGAGACACGTCGCGCCGAACGGTCGCAGTACCCATAGTGTCCCAGACAGACCCCACCGCGCAGGTACTTCTCCTTCGAGGAAGAAAGACAGCTGAGATGACCGACCCGACCGACGAGCACATCCTCGGTGACCTGCCCGAGCTGCCGGAGCACGTCTGGACCGCTGCGCTGGACCACGCGTTCGACCCGCGGGCCGAACCGGACACCACCCTGGTGCCGGCCGACGACCTGACGGGTCTGGACGGCGACGACCCCACCGTGACCGGCCTCGACGACCTGGCCTACCCCGACCATGACGCGACGGGCACCAGCCACGACCCGTTCGACCACGGGTACGACAGCCACGACTCCTCGGACTACCACCACGACCACGGCTACCAGGACCACGGCTACCAGGACGACAGCTTCCAGGACCACGGCTACGACCCGGGCACCACGGACTCCGATGGCTACTTCTGATCCTTCCCAGCTGGCCCGCCGGACCCTCGGCGCGCCGGTGCCCGGCCCCGCGCAGGCAGCCTTCCGCGACGTCCGCACTTTCCTCAAGGTCCGCTCCACCACCGACGGGCTGGACCAGGTCATGGAGCAGATGAACCGCAGCCTGCGCGCCCTGCCCTCGGTGGTCGTGGTCGGCGAGGTCGGCCGGGGCAAGTCCAGCCTGGTGAACGTGCTGGCCGGCGCCCCGGGCCTGTCGCCCGTCGGCAACGGCGAGACCACCGGTACCTACCTGACGCTGGTGCCGCCGACCCCGGACCTGCCGGTCGGCAAGGCCCGGGTGCAGCTGTCCAACGGCCCCCGGCTGGTGGACACCACCGAGCTGTCCGACTGGGTGCACATCGACGGCGTGCACGTCTCGGGCCCGGAGGCGGTCCCGGTGCTGGGGGCCACCGTCGCGGTCGACGGCGGTCTGCTGCCGGGCACGATGATCGTGGACACCCCCGGGTCGGGCGGTCTCAACGAGGCCCACGCTCGCATGGCCATCTCCCAGGCCGAGACGGCCTCGGTGCTGATCATGGTCACCGACGTGACGGCCCCGCTGACCACCCCGGCGCTGGACTTCCTGGCCTCGTGCGCCAAGCGGGTCGAGGCGGTCGTCGTCGCGGTCAACAAGACCGACCTGTCGCGCAACGCGCAGGACCGGGTCGACGAGACCCGTCGGTCGTTGGCCACCCGCCCCGAGTTCGCGGCCGTCCGGGTCGTCGGGATCAGCGCCAACGACGCCGCGGCTGCGGCCACGCTGCCCGAGCACGTCGCCGCCCGGGCGCGGGCCCGCAGCGGCATCGACGAGCTGATCACGACGGTCACCGGTCTCATGGGCAGCGCCTCGAACGTGCCGGTGGTCCACGCCCTGAACCAGTCGCTGGCGCTGCTGGAACCGGTGGTCACCAAGCTGACCGGCGACCGCCAGGCGGCCAGCGGCGACGAGGTCGACCTCGCGGCGCTCACCGCCAAGGAGGCCCAGCTGACCGCGCTGCAGTCGGTCGGCTCGGACATGCGCTACGACTGGGACCGCGACTGCTCGGCCCTGCGCCGCAGCCTCGAGGTCGAGATCGACCTGCGCCTGGAGGAGTTCACGGCCCGCTGGCAGGAGCAGATCAACGACCACCGCTGGGGCACGTCGAAGAAGAAGCAGGCCACCCTCGCGGTCGACCTGCTGGCCGAGCTGACGATGATCGAGGCCGACGTCATGGAGGGGATGAACTACCGGTTCGCGGCGCTCATCTTCCGGCTCTACTCGAACATCGGGCTGCGGCCGAGCCCGCGGCTGATGATGGACCTGGCGGCCGAGCGCGACGCCGTCGCGGCGCTGAGCTCGAACGTCCACGACGCTGGTGCCGACATGGACCTGGGCATGTTCACCTCCGGCATGATGGCGTTCAGCCTGTCCGGCCAGCTGAGCAGCACCCTCGGCGCGGTGGGCGCCACCGCGGCGGCCGCCGCCCTGACCCCGATCCTCCCGCTCATCGGTCTGGCCGGTGCTGCTGTGCTGGTGCCCGCCGGGATCATGGTCCGGGGCAACCAGAAGCGCCGTCAGAACCTCGTGGCGTTCCTGCGGGAACGCCGCGGCACGCTGCAGCGGCAGCTGTCCCGGGCGTACACGTCGAGCTTCGACCTGCTGCGCTCGACGGTCCGCAAGGACTTCGACAAGCAGCTGGGCGACATGGTCGCCCAGATCCGCGAGCAGCTGCAGACCGCCAAGCGGGCCGCCAACGAGACCCGGCAGCAGCGCGCCGACCGCCTGCGCGAGCTCGACCACGACCTGGCCGAGGCCGCCAAGGTGACCAAGACCGTCGGGGACGCGATCACGAAGCTGCGGCCATGACGTCCGCCCTCCGCGTGGGACGATCTCCTGCGCGTCGGGAACATCCCCACCGCCCGACGACTCAGACTGCGGAAGCCGGGTCGTGCTCACGCACCTGCCCGAGCCGTCCGGCGTACCGACTCGACGGAAGGAAGCCTCACGGTGGAACCCAACCCTGACCCCGACGACTCGATGGCCGACCTCCTCTCCGACCCGGGCGCGGCAGCCAGCCCCCGGGCCAGCGACCCTGGCGCTGAGGACCAGAAGAAAGAGTCCAGCCAGACCAAGGACCCGGGGCAGGTCCAGGAACCCATCGACGGGGGGATGAACCCGGAACCGGAGGCCACGGTGACGGTCACGGCCGGGCCGGCGCCGGTCTCGGACAGCTCCGACGGGATGGGCCCGATGATCCCCTGGGTGCTGGTGGTGCTGCTGCTCGCCGCCGTCGTCGCCCTGGCCGTCAAGGCGTTCGGACGGGGCAACCGCCCGGCACCAGCACCGGTACCGGTGGCACCGGTGAGCGCGTCGGTGCCGGTGGTGGCCCCGGCCGCTGACCCGTCGGCGTCCCCGGTGGTGCCCGAGCTCATCACGCTCGCCGACCTCATCACGACCCCTGCGGCCCAGACCCAGGTGGTCCGGACGCTGCGGACCGTCGGCGTGGAGCCGGTCGAGGCGACGGTCGGCGCCCCGTTCAACCCCGACCTGCACGAGGCGGTCGCGACCCGCCCGGCCCAGGCTCCCGGCCAGCCCGGCACGATCGCGGTGGTGCACCGGACCGGGTGGCGCTCGGCGCGCGGTGTCGTGCGCCCGGCCGGCGTCGAGGTCTGGACGGCCGACACCAGCGAAGGAGCCTAGGGCGTGTCCGACGACCCGATGACCGACGCCATGCTGCGGTTGTGCAACACGATCGAGATGATCGGCGGCACCCCGGCCCGGCCCGGTGTCGACCAGGCCCGGGCCCGGCTGCACGACGCGCACCTGCGGCTGGCGGTGGTCGGCCGGGTGAAGGCCGGCAAGTCCACCCTGGTCAACGCCATCATCGGCCGTCGGATCGCGGCCACCGACGAGGCCGAGTGCACGTCGATGGTCACCCACTACGCCTGGGGCGCCCCCGAGCGGGGCGAGGTGCACCTGCGTGACGGCCGGGTCGAGCAGTTCGCGCTGGTCGACCAGCGGGTGCCGGACTCGATCGGCCACCCGCCGTCCGAGGTGTCGCACCTGGTGGTGTTCCTCCAGGAGTCGGCGCTGCGCGACTTCGCGCTCATCGACACCCCCGGGCTGGCCACCACGACCACGGTCAACGACGAGGCCACCCGGCGCGCCATGCTGGAGGCCCGGCAGGCCGACGCCCTGGTGTACGTCTTCCGCGACGTGTCGCGCGCCGACGACGTCGAGGTGCTGCGGGACTTCACCGAGGTGTCCGGCCGGGCGACCACGGGTGCCGGCGAGCCGTCGTCGGCCATCGGCGTGCTGTCCCACGCCGACACCTTCGGCTCGGGCACCTGGGGCCAGACCGACCCGTTCGACGACGCCGCCACCTATGCCACGGCCATCGCCGCCCAGCGGACCGCCGAGCTGTCCACGGTGATCCCGGTGTCGGGCCTGATGGCCCAGTCGGTCGCCACGGGGCAGGTCACCGAGAGCCTGACGCGCGCGCTGGCGTCGCTCGACGGCCTCGACGAGGCCGAGCTGCGCTACCCGGACGACGAGCAGGCCCAGGCCATCGACACGGCCGCGGCCGTCGTCGGCGACTACGGGGTCCGGTACGGCCGGTCCGCAGCGGCGGCGGGTTCCGGAGCCCTGTCCGACTGGCTGGCCTCCCGGTCGAACGAGAGCGCCCTGCGCCGCGCGCTGCGGGACCGCTACGTGGGTCGCCACCGCCAGCTCAAGGCCCGCCAGGCGCTCAACCTGCTCACCCAGGTGGCCAACGCGGCCGGGCCGCTGCACTGGCAGATGTCCCAGGCCATCTCCGAGGCGATGCTGTCGCCCGAGCTGCACCCGCTGGCCGAGCTCAACGCCTGGGAAGAGCTGCGCTACACCGCTCCCAGCCACCCGGTCGTCGCCACCCTGGAGCGGCTGACGTCGGCACCCGACGACGCCCGTCGGGTCGGTCTGGGCCCGTCGGCCGATGCTGTGGCGATCCGCAAGGAGGCGATCTCGGCCGTCAACCAGGCCCGCGCCGACGCGTCGCTGGCCATCACCCCCGGGCTGGCTGCGGCCTGCACCATCCTGGAACGGTCGTTCACGCTCATCGCGCACCGTCAGACGTTGTAGACGACGGGCCCGACGAGCCTGCACCCAACCAGACGCACCCAACCAGACGTCGACCGGGGCTGGCGCGCAGACGGGTCTGATGACCCCCTTGCTGGCGGGTCTGGCAGGCGCACAGATCCGCGGGCACATGATTCGACCGGTTCGCGCCGCTGCCAGTACGCTCGGCTCACGCGGTCACGGTGCGCCGCCAGACCGTGAAAGACGCGTCGACGGTGCCTACCTGGTCGAGCACCCTTCCGGCACAGGACTTTCATCCCGACGCTCTGAGATTGTCGCGTCGACGGCCGTGATCAGGAGGGATGCGCTGTGTCTGTCCGAGAACCTCTCGACCGTGCCGCGACCGGGAACATCTACCCACTCCGGTGCCATCAGACAGGCACATCCACCAAGAAAGGTTGACGACCATGGATTTTGATGCGACTCACGAGCCTGTCGGCGATGCGGCTGTCGATGATGGTGATGTGTACGAGGCGTACGCGGTGCCGCCGGTGGCGGAGTTCGGTACCGAGCAGGCGGTGGCCTACGACTGGGACGGCGACGGGGTGAACGACTCGTTGGTGGGGTACCTGGACGGGATCGGGTCG
>JAVBSR010000050.1:0-57514 GCA_031556715.1 Cellulomonas sp.
GCCTCCTCGCGGCGCTCCTTGGAGAACCACTGCCGGATCTTGTTGCGCGCCCGGGGGCTCTTGATGAACGACAACCAGTCCTGCGAGGGGCCTGCCGTCTCCGACTTGGACGTGAACACGTCCACGACGTCGCCGTTCTCCAGGGCCGAGTCCAACGGCACCAGACGCCCGTTGACCCGCGCGCCCATGGTGCGGTGCCCCACCTCGGTGTGCACCGCGTAGGCGAAGTCCACCGGGGTGGAACCCTGCGGCAGCGCGATGACGTCGCCCTTCGGGGTGAAGACGTAGACCTCCGAGCCGGCGATCTCGAACCGCAGCGAGTCCAAGAACTCCGACGGGTCGGCCGTCTCCCGCTGCCAGTCCACCAGCTGGCGCAGCCAGGCCATGTCGTTGGACAGGTCCACCTCGTCGGTCCGCGTCGACGACTTGGAGCTCTCCTTGTACTTCCAGTGCGCCGCGACGCCGTACTCGGCGCGACGGTGCATGTCGTGCGTACGGATCTGGATCTCTACCGGCTTGCCGTCCGGCCCGATCACCGTCGTGTGCAACGACTGGTACAGGTTGAACTTCGGCATGGCGATGTAGTCCTTGAAGCGGCCCGGCACCGGGTTCCAGTGCGCGTGCAGCACCCCCAGCGCCGCGTAGCAGTCGCGGACCGTGTCGACCAGGACCCGGACGCCGACCAGGTCGTAGATGTCGGCGAAGTCACGGCCCCGCACGATCATCTTCTGGTAGATCGAGTAGTAGTGCTTGGGCCGTCCGGTCACCAGGGCCTTGATCTTGGCGGTGCGCAGGTCGGTGACCACCTCGTCGCGCACCTTGGCCAGGTACTCCTCCCGGGCTGGCGCCCGTTCGGAGACGAGGTGCACCAGCTCGTCGTAGACCTTGGGGTAGAGCGTCGCGAAGGACAGGTCCTCCAGCTCCCACTTGATGGTGTTCATGCCCAGGCGGTGCGCCAGGGGGGCGTAGATCTCCAGGGTCTCGCGAGCGGTGCGCTGGGCCGACGCCGCCGGCACGTACTGCAAGGTCCGGGAGTTGTGCAGCCGGTCGGCCAGCTTGATGACCAGCACCCGGATGTCGCGGGACATCGCCACGACCATCTTGCGCACCGTCTCCGCCTGGGCGGCGTCGCCGTAGGTGACCTTGTCGAGCTTGGTCACCCCGTCGACCAGCATCGCGATCTCTTCGCCGAAGTCCTCGGTCAGCTGGGACAGCGAGTAGTCGGTGTCCTCCACCGTGTCGTGCAGCAGCGCCGCCGCCAGGGTGGGAGCGGTCATGCCGAGCTCGGCGAGGATCGTCGCCACGGCGATGGGGTGGGTGATGTACGGGTCGCCGCTCTTGCGCAGCTGCCCGCGGTGAGCCCGCTCGGCGACGACGAACGCCTGCTCGATGACCGCCACGTCGGCCTTCGGGTGGTTGTCCCGCACCGCCGCCAGGACCGGTTCGATCGCGGGGAACGCGACGGTCGACCGGCCGCCGAAACGGGCGAGACGAGACCGTACCCGGGCGGCCGCGGTCTGCTGGGTGTCCGGATCGGACCCGGACGTCACCGACGGGTCGCCAGCTCGCTCACCCACCTGTGCACCTCCTCACCCGCGAACCGTCCGCACCCCGTCGGGACGGTCGGACGTCCGAGTCTACGCAGCCCGCGAGGTCTTGCTCGATCGGACGTGCTGACCAGTCCCGCGTCGGACCGCGCCCGTCCCTACGGGAGCGCGAGCAGCGTCGTGGCCGGGACGTCGGGCAGCTGGGCACGTCCGCCCAGGCCCACGAGCTCGACCAGGAAGGTCAGCTGGACCACGTCGGCGCCGCACCGTTCCAGCAGGCGCACCGTCGCCGCGGCCGTGCCGCCGGTGGCGAGCACGTCGTCGACCACCAGCACCCGGGAACCCTCCGGGACCGTGAACGGGTGGACCTCGACCGTGGCGGTGCCGTACTCCAGCGTGTAGCTCTCCGAGACGGTCGGTCCGGGCAGCTTGCCCGCCTTGCGGACCAGTGCCAGCCCGACGCCGAGGTGGACGGCGACAGGCGCCGCCAGCAGGAAGCCGCGGGACTCGATCCCGACCACCAGGTCCACCGGTGCGGACGGGGTCGCGGCGATGGCGGCGACGGACTCGGCGAACGCCGCACCGTCAGCCAGCAGCGGTGTGATGTCGCGGAACACCACCCCTGGCTCGGGAAAGTCCGGTACCTGCCGCAGCAGGGCGTCGATACGGGTCGCCAGAGGTGTCATCGTCGCTTCCGTCTCGGTTGGGCTGACTGCCCCTGGTGGGCTCCCGGGTGGAGCTGTCCGACCCTGACCGGCACCGACATGTCGTCGGCGTCTGCGGTCGTGCCTGCCGCCGCTGCGCGGGCGGCCAGCACCCTGCGGTTGTGGGCCTTCATGTCCGGCTGCAGCTCGCGCAACGTCACGGTGATCGGCGTGGCCAGGAAGATCGACGAGACCGTGCCCACGGCGATGCCGACGAACAAGGCCAGGGCGATGTCGCGCAACGTGCCGGCGTGCAGGATGAACGCCCCGACGGCCAGGATCGCCCCGACCGGGAGCAGGGCGACCACCGAGGTGTTGATGGACCGGACCAGCGTCTGGTTGATCGCCAGGTTCGCCTTCTCCGCATAGGTGTAGCGCTGCTGGTCCAGGGTGTCGGCGGTGTTCTCACGCACCTTGTCGAACACCACCACGGTGTCGTACACCGAGTAGCCCATGATGGTGAGGAACCCGACGATGGTGGCCGGGGTGACTTCCCAGCCCACCGCGGCGTACACCCCGCCGGTGACGATGAGGTTGTGGAACAGCGCGACCAGCGCCCCGACCGCCATCCGCCAGTTGCGGAAGTACACCGTCATGACGCCGGTGACGAAGAGCAGGAACCAGCCGATGCCGGTCAAGGTCTTCTTCGACACGTCGGCACCCCAGGTGGGGCCGATGAAGGTGTGGGAGATCTGGTCCTCGGAGACGTCGAAGGCCGTCGCCAGGTGGGTGACCAGCTCGGGGACGTCCGCGTCGTCGAGCTCGGCCATCTGGATGCGCAGCCCGTGCTCGCCGACGTTGACCACCTTCGGCGAGGCGTCCGGGACCACCTCTTGCACCGTGGCGACCGCCAGGTCCTGCGAGGGCGAGGCGACGTCGGTCAGCGTGAGCTGGGTACCGCCGCTGAACTCGATGCCCTGGGTGAGACCAGGCTTGACGAACAGCAGCACCAGCGCGATGACCGCGGTCGCCAGGCCGAGCGCGTACCACCACCGGCGGTGCGCCACGATCTGGTACGAGCGGCGACCGGTGTACAGGTCGTTGCCCCAGGCGCCAAAGCCCTGTGCCATCAGTGCACGCTCCCCTCGTCGTCTCCAGCATCGACCGGCGGGTCGGCATCCGCTCGACGGGCCGCGGCACGCCGCTCGGCGATGGTCATGGTCGGCGGGCCGGCCGGGACCAGCGGCACGTCAGCGTCGGACGGCACCCCGGCCGGGACGTCCGCCGGGCGCGACACCCGGCCCCGACCGGCATAGCGCGGGGTCACCCCGAGACGACGCGGGTCCAGGCCGGACAGCGGGTGCCCCTCGGCGAAGAAGCGGTGCTTGGCGATGATCTGCATCATCGGGTGGGTGAAGCCGAACACGACGGCCAGGTCGATCAGCGTGGTCAGACCCAGGGTGAACGCGAAGCCGCGCACCCCGCCGACCGACACCACGTACAGCACGACGGCGGCGAGGAAGTTCACCGTGTCGGACGCCAGGATGGTCCGACGGGCCCGCGACCAGCCGTGCTCCACCGCCGCGCCCAGGGTGCGGCCCTCGCGCAGCTCGTCGCGGATACGTTCGAAGTACACGATGAACGAGTCGGCAGTGATACCGATCGCGACGATCAGACCACCCACCCCCGCCAGCGACAGCCGGTAGCCCTGCGTCCACGACAGCAGCGTGACCAGCCCGTAGGTACAGACCGCGGCGATCGCCAGCGACCCGACGGTGAGCAGGCCGAGCACCCGGTACTGGGCGAGGGAGTACAGCGCGACCAGCACCAGGCCGATGAGGCCGGCGATCAGACCCTTCTGCAGCTGTTCAGAGCCGAGGGTGGCGGAGATCCGGTCTTCGCTCTTCTTCTCGAAGCTGATCGGCAGCGACCCGAAGTTCAGCTGCTGGGCCAGCGTCGCCGCCGACGCCCGGGTGAAGCTGCCGGAGATCTCGGCCTTGCCGTTGCCGATCACCGAGTTGACCGACGGTGCCGAGACCACCAGGCCGTCCAGCACGATGCCGAACTGGTTCTGCGGCGCGGACAGCGGGCGCAGACGCTCCGTCACCGCTGCGAACTCCTTGGTGCCGGTGCGGTCGAACTCGAGGTTGACCACCCACTTGGTGCCCACACCGCCGCCGCTCAGCTGTTCCAGACCCGAGGTGGCCTTGGCGATGCTGGTGCCCTCGACCTCGACCGGGCCGAGGATGTACTTGTAGGGCCGTTCCGGGTCTGCGTCGCACGTCACGAAGGCCTCGTCGGCCTTGCCGACCCGACCGGTCCGGTTCTCCGGGACGGTGCAGTCCAGCTCGTCGAACTCCTGCTGGACCTGTGCGGTGACGTAGTAGGACGTGTCCGACGGGGACGACGGTTCAGCCGGGCGCGACGGGTCGTCGGTCGGGGTGGCGGTGGGGTCGGCTGCCTGGTCGGTCCCGTCCGCGGCGCTCTCCTGCGCCGACGGGTCGGTCGCCGTCGCTGTCGGCGACGGCGTGGCCGTGGGGGTGGCGGCGCCGACGTCGAGCACGGGCCGGAACTCCATCTTGGCGGAGGTCAGGACCAGGTCCAGCGTCTCTCTCGACGGTGTTCCGGGCAGGGAGACGACGATGTTGTTGCCACCCTGGCTGGAGATCTCCGCCTCCGACACGCCAGAGGCGTCGATCCGCTGGCGGATCACCGCGATCGCCTGGTCGATGTCCTGGGAGGTGACGGCCCGGCCGGTGGTCTCGGTCGACACCGGCTGGAGGATCAGCTGGGTGCCGCCCACCAGGTCCAGCGCCAGCTTGGGCGTCAGGGAGGCGTCGCTCCATCGGGTTCCGGCCACGATCGTGCCGAAGAGCGCGACGATCGCGACACCGAAGACGACGAGGGTACGGACCGGTCGCTGCCGGCGAACTGGTGGGGCCAACGTCCTGGTCTTCCTCGTAGGCTTCGGGGGTTCGGGCGTGGTCGGCGACCGACCCGATCAGGGCTTCTTGTCGTCAGGGTCCAGGCCGGACGCGTCGTCGGGAACCTCGAACTCGTCGAGTCCGGGCTCGGCGTCGTCCACCGCCTCGGGCTCCTCCTCGCCCATCGGCTGCGGGTCCACCTTCCGTAGGATCGCGCCGCGCGCCCAGCGCTGCTCCACGCCGGGCGAGGTCTGGAGCACGATGACGTCGCCGTCCGCGGAGACCACGGTGCCGTACAGACCGGCGCCGGTCATCACCTCGTCGCCCGGGGCGATGGTGTTGCGCATCTCCATCTGGGCACGCTGCTGCTTGCGCTGGTTCCGGGTCATCAACCACAGCATCCCCATGCCAGCGATGACGACGATGAGAATCTCGGGCCCCATCTGCGTCACCGCCTCGTCTCTGGGGTCTGACGATCGCGGCAGGCAGCGCGGCCGGAGCTCCAGCCTGCGCCGAGGACGTCTCTAGGGACCAGACCGGTGCGCATGTAAGTCCTTCGTGTCGAAGTAGCCGGGGCGAGTCTAGGCCCACCTGGTGCTCGGCCCAACATCGCCGCTCCCACGGGTGGCCATCGCCCACCCTTCACTCGAACAGCGTCGCGGACCGGTCGGGCGGGACCAGACCCAGGTGACGCCACGCCTCGGCGGTCGCCACCCGGCCCCGAGGGGTCCGGGCCACGAACCCTTCGCGGACGAGGAACGGCTCGGCCACCGTCTCCACGGTCTCGGGTTCCTCGCCGACCGTCACGGCCAGCGTGGTCAGGCCGACCGGTCCCCCGCCGAACCGCCGGCACAGCGCGTCGAGCACCGCCCGGTCGAGCTGGTCCAGGCCCCGGACGTCGACCTCGTACACCTCCAGCGCCGCGCGGGCCGCGGCCAGCGAGCAGCTGCCGTCGCCGCGCACCTCGGCCCAGTCCCGCACCCGGCGCAGCAGCCGGTTGGCGATCCGGGGGGTACCGCGCGACCGGCCGGCGATCTCCCGGGCTGCGTCGTCGGTCAGCTGCACCCCGAGCAGGCCCGCCGAACGCACCAGCACCCGCACCAGCTCGGCAGGGTCGTAGAAGTCCAGGTGGGCGGTGAAGCCGAACCGGTCGCGCAACGGGGCGGGCAGCAGCCCGGACCGGGTGGTCGCACCGACGGCGGTGAACGGCGGCAGGGCCAACGGGATGGCCGACGCCCCAGCGCCCTTGCCGACGACGACATCGACCCGGAAGTCCTCCATCGCCACGTACAGCAGCTCCTCGGCAGCCCGGGCCAACCGGTGGATCTCGTCGATGAACAGCACCTCGCCCTCGTCGAGCGACGACAGCACCGCAGCCAGGTCACCGGCGTGCTGGATGGCCGGACCGCTCGTCACCCGCAAAGACGCGCCCAGCTCGGCGGCGACGATCATCGCCAGGGTGGTCTTGCCCAGGCCCGGCGGTCCGGCCAGCAGCACGTGGTCGGGCGCCCGCCCGCGGCGCCGGGCCGCGTCGAGCACCAGGGACAGCTGGTCGCAGACCACCCGCTGGCCGACGAACTCCTGCAGCGTCCGGGGACGCAGCGCCGCCTCGGCAGCCCGCTCAGCCTCGTCCGCGCCGGGCCGGACCAGCGAGCCGACCTCGTCAGCCACGGGCACCACCCAGGGTGCGCAGCGCGGCCCGCAGCACACCGGCCACCTCGTCGGCACCGACCGGGTCGGTCGAACCGTCCAGGACCTGCTCCACTGCGGCGACGGCGGCGCGTTCCGGCCAGCCCAGCCCGGTCAGCGCCTCGACCACCTGGCCCCGACGGTCGTCGGAGGGCGCCGACGTCACCGAGGCTCGCTTCGGGGCGCCGAGCCGGTCCTTGAGCTCCAGGACGATCCGCTGGGCGCTCTTGCGGCCCACGCCCGGAACCCGCTGCAGCGCCGTCAGGTCCTCGTCGGCCACGGCCCGGCGCAGCCCGTCGGGGGTGTGCACCGCCAGCATCGCCAGCGCCAGACGCGGACCGATCCCGCTGACGGTCTGCACAGTCTCGAACACCTCGCGCTCGTCGGTGTCGGCGAACCCGAACAGCGTCAGGGCGTCCTCTCGGACCAGCAGCGACGTCGCCAACCGGGCCGACGACCCGACCCGCAACCCGGCCAGCGTCGCCGGGGTGGCCTGGACCGCCAGCCCGACCCCGCCGACCTCGACCACGGCGGTGTCCAGACCGACCGACAGCACCTCACCGTGCACCGATGCGATCACCTGCGAGCTCCCTTCGACCGTCCTCCCGACACTGTCTCACGTGACGAACACCTGTACGACCGACACGCCGGTCAGGTCCCCCACCTCGTTCGACGGCGGAGCCCGTGGTGTCGCCGGCGACGCCCTGGCCTTCGCGCCCGCCGGGTGCTGCCCGCGGGCGTCGGCTCTGCGCCGTCCGCTCGTCGCCGGCGAGGCCCGGCGGCAAGCCTCGACCGGCGCTCACCATTGTCAGCGCGGCCTGCCGGCCGGCGGCAGGACTCGCCGCCTCACGACGCGAGAGCGGCCTCGAGGTGCACGACGACGCTGTCGGCGTCAGCGATGGGCGCGACGGCGACCGGGTGGCTCAGAGTCCGGTCGAGCCACGGGACGCGGGTGGTACTGACGAAGACGTTGCCCTCCATGATCCGCCGGGCGGTGCGCATGTAGCTCGCTCTGGTCACGGTGATGTCGGTGCCGTCCTGGTCGAGGCGCGCCGTTACCGGGAAGACGCCGCTAGGATGGCCGATCCGCACAAGGTCGCCTCGACGTGCCCGGGAGAGACGGTTCACCAGGGAACCGTCGACACAGGCGGCGACGGCGGTGGGGATCGCGGCCGTGCCCGGGTATGCCTTGTGGATGGCTCCGCCGGCCACCATGAACGCGACGAGATCGTTCTCCTCGACCCCGATCCGGGCCCCGGTGAACGACACACGCTCCACCGCGGGCCCTACCAGCAGCGCGAACGGCGATCCCGGGCTCTCGACGTCCGCAGTCTCGACGGAGGTCGAGAAGCCCAGCCGGTGGGTGACCACCGCCCGGGCGGCCCGGATCTTGCGCAGCGTCTCGTGCATCGCCTCGATCTCGGCCGGACTCTCGGCCGCCGTCAGCCCGAAGTCCGCAGCACGCAGGAACAGCTGTGTTCCAGCGATGTCGACCACCGAGTACTCGATCTCGCCGAGACCGGGCACGCTCATCGTGTCGACGACGTGGCCGGTGGGCAGCAGGCGACCCGTCCGAGCTCCCCAGGTCTCGGTGTAGTCCAGGTGGATGGGCGCCGCGGTGCCTGGGACACCGTCGATGTGTGCGTCGCCGTCGACTCTCGGCCTGCCGTCGACCACCTCGACCTCAGCGGTGAAGACCTTGTTGATGTTGGTGTTGAAGATGCGCACCGTCGTCACCGGCTCGACCGCAGGCACCAGGCCCTCCTCGATCGCCCACGGGGCGATGCACGAGGATATGTTGCCGCACAGGATCTGCAGGCTCACCGTGGGCTCGGCGATGCCGACCTGGATGAAGGTGTAGTCCAGGTCGGCGTCGTCCCGCGCGGATCTGGCCGCATGCGCGAACTTGCTGGTCAGGATGTCGGCTCCGCCGACTCCGTCGATCTCGCGGACATCGGGACTGCCGTAGACCGCGACCAGCCACTGGCGCAGACGTTCCGGGTCCTGGGCGGGTAGGTCTGGGGTATGGACGACCAGGCACCGGCTCGTCCCGCCCCGGTACATCACGGCCCGGGTGGGTACCAGGCGTCCGTGGTCAGTGCTCATGCCCATGCCGAGCTCCCTAGGTCGACGGTCGGCGTGCCGGACGTGCGACGTCTTCCCAGTAGGGCACAGCGCCACACCCGTCGCCAACCGCAGGCCCCCTTTGCCGCGCGCCGGCGGACACCCTCGGGTCAGGGGCAGACGAGAAGCTGAGCGGTGCCGCGCCGCGCTGCTCGGTGCGACAGCGGCGGTCACGCACGACGAACACCTGTGCGAGACACGCCGGACGCTTCCCCGGCTCCACGTCGGCAGGCCTGCGACGATAGCCCTCGTGCGCGTCCTCGGAGTCGACCCCGGCCTGACCAGGTGCGGGCTCGGCGTCGTCGACTCCCTGCCCGGCCGCCGGGTGCGGCTGGTCGCCGTCGGCGTGGCCCGGTCCGACCCGGCGCTCGACCTCGACCAGCGCCTGCTGACCGTCGCCGAGGTGATCGACGAGTGGCTGGAGCGGCACGCCCCGGACACGGTGGCGGTCGAGCGGGTGTTCGCCCAGCACAACGTGCGCACCGTGACCGGCACCGCCCAGGTCGCCGGGATCGCCATGCTCGCGGCCGCACGGCGACGGATCCCCGTCGCCGTGCACACACCCAGCGAGGTCAAGGCCGCCGTCACCGGTTCTGGTGCGGCGCACAAGGCCCAGGTCCAGACGATGGTCGCCCGGCTGCTCGACCTGCCTGACCGCCCCCAGCCCGCCGACGCCGCCGACGCGCTGGCCCTGGCCATCTGTCACCTGTGGCGTCCCGCCGGGGCACTCGGTGCACCGCAGCGTGAACCGGGCGCGCTCACGGCGGCACAACGCACCTGGGCCGCCGCCGAGCAGGCCGCACGCCACCGCCCAGCCCGGCGACCAGCGCACCGCTGAGGTCCGCGAGGCGCCTGACGTCTCACGGTCAGGCCCGGCCCTCCTCAGGCTTCCCGGTCCGCCACGGGCGTGGCTACTCCTCGTCCAGCGCGGCGAGGACCTCGTCGGACGCGGTGAAGTTGGCGTACACGTTCTGGACGTCGTCCGAGTCTTCCAGGGCATCCACCAGGCGCACGACCTTGCGTGCCCCGTCGACGTCGACCTCGACCTCCGTGGCCGGGTAGAACACCACGTCGGCCGAGTCGTACTCGATGCCGGCGTCCTGGAGCGCCTGACGGACCGGGACCAGGTCGGTCGCCTCGGTCAGGACCTCGAACGACTCCCCCGAGTCCGTGACCTCCTCGGCACCGGCGTCCAGTACGGCCATCATGACGTCGTCCTCGGTCGTGCCCTCCTTGGGCACCACCACGACGCCCTTGCGCGAGAACAGGTACGACACCGAGCCCGGGTCGGCCATGGCGCCGCCGTTGCGGGTGAAGGCCACCCGCACGTCGGACGCGGCGCGGTTCCGGTTGTCGGTCAGGCACTCCACGAGCACCGCGACACCACCCGGTGCGTAACCTTCGTAGAGGATCGACTGGTACTCCGCGCCACCGGCCTCGGCACCAGAGCCGCGTTTCAGGGCCCGGTCGATGTTGTCAGCCGGGACCGACGACTTGCGGGCCTTCTGGATAGCGTCGTACAGCGTCGGGTTCCCGGCCGGATCGCCACCGCCGGTACGGGCCGCAACCTCGATATTCTTGATGAGCTTGGCGAAGAGCTTGCCGCGCTTCGCGTCGACCAGCGCCTTCTTGTGCTTGGTGGTTGCCCACTTAGAGTGACCGGACATGGGACGTGCTCCTGTCTAGCGTCAGTTCAAGCTCTTTGTCTGGTTGTCGCGGACCATGTCCACGAACAGGCGGTGTACCCGGTCGTCACCCGTGACCTCCGGATGGAAGGACGTCGCGAGCAGCACCCCCTGGCGCACCGCGACGATCCTACCGGCGGCGGGCCCGTCCTCCACGCGGACCAGCACCGTGGCAGCCGGGCCGACCTCCTCGACCCACGGCGCCCGGATGAACACGGCGTGGACGGGGCCGGGAATCTGGTCGACGTCCAGGTCGGTCTCGAAAGAGACCACCTGACGGCCGAAAGCGTTACGGCGGACCGTGACGTCCATGCCGCCGAGAGTCTGCTGGTCGGCCGTCCCGTCGAGCACCCTGTCGGCGAGGAGGATCATCCCGGCGCACGAGCCGTAGGCAGGCAGACCGGCCTGCAGGCGCTCCCGCAGAGGCCCCGACAGGTCGAAGGCCCGCAGCAGCCTGTCGATCGTCGTCGACTCGCCTCCGGGCAGCACGATCCCGTCGAGCGCGGCCAGCTCGGCCTGGCGGCGCACCGGCACCGCCTCGGCTCCCGCAGACCGCAGTGCCGCGAGGTGCTCGGGCACATCACCTTGCAGGGCCAGGACTCCGACGACGGGCTTCACAAGCCTCGATACTAGGACGTGCCGTCGGAGCCCTCGTCGTTTGCTTCACCCGCAGACCACCCGATCGGGCTATCACACGAGGGCCGTGACCAAACTGGTATCCCTCACACGGGGCACACCGGAACGGATAGCCTGAAACATCCGCTTTGTCCAGGTATCTTGGCAACGTGACCATCGAATCGACTGCCGCCCTGGCTGCCGAGCTCGGGCTGTTGAACAAGGACGTGACGCTCACCGCTGATCTGCTCGGCCAGCTGCACGACGGTCTGTCCAGGATCGGCGCCGAGGCGCAGGCCGACCGCGCCGACACGCGCCGTCCCGCGCTC
Organism: Cellulomonas sp.; assembly: GCA_031556715.1. GTDB lineage: Bacteria > Actinomycetota > Actinomycetes > Actinomycetales > Cellulomonadaceae > Cellulomonas. Next base: position 11,558 of record JAVBSR010000050.1, read on the forward strand.
TACGGGCTGCCGGCCCAGCCGACGACGCTGCCGCACCGCGACTGAGCGTCGGCACCAGCCCGACCGTCGAGACGGCGCAGCGCAGCGCCGCCGACCATGCAGCGCGAGCACAGCGTGCAGCCCGAGCGCAGCCGCCAAGACCGTGCAGCGCGAGCGCAGGCGCCGAGGCAGGGCAGCGCGGCCCCAGGGTCGTCCTGCTGCGGTCGTCCGCCCGCCTCAGGTCTCGTCGAGGTGCCGGGTCACGCCGTCCCACCCGTCCAGCAGGGTCCGCACCAGGTCGACCAACCCCTCGGGGAACACTTCTTCGGTGACGCTGGCGAGGTCGTCGAGGGTGAACCAGCGCAGGTCGTCCAACAGCTCACCCTCGAGGTCCGTCCACCCTGACCGGCTCAGCGCGGTGCCGGAGCCGACACGGGCGTAGAACAGCTCTTCGTCCTGGCGGCAGTGCTCGAAGACGAAGTCGAACACCGCAGACCGGGTGAAGACCGGCCCGACCAGCGCGTCGGCCGCCAGCTCGATGCCCGTCTCCTCCCGCAGCTCGCGCAGCGCCGCGGCCTGGGCGGTCTCGCCGTCGTCCCGGCCGCCGCCGACGGTGAACCACCAGGCACGGGACGGCTGGTCCGCGTCGTGGCCACGGACCAGCAGCACCCGGTCGTCCGGGTCGAGGAGGATGACCCGGGCGGCACGCCGGAACAGCCGCCCGTCGAGCCCACGGCGCCACTCCCGCCCGAGAGCCGCACGGCCCTCAGCACCAGCCGACGAGGTCACCAGCCCCGGTCGGCCAACCGGTGCGGCGCGGGGACGTCGTCCACGTTGATGCCGACCATCGCCTCGCCCAGGCCCCGCGAGACCTGAGCGATGACGTCAGGGTCGTCGTGGAACGTCGTGGCCTTGACGATCGCGGCAGCGCGGGCGGCGGGGTCGCCGGACTTGAAGATGCCAGACCCGACGAACACGCCCTCGGCGCCGAGCTGCATCATCATCGCCGCGTCGGCAGGCGTGGCGATCCCGCCCGCCGTGAACAGGACCACCGGGAGGCGACCGGCCCGCGCCACCTCGGCGACCAGGTCGTAAGGCGCGCCGAGGTCCTTGGCTGCCAGGTACAGCTCGTCGGGCGGCAGCGAGGTCAGCCGTCGGATCTCGTCACGCAGGGTCCGCATGTGGGTCGTCGCGTTGGACACGTCGCCGGTGCCGGCCTCGCCCTTGGAACGGATCATGGCGGCACCTTCGGTGATCCGGCGCAGAGCCTCACCCAGGTTGGTCGCCCCGCACACGAACGGCACGGTGAACGCCCACTTGTCGATGTGGTGGGCGTAGTCGGCCGGGGTGAGCACCTCGGACTCGTCGACGTAGTCGACCCCCAACGACTGGAGCACCTGGGCCTCGACGAAGTGACCGATCCGGGCCTTGGCCATCACCGGGATCGACACCGTGGCGATGATCTGGTCGATGAGGTCGGGGTCGCTCATCCGCGCCACCCCGCCCTGGGCCCGGATGTCGGCCGGCACCCGTTCCAGGGCCATGACGGCGACGGCACCGGCGTCTTCGGCGATCTTGGCCTGCTCTGGGGTGACGACGTCCATGATGACGCCGCCCTTGAGCATCTCAGCCATGCCCCGCTTGACACGGGTGGTGCCGACGACGGGCTGCGTGTTCTCAGTGCTCACGGCTTCCTCACAACAGACGACAAGGGACAGGGCGGCCACGCACCAGCGCCGCGACCGCGTAGCGGCCAGGCCATAGTAGCGACGCCGCTCAGGTGGGGCTCTGCTCGCTCAGAGTCTGGGGCATGGCGTCGTCCATCTCGAGCGTCGTCGGTTCCGGCGCGTGCCCGGCCAGGTGGAAGGTGCGGACCAGCCAGCCTCGCCGCACACGCTGGGCCTGGGCGACGGCCTCGTTGTGGATCCGCCGGGCCAGCTGCACCCGGTACCAGGCAGCGGCCAGCTGGTCGAGCAGCTCAGCACCCAGCGGGTCGGCGCGCAGGCGATCGATCTCCGGGTCGTCGGACAGCAGCTCGGTGAGGGTCGCGGTCAGCTCGCTCTCGGCCGGGCCGGATCCTGGTGGTACGGCCGACGCCGCGTCGCCCAGCACCGCCCGGGTGTCGGGGGCGGCCGTCGAGGCCGTGGTCGAGACCGCGAGCGCCTGCCAGGCCGACTCCCCCAGCACCACCGAGCTCACCGGGTCGAGCAGGCCTGAGGTCGCCAGCTCGGCGGCCACCGTGGCCCGCCGGACCAGCTGTGCCGTGACGACGGCACGGGCCGCGACCACCTTGCGGTGCAGCCGGTCCAGCCGCGAGGCGCGCAGCCAGATCGCCCAGAACACCACCACCAGGACGATGACGAGCAGGGCGACGACTTCGAGAGGTCTCATCGGGGCTCTCCACGGTCACGGCGCAGCAGGCGGAGCACCGACGGGTCTTCACCGACAGGTGCGTCGCGGCCGGCCAACGCCATCTCGTACACCGCGAGCACCTGCTTGGTGACGTTGCTCCAGTCGTAACGACGGACCACCTGGGCAGCCCGAGCCCGGGCCTCGACCGCCACCGCCCGGTCGGTCAGCACCCGCACCAGGGTCTGCGCCAGGTCGGCAGGGTCGCCGTTGCTGAACAGCACCCCGGCGGCACCGTCGTCGAGCACCCTCCGGAAGGCCCCCAGGTCGGACGCCACGACGCAGGTGTCGGCTGCCATGGCCTCGACCAGGACGATGCCGAAGCTCTCCCCGCCGGTCTGGGGGGCGCAGTACACATCGGCCGAGGCGAGGAGGCGGGCCTTCTCGTCATCGGTCACGGTGCCCAGCAGCTCGACCGCGGCGGCGACGCCCGGTCCGGCCTCGGCGGCCTGCTCGGCACCGGTGTCACCTCCCCCGGCGACCAGCACCCGGACCCCGGGGATGGTGCGCTGCACCTGGGCGACGGCGCTGAGCAGCACGCCCAGACCCTTGCGAGGCTCGTCGAGGCGACCGAGGAAAGCCACGGTCGGCCGGTCGGCGGTGCCGGTCCAGGCCGGGTCCTGGGCTGCCTCGGCGAAACGGTCCACGCACACCCCGTTGGGGATGACCACGGCGTCGCCACCGAGATGCTCGACGAGGGTGCGCCGGGCGTCCTCGGACACCGCGATCCGTGCGGTGATCTTCTCCAGCGACTGCCGGACGAACGGGTAGGCGATCTGCAACGACCGGGACCGCACCAACGACGAGTGGAACGTCGCGACGATCGGACCTTCGGCGATCCACAGCGCCAGCATGGACAGGCTGGGGGCGGCCGGTTCGTGCAGGTGCAGCACGTCGAACTCGCCCGCGGCCAGCCACTTGCGCACCCGGGCCGCTGCGACCGGTCCGAAGGCCAGCCGGGCGACCGACCCGTTGTAGTGCACGGCCAGCGCCCGGCCCGCGGAGACCACATACTCCGGGACGGGTGTGTCGTCGCCGGCAGGGGCCAGCACGGACACCTGGTGCCCGTCGGCGAGCAGCGCCTCGGCCAGGTCCCGGGCGTGGAACTGCACGCCACCGGGGTGGTCGAAGGAGTACGGGCACACCACGCCGACCCGCAGCGGCCGGTCGACCGTCATGACGTCTCCCTGGTGTCGTCGGCGCGGGCAGCGGCCAGGGCGTCCCGTGCCGGGTCGAGGTCGGCGACGAACACCCGCTGGAGCATGTGCCAGTCCTGCGGCGAGGCCGCGACGGCCTGCGCCAGCACGTCGGCCCAGGCCTGGGTGACCGCCTGGACACGGTCCCGTCCGGTGAGGGCGTCGTCCACGACGACCGGGTCGGAGAAGGTGACCCGGATCCCCCAGGGTGACCCGGCCCGGCGGCGGCGCTCCCCGCGCAGGCGTTCGTAGGTGATCGCGACGACGCACAACGGCACCTTCCCGTTGCTGGTCAGTGCCGCGGGCCCCGGAGCCACCCGCGCCGGGTGCCCGAACATCTGGACCTCGACACCGCTGTGCGACAGGTCCCGGTCGGCCAGCAGCGGGAAGAACCGGCCGCCGGCGCGCACCTCCTGGAGCAGCACCCGGAACACCCGACCGCCCTCGCCGCGACCCAGCGGCACGATCCGCATGCCGGCGCCCTCGCGCAGGGCGAGGAAGTCCTGGAACACCCGCTCCGGTTCCAGCCGTTCCGCGACGGTGGTGATCGGTGCCAGGTGGCGGCCTGCCCAGGTCCCGGCCAGGTCCCAGTTGCCCAGGTGCCCCAGCGCCGCGACGACGGACCGGCCGGCGGCGAACTCTTCCAGGGCCCAGTCGGCGTTGACGAGGCTGATGCGGGCGTCGACCTGCGTCTGGCTCAGCCCCGGTTGGACCAGCATCTCGGCGTAGTAGCGCAGGTACGACCGCATCCCCGCGTGCGACAGCCGACGCAGGCCCCGACGGGTCAGCCCGGGCCGCACCCGGGTCAGGTTGGCCTCGAGCCGGCGCACGCCCTTGCCGTGCACCAGCCAGGCGATGTCGGCCGCCAGCGCGGCCAGCGTCCGGACCAGCGCCTCGGGCAGCCGGGGCGCCCACCGGAACGCCAGGGCGAGCAGCGTGGCGGTCACGGGTCCTCCGCCTGCGGCAGAGCCTTGGCCTGCCGGTACACCGTGACCATCCGTTGGACGACGGTGACCGCCGAGGCCACGGCCAGCAGCCCGAGCGCTGCGGTGAGCACCACCTGCGGCAGGCCCAGCCCGACCAGGCCGGTGCTGAGCAGCACGACGACCAGCCGGTCGGCCCGTTCGGCGATGCCGACCTTGGCGGTCAGCCCGACCCCTTCGGCCCGCGCCCGGGCGTAGGGCACGATCGACCCGAGCACCAGGCAGGCCAGGGCCAGGGCCAGGGCCAGCCGGTCGTCCCCACGCCCGGCGAACCACAGCACCAGCCCGGCGAAGATCGCGGCGTCGGCGAACCGGTCCAGCGTGGAGTCCAGGAACGCCCCCCACGGCCCGGACCGGCCCGAGGCCCGCGCCATGATCCCGTCCAGGGTGTCGGTCAGCACCATCGCGGCGATGACGAGGGCACCGACGAACAGGTGCCCTGTCGGCAGGGCCCACAGCGCCACCACCACGACGACGACCGTGCCGGTGATGGTCACCGCGTCGGGGCTCACCCCGGCCCGCAGCAGCGCCCGGGCCAGCGGGGTGAACAGGCGGGTCGCCGCACCGCGCAGATGGTCGAGCACGCCTCAGCCTTCCTGCGCCGTGACGGCGGTCCAGGCCTGGGCCAGGCGGGAGCGGGCGTCAGACAGCAGCTCGGGCAGGGCCCGGGTGCGGGCGACGATCGGCAGGAAGTTCGCATCGCCGGACCACCGCGGGATGACGTGCTGGTGCAGGTGGGCGGCGATACCCGCCCCGGCGATCGCGCCCTGGTTCATGCCCAGGTTGAAACCGTGCGGGTGGTAGGCGTGGGTCAGGGCCCGGATCGCGGTGCGGGTCATCGCCGTGACCTCGGCCGTCTCGTCGTCGTCCAGCGCCACGTAGTCGGCGACGTGCCGGTACGGGCAGACCAGCAGGTGCCCGGAGTTGTACGGGTACAGGTTGAGCACGACGAACGCCCGCTCGCCCCGGGCCACCACCAGCCCCGTCTCGTCGTCCTCGCCCTGCACCCGGCAGAAGGGGCAGCCAGGGCCGGGGCCGTCGTCGTCGGGCTTGTCGGCCCCGCCGAGGTAGACCATCCGGTGCGGCACCCACAGCCGCTCCATCCCGTCGGGGACTCCGGCCAGGTCGTCGGGCGTCTGGTCCATGGGCGCGGGTGCCATCGTCACACCTGCACCCGGTCGCGCACGGCGGTGACGATCCGCTGCACGGCCTCGGCTACGGGCACCTGGTTGTCCTGCCGCCCGTCGCGGTACCGGAACGACACGGCGCCCGCCTCGACGTCCTGCTCCCCTGCGATGAGCACGAACGGCACCTTGGCGGTGGCAGCGTTGCGGATCTTCTTGCCGAACCGGTCGTCGGAGAGGTCCGTCTCGGCGCGGATCCCCTGGGCCCGCAGCTGCTCGACGACGCCCGCCAGGTGGGCCTCGAACGGTTCGGCCACCGGCACGGCCAGGGCCTGCACGGGGGCCAGCCAGGCGGGGAACGCCCCCGCGTAGTGCTCGACGAGGATGGCGAAGAACCGTTCGATCGACCCGAACAGCGCCCGGTGGATCATGACCGGCCGCTGCCGGGTACCGTCAGCCGCGGTGTACTCCAGCTCGAACAGCTCGGGCTCGAAGAAGTCCAGCTGGATGGTGGACAGCTGCCAGGTGCGACCGATGGCGTCCTTGGCCTGCACGGAGATCTTCGGACCGTAGAACGCGGCGCCGCCCGGGTCGTCGACCAGGTCCAGACCGGACGCGGTGGCGACCTCCCGCAGCGTGGCCGTGGCCTCCTCCCAGGTCGTCTCGTCGCCCACAGATTTTTCTGGGTCCCGGGTGGACAGCTCCAGGTAGAAGTCGGCCAGCCCGTAGTCGCGCAGCAGGTCGAGGACGAAGTCCAACAAGGACGCCAGCTCGTCGCGCATCTGCTCGCGGGTGGTGTAGATGTGCGCGTCGTCCTGGGTGAACCCGCGGGCCCGGGTCAGGCCGTGCACCACCCCGGACTTCTCGTACCGGTACACCGTGCCGAACTCGAACAGCCGCAGCGGCAGCTCCCGGTACGACCGTCCCCGCGAGGAGTAGATGAGGTTGTGCATCGGGCAGTTCATGGGCTTGAGGTAGTAGTCCTGGGCGGCCCGGCGCACGTGGCCCTGGGCGTCGCGCTCCTCGTCCAGCTGCATCGGCGGGTACATCCCGTCGGCGTACCACTCCAGGTGCTTGGAGGTCTCGAACAGCCGGGCCTTGGTGATGTGCGGGGTGGTGACGAACGAGTACCCGGCGGCCAGGTGACGCCGCCGCGCGTAGTCCTCCATCTCCATCCTGACGATCCCGCCCTTGGGGTGGAACACCGGCAGGCCGGACCCGATCTCGTCGGGAAAGCTGAACAGGTCCAGCTCGTTGCCCAGCCGGCGATGGTCCCTCCGCTCGGCCTCGGCGATCCGGTCCAGGTGCGCCTTCAGGTCGTCCTTGCTGGCCCAGGCGGTGCCGTAGATGCGCTGCAGCTGGGGGTTCTTCTCCGAGCCCCGCCAGTAGGCCGCGGCCGACCGGGTGAGCCGGAACCCGTTGCCGATCAGCCGGGTCGACGGCAGGTGCGGGCCACGGCACAGGTCCTGCCAGGCCACCGAACCGTCGCGACGCCGGTTCTCGTACATGGTGAGCCCGCCCAGGCCGACCTCGACCGACGCTCCGTCGGTGTCGTCCGCCTCGCCCTTCAGCCCGACGAGCTCCAGCTTGTACGGCTCGTCCGCCTCGATGTCGCGCGCCTGAGCCTCGGTGACATCCACTCGGTGGAAGGTCTGCCCCTCCTTGACGATCCGCGCCATGGACTTCTCCAGGGCCCGCAGGTCGTCAGGGGTGAAGGGCGTGGCCACGTCGAAGTCGTAGTAGAACCCGTCGGTGATCGGCGGCCCGATCCCGAGCCTGGCCTGGGAGTCCACCTCTTGGACGGCCTGCGCCAGGACGTGGGCGGCCGAGTGCCGCAGCACCATGAGCCCGTCCGGGGAGTCGATGGTGACCGACTCGACCTGGGCCCCGTCGGTCACCTCGGCGGCCAGGTCGCGCAGCTCGCCGTCGACGCGCATCACGACGATGTCGCGGCGCCCGGCGAACAGCTCTGTGCCGGTTGTGGTGCCGGTCGTGCCTGCTGCCACCGTGGTCGCGACGCCGTCGACGGTGAGGTTCAGGGACTGGGGCACGGGACTGGACTCCTCGCATCGGTGGGCCACGGTACGAGCCGGGCCGTCGGTGGCCGGTGTGACACCGCTGACGATGCTACCGATCTTGGACCTGCACGGCCGACCACCGGCACCAGCGCGCCATCACGTCAGCCTGCATCCCGCCGGCGCCGCACCGCCCGTGGACCGACGTCCGCGACACTAGACTCGACCAGGACGAGAGGACGGCTCATGACCAGTGACGACGTCATGACCCAGCTGGAGGCCGCCGCCACCGACGCACGACGCAAGCACCTGCTGAAGCACGGCGCGACGACCTGCTTCGGCACTCCGCTCGGTGCCCTGCGCGCGCTCGCCGGGCAGATCGGGACCGACCACCCGCTGGGCCTGGACCTGTGGGCCACCGGCAACGTCGACGCCCAGCTGCTCGCCGTGATGATCATGGACCCCGCGGCCGTGGACGAGCCGACGGCGACGGGCATGGCCCAGTCGGTGGACTACGTCCCGCTGCTGGACGACCTGGTCCACCGCCTGGTGGCCCGCACCCCCGCGGCACCCCGCCTGCGCGACGCCTGGCGTGACGAGACCGACGACCGTCTGAGGCGGTCCGGCTGGGCCCTCACGGTGGACCACCTGGGCGCCAAGCAGACCCCGCCGGCCGAGATCGAGACCACCCTGACCCGGATCGAGACCGAGCTGCCGACCGCGACCGAGCTGGCCCAGTGGACGATGAACCACGCCCTGGTGCAGATCGCCCTCACCTACCCCGACTACCTGCCCCGCTGCCGCGACCTGGGCGAGCGCCTGGGCGTCTACCGCGACCTCAAGGTCGCCAAGGGCTGCACCTCCGCCTACGCCCCCGCCTGGATCGACGCCGTCCTCGCCAAGCGCTCTTAGGTCACGGGTGCGGTTTCCTGCCGTTCATGACCCGCGCCGACGATGAAGGCACCGATTCCCGCTACCGTCGTCCCCGATCATCAGCGCCGGCCCGACGAGTCCGTTGGGAGAGCTATATGGTGGAACGTGGGCACGTGCGGCAAACGGCCGATGAAAGGCCTGCATCCTCGGGACGAGAAATCAACCCGGTGCGCTCGTGCGACCACGAGCAGGCACAAGATCCGACGGCCCACCGGTCGGGTAGATATGGGCGGCTTGCCGTGAACGCGAAGCGACGCCGCAGATGACGCCGACCATCCGACGTCGTAACGTGGAAGCACGGGCGCACGTCCGACGCCCTGCGGCCGCAATCCGAAGGGAAGCCAACCATGGAGCACACCTCCTCGTACCCCGCCCTGCAGTCCGCGCTCACCGACCTGATTGATCTGTCCTTGATCGGAAAGCAGGCTCACTGGAACGTGCACGGCACCCACTTCCGCTCGGTCCACCTCGAGCTGGACGAATTGATCGCCACGGCGCGCACGGCATCCGACGACGTGGCCGAACGGCTTCGCGCCGTGGGCGGACTGCCCGACGGTCGGGCCGGCACGGTCGCCAAGGAGTCCCAGATCGCCGATCCGGGCGCCGGCATGCTCGACGACGACAAGACGATCGCGCTCGTGACCGACGCCATCGCAGGGGTGGCCGACCGGATCGAGAGCTCCCTCCCCTCGCTCGAGAACGACCTGCCCACCCAAGACCTGCTGATCTCGATCGTCACGGCGCTCAACAAGGCCGGGTGGATGTTCGCGCAGCAGAGGAGCTGAAAGCACCAGCGCGACAGCCGCGGCGCCCGGTGAGGAGCGTCGACGTCGTCGACGCACCAGGCGCCGAGCGCCAGCCTCGCTGTGCCGAGTCGCGGCCCGAGGACCGGTGCCGATCCGGCGGTCGGGCAACGACGAGCGCGTGACGTCCTGGACTCGTCCGAAATAATGTGATATCACTTAGATATCGCCTCGCGGAGGGTCCGCGCTGGACGAGCAAGGACGTGATGACGATGGACGAGTCCCAGCCCACCAGTCCCGCAGTGCCGGTCGGTCACGACGGCACGAGAGTCGACATCGACGAGCGACGGGCGCCCACGGGCGGGCCCGTCACGGCCGCGCTCGCGCTGCTCGTCGGCCTCGGCCTCGTCGTGGCGGGCATCTGGGTCATCGCACAGCTGTCGGCTCCCGAGTTCAACGGCTTCGGCGCGCTGGGCCTGGTCATGATCGTCGTCGCCCTGGTGCCCTGGGCGTGCGTCACCATCGTCTCCCCCGGCCAGACCCGGGTGGTGCAGTTCTTCGGCCGCTACACCGGCACGATCCGCCGCACCGGGCTGGCCATCACGGTGCCGCTGTCGGTCCGGCGCAACGTGTCGGTGCGGGTCCGCAACTTCGAGACCAACGAGCTGAAGGTCAACGACGCTGACGGCAACCCGATCAACATCGCTGCGATCGTCGTCTGGCAGGTCGCCGACACGGCCAAGGCCACCTTCGCCGTGGAGGACTACGAGGGCTTCGTCCAGGTCCAGGCGGAGTCGGCGCTGCGGCACGTCGCCATGTCCCACCCCTACGACAACGCCAGCCCCGGCACCGAGACCCTGCGCGGTGCCACCGACCTGGTCTCCGAGGAGATCGCCGCCGAGGTCGCGGCGCGCGTGTCGGTCGCCGGCGTCGAGGTGGTCGAGGCCCGGATCTCCAACCTCGCCTACGCGCCCGAGATCGCCCAGGCGATGCTCCAGCGGCAGCAGGCCGGCGCCATCATCGCCGCCCGCGAGAAGATCGTCACCGGCGCGGTCTCCATGGTGCAGGACGCCCTGTCCCGCCTGGAGGCCAACGACGTGGTCGTCCTGGACGACGAGCGCAAGGCCGCCATGGTCTCCAACCTCCTCGTCGTGCTGTGCGGCGACTCCCGCGCCACCCCCGTCGTCAACACCGGAACCCTGTACTCGTGACCGACGAGCCCGCCGACGCCGCCGTCTCACCGTTGGACGGTGAGACGGCGCGTCCCTCCCGGCGGGCCGTCCTGCTGCGCCTCGACCCGGCGGTGCACGAGGCCCTGACCCGGTGGGCCGCCGACGAGCTACGCTCCGTCAACGCCCAGATCGAGCTGGTGCTGCGCCGCAGCCTGGCCGACGCTGGACGCGCCCCGACGGACGCCCGACCGATCCGCCGACCGGGTCGACCCCGAGGGACGACCTCCGGGTAGACCCGACCGACCGAGGAGCACCGATGGCACTCTGGCTCACCCTGCTCGGGACCAACCTGTTCATCGCCGGGCTCATGCTCGGCATCGGGCTCGTCATGTCGAAGGTAAGCCCGCCGTACCGACCCGGAAAGCTCCAGTGGACCGGGTACCGGACTCCCCTGTCGCAGAAGAACGCCGACACCTGGGATTTCGCCAACCGATATTTCGGTCGGACGATCCGGCCTGTCGGTCTGGTCGCGCTTCCTGTCACCGTCGTCGCCATGCTGCCGGCCCTGCCCGCCTTCGGGCACAGCGAGACCTTCGTCGAGAGCTGGGGTCTGACGGTGACCGGCCTGCTGGTCGTCGCGCTCCTCGTCCCGGCCGTCCTGACCGAGAGAGCCCTGCGGACCACCTTCACCCACAACGGCACCCGCAGAACCGGTACCCCCCGGCCCGCCCGAGCCAGGCAGGCCACCCGTCGCACCAGACGCTGAACCGGAGACCACGCGGCGTGACCGTCGCCCGGCTCAGAAGGAGATGTCGTCGGCCACGCCACCCCCCATCTGCGCGACGAACATCCTGGTGTACTCGTCCAGCTTGGCCTGGCGGAAGTCTGCCCACTGCATTTCTGCGGCCGCCATGTCGGACGTGGCCATCTCTACCGACGTGCCGTCGAGGAACGACCGGTCGCCCTGCTCGGCCCAGGGCACGTGCCACTGGTTCTCGGCCTGCTGGAAGTCGGTCGGCGATACCCCGATCGTGTCGAACAACCACTGGTTGCCGTCCATGCCGACGCTGTAGGCCGCGGAACGGGCTGCGGACATCTCCGTCGCGAAGGCCCGGTCGCTCTGCAGGCGTTGCAGGTTGGCCGGGTTGGTCGTCAGGATTGCGGCGGCCACTCCGGTGAGGCGCGGGTCCGTGACCCCAGCCTGGTAGAGACGGCCGTACTCGCTGGCCACGACGAACGTCGTGTCGGTCGCCATGCGGTCCGCCCACACCAGGCTGGCCTCGCCCCACGCCACCGGGTCGATCCCCATCGCCTGGAGCAGACCGTCCAGTGCGGAAGCCTCAGCCAGCTTGATGTTGATCTGGGTGTAGTCGCTCAGCGTCACCCCGTGGACGGGCTCGAGCAGCGGGCTGGACGCCTGCCCCGACTGGACGTCGACACGCGCCTGGGCGTTGCACCGTTGCTCCCAGCCGCCGTCATCTTTCCAGTGCGTGTAGAGCCCCGCGCGGAGGACGGCGATGGAGGTGGCCCGTCGCGGCTCGCCGTCCGCGAAGGGACAGTCGCTCTTGACGCGCCGGGCCAGCTCGGCTTCGAACTCCTCGACCGTCCACAGACTGTGGTCGAGGGCATTGGTGTCCCAGACATATTCCAGCTCGCCGTCTTCGTCGTACTCCAGCGCCGGGCGGGCTGGCTGAGCCTGCACCGCGTCCTGCGCTGACCTCATCCGGTCCATAAATCCCATGAGAACGTCCTTTCATCGGTGGGGTCGTGGGGTTCGGGACGAACTCTCAGCTGTCCCGTCCGCGCCGATGACGGCGCGCCTCGTTCAACATTCTGGTGATGCTCTTCGTCTCGTCTGCCACCTCCTTGTGGTGGTGTCGCAGCGCCTCGGCCTGGAGCGTCTGATAGTGCGCCTCCCTGTCAGGCACCATCGCCTGGACATCGGTGTAGACCGCCGCCAGGTACGTCTGTGTGTTCTGGTCCGACTGGTGCAGCAGGCCCATCATCTGCTCGCCCAGGCGCTCCATCTCGGCCGCCGCCGCCCGGTCACCGAACTCGGCAAGCATCCGGATCTCGTACCAACGCCGCTGGAGCGCGTCCATCTGATCTTCGATGTCCCGGTTGGCGTCGAGGAAGCGGACCTGACGCTGCATGGCCAGCGGCACGGCAATCTGCTCAAGGCTCCGGGCCGAAGCCGGCGGTGAGTACTGGTTCTGCGTCTGGCACTGCGGGCAGGTGATGAAGACGTCGATGAAGAAGAGGCGGTCGACCGGCAACGTGGCACCACACTGCTGACAGCGGTACGAACCCACGGTCGCCTCGAACTCCGCGACGATGCGACGGTACTCAGCCTCGCGGTCGGGCTCGACGGCGCGCCCGAGCTGGAGCTGCCAGCGCTTGACCAGCCTGGACAGGTGCTCTGCCCGCTCCTCGCAGGCGGCCTGGACCCCCTCGATCAGGTCGTTGTCGCCATAACGGTCGTCGAGGTCGTCGATCTGCTGGTCGTAGACCTCCTCCGCCTTGGCCTCCAGGCCGCGCAGCTGGCCGTCGACGGCGCCCACGACGCGGCAGGCGGTCTCGTACTGGTCCGGCTGGGCGGCCAGCGGGCGGACCTGGTCGAGGGTCTGCGCCACCAGCTCGTCGCCTCGGGCGACAAGTCTGTCGACGAAGTCGATGTAGCGTGTCTGCAGCGCCGCAACCTCGGCGGCGTACGGGCGTGCTTTAGCCATGGTCTGCCTTCACATCACTCGGAGTTGTCGTCGGACGACAGGTAGACGCCGTCCGTCAGCGCGCGGGTCATGAACTCGTGGCCGCAGTAGGCACAGCGGGTGAGGCCGTCCGACTTGGCCCGCCCAGCACCGCAGCCAGGGCAAGCCTTCGCCGCGACGCCCGCGGGCGGAGGGGTGTACTCCACGTCGTCGTAGAGGGACTTGTCCGTGGCGGCCCGGGCGGTCAGCCGGGTGAGGAAGTCGCCGACCTCAGATGCCATCGAGGATCGCCTCCCGTCGGGCCCTGTACTCGTCCTCGTCCATCAGACCGGCCTCGAACGTCTGCTTCAGCGCTGCCAGACGGGACACCAGCCCGTCGCCTCCCGTCGCGCCCGGGGCGGCTGCTGGCACTGCGGACGAGACAGTCTGGGCATTCATCTGCTGGGCCATCATGGCGGCCATCGCGCCGGACACTGCGGCCTGCTGCAACCCTGTCCCGGCGGTCCCGATGGCCTGGGCGGTGCTGAACTGGGCGAACCGGTCCATGTCGGTGACCATCGCCATCTCGGTCATCTTGTCCAGGTGGGCGCTGACCTCGTCGGGCAGGGTCACCGACGTCACGACGAACGACGTCAGCTGGACGCCCAGACGCGCCATGTACGGCGCGATGAGGGGCTCGATCGTGGCCGACAGGGCACTCATCGACCCCGCCAGGTCGACCAGCGGAACCCGTTGCTTGACGAGGACCTCCCCGAAGGCCGGGGCGATGTGGTCGCGCAGGCTGCGTTCCAGCTCGCTGATGGTCAGGCGCGGGAAGGTAGTGGCGTACTCACGGAAGAACGTCGCCGGATCGCCGATCCGCACGTCGAAGCTCCCGAACGCCCGTATCCTCAGGCTGCCCATCTCAGGGTCCCGGATGATGACCGGGGCAGGAGTGCCCCACTTGTTGTTGATGAACTGGCTGGTGTTGAAAAAATAAACATCAGCCTTGAACGGGCTCTCGAAACCGTACCGCCACCCTCGAAGCCTGCTGATGACGGGAATGTTCTGCGTCGACAGCGTGTGCCGGCCCGGGCCGAGCACGTCGGCCGCCGTTCCCTCGGCGAGGAACAGGACGGCCTGGGACTCGCGGACGATCACCTGAGCCCCGTCCTTGATCTCGGCGTCCGGGTGCGGGTGCTTCCACATCAACAGGTTCGGGTCGGGGGTCGTCGATTCAATGATCTCGATAAAGGGCAGAGCCATGCGTCAGCCTCTCGCGCGCCTGTGTATACAGCAGCCAGGTTCCGAAGGTGAACCAGAGGCCATCGCTGTGATGACAGTAGCACCATGCCCGCTGCCAACATAACGCCGTTCCTGTCCCGATCTTGGCACACATTTGTCGACGTGAAAAATGTGTTTCCAACCGAGACCCCATGCCGCCCACGGGCCGGACCGGCAATCCCGGGCGCTGCCACGACGCCTAGAGAACCATCCAGAAAGCAGGCCGCACACCGACCGACGACGAGACGCCGGCCCCGCCCACGCTGCCGTCGGTCTCGACGCAGGCCGCGCGGTCGGGTCGGTTGCCAGGAGAACGCAACCACCAGCCGGCGGGCACCATGGCCTCGTCGACAGCGGCCAGCCCGTCGACCGACCTCCTGTACCTGGCTGCTTCCTCCAGGTTGAGCAGGAAGACCCGGTCCGACATGCTCTGGTCACCGCCGCTGGACCCGGCCAGGTCCCGGCCGTGGCTCACCTCGAACTGAAGGATCCGGGAGACCAGCGGACCACCCAGGGAACCGAGGAAGAGAGCCTCGTCGTTGAGCCAACGGCGCAGGTCGCACTGCGCCCAGGTCACCGGAGCCAGGGTCGTGTGATACGGCCCGGCGCCGATCACGCGGTCGGCCATCAGCAACGCCCAGTGTCGACGGCCGGACGTGTCCTCACGCACCTCGAGCACCCGCCACCGGACGCCGCTCAGCAGGACCGTGCAGCGGCTGGTCGTCCAGTCGTCGCTGGGCGACGTGCCGATCTGCGCGCTCCCGGCGGCGACCTCGTCGGCCGTGGACGGCATCCGCGGCCGGTAGTCCACCAGCGCCGACCCGCAGTCGGCCGCCCAGGCCAACCGGGCGCGGATGGCCTGGGCCTGGGTGTAGGAGGCGCGGGTGGGCGAGACCAGGTCCAGCGCGGCCAGGGCTCCACCCGGGTCCCGGCGCTGCCGGCGGATGCGGGCCAGGCCGAACGCGGCCGGGCTGGTGTAGGTGGCGTCGGTCGCGGCACACACCTGGTACAGCGACTCGGCCAGGTCCGGTTCGCCGGACAGCTCGCAGGTCACCGCCAGCGCCAGCTTGGGCGCCGGTTCGCCGGGCACCTGCCCGTACACGGCGTTGAACGACGCCCGGGCCGCGAGCACGTCGCCGCGGGCCAGCTCGACCAGGCCGGACAGCCAGGCCGCCCGCCAGTCCCAGGGGTCCAGCTCCAACAGCTGGTCCACGACCTCCCGGGCCCGGGCCCACCACCCGATCCGGGCCGTCTGGTCGTCCGTCTCCGCCGCGGCGGTGACGGCGACGGCGGCCCGGGCCACCAGCACCTCGGGCGTGGTCTGCGGTGCCTGGGCCAGGGTCGTGAACCAGGCCCACGGGTCGGCCCCGGTGACCCCGGACAGCCAGGCGTGCATCGGGTCGTGCTCGTCGCTGCGCAGGGCGGGCAGCTCGCCGGCCCGCAACGGTCTGTCGGCCACGTCGACGTTCAAAGACGTGAACAGCAACGACCCGGTCGTGCCCCAGCCCGGGGTGCCCAGCCCCCGGTCGATCGCCACGACCTCGCGCAGCACCCCGAGCATCTGCACCCGCAGCTCGTCGACCGACACGAACCTGTCGTCCGGGTCGGCCGCGCAGGTCTTGAGCAGCAGGCGGTAGAACGAGTCGTACCGGGCCAGCACCGGGTGCTCGTCCACCGCAGGCAGCGTCGTGGCGTAGGTCGTGGTGTTCCCACGGAAGTCGAGCACCAGGCTGGCCAGGGTCCGTCCGACGGTGAACACGTCCGACGCCACCGACGGACCCTCGACCGGGACCTCCGGGGCCTGGTAGCCGACGGTCCCGAACAGCGTCGCGACGGTGTCGTCGAGACGCCGCACCCCTCCCAGGTCGATCAGCCTGACGCCGTCGCCCAGGCAGACCAGGTTGTCTGGTTTGAGGTCGCAGTACAGCAGACCCCGCTCGTGCAGGTGGCTCAAGGCCGGCAGCACCTCCAGCACGTAGGCCAGCGCCTGGTCCACGGGCAGCGGGTCGGCCCGCCCGGCTGCCTGCCACCGCTCGGCCAGGACCTGTCTCAGCGACGTGCCCCCCACGTACTCCATGACGATGTAGCCCGCCCCGTCGAACGTCACGAAGTTGTAGATCTGCACGATCAGCGGGTGATCGACCTGGGCCAAAAACCGCCTCTCGGCGATGGCTGCCGCCACCGCATCGTGGTCACCAGAGTTCAGCAGACCCTTGAGGACCACCCACCGGTCCGAGAGGTTGCGGTCCTGCGCCAGGTACACCCATCCCATCCCGCCGTAGGCCAGGCACCCCACCACCTGGTACTGCCCGCCCACCAGGTCGCCGGGCGCCAGTCGCGGACGGAAGTCGAACCGTGCCCCGCAGGTCGGGCAGAACCCGACGGTCCGGCCCGCCGCCCCGTCGCGCCCCTGCCCCACCGGGTGCTTGCACCCCGAGCACACCCGTCGTTGCTCCGGCACCACCGGGTCGGCCATCACCCTCGACAGCGGGTCGGCCGCGGGCATGGGCGGCACGGTCGTCAACCCTGCGCCCAGCTGCGGCCCCCGCATCCGTGCCGCGACGGTGCCGGCGCGGCGCGGCCGGGCCCGCCCGACGCGCTCCGTGCCCAGCGCCCGCCACGCCAGCCGGACCGAGCTGACCGCCGTGTCCCCGCCGGACGGATCCGCGTCGGCCGGGGCTCCGCACACATCGCAATAGCCGTCCATCAGGCGGCCCGTGCACCGGGGCACCGCACAGCGGTCGCGCCGGGGCAAGGTCACCCGGTCGAGCATCTCGCCCCCCTCGACTTCCCCGTCATCTGCACCTGGGTGACATCCTGCCCCATCTGTCGGCCAGTCTGGTCGCGCTGGGCAGGATCTCCCGTCCACCCCTGGGTGATCGACGGAGCCCCGTGGGCACTCCCGCAGCCTCAGGCAGGATCCCGCACGGCGGCGCGCCCACTGAGGTGGACGTTGGCTATACACATTGTGTATACACTAAGCGTATGAGCACAGTCGACAGCACATCGGTGCTGCTCGGGCTGCTGGGGACGGGGCCGAGCCACGGGTACGACCTGAAGCACGGATACGACCGGTGGTTCGGTACCGACAGACCCCTGGCGTTCGGGCAGGTGTACGCCACCCTGGCCCGCCTGCTGAAGCAGGGCATGATCGAGCTGCTCGGCGACGAGGCAGGGGCCGGACCGGACCGGAAGCGGTACGCGATCACACCGGTCGGCCGCGACCGGGTGACCGAGTGGTTGTTCTCCCCCGACGTTCCCTCAGGTTCGTTGCAGTCCACCTTGTTCGCCAAGACCGTCGTCGCCCTGCTCCTGGGCGACGACGCACCTCGGCTGCTCGACATGCAACGGTCCGAGCACCTGGTGCGGATGCGGGGGCTGACGGCCCTGAAGCAGGGGGCCGACCTGGCGACCGTGCTGCTGTGCGACCACGCCCTGTTCCACATCGAGGCTGACCTGCGGTGGATCGACCTGACCACCGCCCGCCTCGCCGAGCTCCAGCAGGAGGTCCTGGCATGAGCCCGACACCCACCGACCGACCGACAGACCTGGGCGTCGGCGTACCGCTGATCAGCGCCCGGGGAGTGCACCGTTCGTTCGGGCTGACCCCGGCGCTGCGCGGCGCCGACCTCGACATCCGCGCCGGCGAGATCGTCGCGGTCATGGGACCGTCCGGGTCGGGCAAGTCGACGCTGCTGCACGTGCTGGCGGGGGTCCTCGCCCCCGACGCCGGGACCGTCACCTACGACGGCCAGGAGGTCGGCCGCCTGGGCGAGGCAGCCCGGGCTCGGCTGCGCCTGGCCGAGTTCGGGTTCGTCTTCCAGTACGGCCAGCTGCTGCCTGACCTGTCGTCGGCCGACAACGTCGCCCTGCCGCTGATGCTGGCGGGCTCGCCGCGTCGCACGGCCCTGCGGCGGGCCCGCGGCTGGCTGGAGACGCTCGACCTGGCCGACCAGGCCGACAAGCTGCCCGCCCAGATGTCCGGCGGGCAGGCGCAACGGGTGGCCGTGGCGCGCGCCCTGGCCGGCGAGCCGCGCGTGCTCTTCGCCGACGAGCCCACCGGTTCGCTGGACTCCCTGGCCGCCGAGAAGGTGATGGTCACGCTGACCGAACGCGCCCGCGCGGCCGGGACGACCGTGGTCCTGGTGACCCACGACCCCCGCACGGCCTCGTACGCCGACCGGGACGTCACCGTCCGCGACGGACGTGTCACCACCGCCGGGGTCCTGGTATGAACATCTGGTCGTTGACGTGGCTGGTCGCAGGCAAGGCCAAGGGTGGACGGGGCCGCCTGGTCGGGACGGCCGCCGGGGTCGCGGTCGGAGTCGCCCTGCTGCTGCTGGTGCTCGGTGCCTATCAGGCCATGGGCGTGCGCACCGAACGGTCGACCTGGACCCAGGTGCGGACCGCCGACTCGTCGACAGCCAGCAGCATCACCGCCGACGAGGTGCTGGCCACCTCCACGTGGCGCTGGGGACCGGAATGGTACGACGGCCACGCCGTCACCCGGGTCGATGTCGCGGCGACACCCGACTCGACGGTCGACGTGCCCGGGATCGGCCGTGCACCCGGTCCTGGGACCTACTACGCCTCACCGGCCCTGGCCCGGCTGATCACGGCCGCACCGCCCGACCAGCTCCAGGCGCGCTTCGGCACACCGGCAGGGACCATCAGCGACGACGCGCTGGCCAGCCCGGACTCGCTCGTGGTCGTCGTCGGGGGGACGGTGGATCAGCTGGCGGCACGCTCGGGCGTCGTGGTCAGCACCTTCGGGGGCGTCGCCTACCCGAACGACAACTACCAGGTGGTGGCGGTCATCGGCGGGTTCGCCATCCTGTTCCCCGTCGTCGTGCTGATCTCCATCGTCAGCCGGTTGGGGCAGGCCTCGCGGGCCGAACGCTTCGCGGCCCTGCGCCTCATCGGTGCGACCCCGCACCGCGTCGCCGTCGTCTCGGCCCTGGAGACCGGTGCGGTGAGCCTGCTCGGCGCGGGGTGCGGCGTGGGTCTGGCGTGGCTGCTGGTGCCGGTCGTCGCGCGCCTGTCGATCGAGGACGGGAACTTCTTCGTCGACGACCTGCGCGTCGGTGCGCCGGTGACGGCGGCGGTGACGGTCGCCACGGCACTGGTCGCCGCCGTGGTGGCGTACGTGACGGTGCGCCGGGCCGGGGTCGGACCGTTGGGGGCCAGCCGGGAACGCCGCGAGCGCCGCCCGCACCTGGTCGCCGTCGTGCCGCTCCTGCTCGGGCTGGTGACGATGCTCGGCACCACGGCGGCGTCGGTCGCCGGCTGGAAGGACCGGGTCGACCCCGCCGTGTGGCGCCAGTGGTCCATGGTCGCCTTCATCGGCGGGTTCGTCGTCGTGGCGGTCGGGATGACGCTGGCTGGACCGCTCCTGACCTCCTGGGCGGCTCGTCTGAGCGCCCGCCAGGCTCGCAGCGCCGCCGGGGTGCTCGCGGTCAACCGGATCCGTCAGCACCCGCGCGCTACCTTCCGGTCGGTCGGCGGTCTGGTCCTCGCTGTCTTCGTCGTCACCGTGTTCGCCGCCTCGGTCACCACGGTCGAGCAGGACAACGGGGTCGGCTCCGGGGTCGGGGCCGACCGACGCATCTCCCCCACGGCGCTCGTCGGGCCTGTGAGCACCAGTGCCGTGATGGCCCAGCTCGGCATCGTGCAGCCCTCTGACGCCTCCGGTGCGGACGGCGGCTCAGGTGCAGACGGCGACGCTCCGACCCAGGCCGACAGCGACGCCAGGCCCGCGGTGGCCGCAGCTGTCGACGCTGCCGCGGCGTCGGTGGCCGCGACCGACGGCGTCACCGACGTCATCGTCACGCGCATCCACCCTGACCGCGGTCTCGTCGTCACCGCCGACGACGCCGCCCGGCTGGGCCTGACCGTCCCCGACGGGGCCGAGGCGGTGCAGGTCGACAACGACTATCTCGGGAACCAGGTCTGGGACGAGCGACCGGTCGTCCTCGGACCGGTGCCGGGCGAGGTCGTCGCCGAGGCACCACCTGGGGACATCGTCGTCCTCACCGACGGAACGGCTGGCGCCCAGGAGAGAGCCCGCACGGCCATGATCGTCTCCGTCCCCTTCGTGGTGCCACCGATGTCCCGCGTCGAGGACGCGGCGAGCGGCACCTCCTGGGCTGCTTCCTACGCGCGCCTGGCCAACATCGGCATCCTCGTCGCCACGGCGATCTGCGCCGTCTCGTTGACCGTCGCCACCGTGTCCGGGGTGCTCGACCGGCGGCGGGTGCTCGGCCTGCTCCGGCTCCAGGGCATGCCTACCTCGACGCTGCGGCGGATGCTCGTCGTCGAGGCGGCGGTCCCCATCACCGCCGTGCTGGCGCTGTGCGTCGGGCTCGGCTTCGCAGTGGCGTGGGCCGTCGTCACCGGGCTGTCCGACGGCCGGTACGGCGTCGGCTCACCCGGCGCCGACTACTACGTCACCCTCGCCGTCTCCGTGGGCCTGGCCGCTGCTGCCGTCGTGGCGACCTTCCGCACCGCCCGGACCAGCACGTCGATCGACGCGACCCGCTTCGAGTGACGGATCCTGCTCGTGGACGGCCCGGTCAGATGTTGAAGCCGAGGGCGCGCATCTGCTCGCGGCCGTCCTCGGTGATGCGGTCCTGGGTCCACGGGGGCATCCAGACCCAGTTGATGCGGAAAGCGTCGACCAGACCCTCCAGGGCGGCGGCGGACTGCGACTCGATGAGGTCAGTCAGCGGGCAGGCAGCCGAGGTCAGGGTCATGTCGACCACAGCGACACCGTTGTCGAGCGAGACCCCGTAGACCAGGCCCAGGTCGACGACGTTGATGCCCAGCTCGGGGTCGATGACGTCGCGCATGGCCTCTTCGACGTCGGCGACGGTGGGCGGAGTCGGGTTGGTCATCAGTCGTCCCCTCGCACGCCGGCACGGACCAGCGCATCGGTCAACGCCACCCAGCCGAGCAGCGCGCACTTGACCCGGGCGGGGAACTTGCCCACCCCGGTGAAGGCACTGGCGTCACCGAGCAGGTCCTCGGCGGCCTCGTCGTCCAGGCCGGCACCACGGGTGGCGAGCAGCTCGCGGAAGGTCGCGGCGACGTGGTCCACCGTCGGCAGGTCCACGCCGACGACCAGGTCGTACAGCACCGACACCGACGCCTGGGAGATCGAGCAGCCCTGGCCCTCCCAACGCACGTCGGTGATCACCGGAGCGGCGCCGGTCCGGTCCAGCGACACCTCCAAGGTCACCTCGTCGCCGCAGGTCGGGTTGACCTGGTGGGAACGGCCCGAGCAGGCCTCATGACCGGCAGCCACCGTCACCGCACCGTCACCGCCGGCGTCGAGCGGACCACGTCCGTGCGGGCTCCGGGCATGGTCGAGGATGACCTGCTGGTACAGCTGTTCCATCGCGTCGGTGCTCACCGATCCACCATTCCTTGTCCCGCTCCATCCCTGGGTCCGGAGACGACCGTCTGTGGACGACGCCGTTCCGAGACAACCCCGTTCCGAACAACACTGTTCTCAGACAACACCCCGACGACGTCCCGTCATCCTCACGCCGCCCCGAAGAACCGTCGCACCCCGGCCAGGGCGTCGGCGAACGCTGCCACGTCGTCGGCGGTGGTGTAGACCGACGCCGACGCCCGGGTGGTCGCCGTGACGCCGAACCGGCGGTGCACCGGCTGGGCACAGTGGTGCCCGACGCGCACGGCCACCCCGGCGTCGTCGAGCATCTGGCCGACATCGTGAGCGTGCACACCGTCGACGTCCACCGAGAGGGCCGCCAGACGGTCGGTCGGGTCGGTCGGACCGATCACCCGGACGCCGGGCAGGTCAGCCACCGCGTCGAGCAGCAGGCGGGTCAGGTGCTGGTCGTGCGCAGCCACCCGGTCCATGCCCAGCTCGGCCAGGTACTCGGCGGCCACGCCCAGCGCCACGGCCTGCGCCACCATCTGGGTGCCGGCCTCGAACCGCTGCGGCGGCGGGGCGTACGTCGCCGACTCCATGGTCACCACCTCGACCATGGACCCGCCGGTCATCACCGGTGGCAGGGCCTCCAGCAGCTCGCGGCGTCCGTACAGCGCACCGACACCGGTGGGCCCGAGCATCTTGTGCCCGGTGAAGGCCGCGAAGTCCACGCCGAGCGCGTGCAGGTCGACCGGCAGGTGCGGCACCGACTGGGAGGCGTCGAGCACGGTCAGGGCACCGACACGACGGGCGGCCGCGACGAACGGGGCGACCGGGGTGACCGCACCGGTGACGTTGGAGACGTGGGTGAACGCGACCACCCGGGTGCGCTCGGTCACCACCTCGTCCAGCTGGTCGAGGCGCAGGCGTCCGCTGTCGTCCAGGTCGACCCAGCGCAGCACCGCGCCGGTGCGGGCCGCCAGCTCCTGCCACGGCACCAGGTTGGCGTGGTGCTCGGCCACGGTGACCACCAGCTCGTCGCCCGGCGCCAGGGCGAACCGCCGGGCGGCCGCTCCCCCACGGCCTGCGGTGGCGTTGCCGATGCCGTAGGCCACGAGGTTGAGCGCGGCCGTCGAGCTCTGGGTCCAGACGATCTCGTCGTCGGCGGCACCGACGAAGGCCGCCACCTGGTGGCGGGCGCGCTCGAAGGCGTCGGTGGCCTCCTCGGCCAGCTGGTGGGCGCCGCGGTGCACCGCAGCGTTGGTGCGGGTGTAGAAGTCCAGCTCGGCGTCGATGACCACCTGCGGCTTCTGGGCGGTGGCCCCGGAGTCCAGGTAGACCAGCCGACGACCGTCCCGCAGGGTGCGCGCCAGCAGCGGGAAGTCGGCCCGCACCGCGGTCAGCTCGCCCGTCGTGAACCCCGCCGTGGGCTCGGGTGCCACGGTCGCGGGGCGGGTCACGCTGGGCGAGGTCGTCATGCGTTCACCTGTTCGAACCGGTCGTAGCCCTCTTCCTCGAGCCGGTCGGCCAGCTCGGGGCCACCTTCTTCGGCCACGCGGCCGGCGACGAACACGTGCACGAAGTCGGGGCGCACGTACCGCAGGATGCGGGTGTAGTGGGTGATGAGCAGCAGCCCGGCGTCCGTGGTGTCCCGGACACGGTTGATGCCTTCCGAGACGACGCGCAGGGCGTCGACGTCGAGGCCCGAGTCGGTCTCGTCGAGGATGGCGAAGGCCGGCCGCAGCAGCTCCATCTGCAAGATCTCGTGCCGCTTCTTCTCGCCGCCGGAGAAGCCCTCGTTGACCGACCGCTCGGCGAACTCGGCGTCCATCCGCAGCTGGGCCATCGCGGCCTTGACGTCCTTCACCCAGGTGCGCAGCGGCGGGGCCTGCCCGTCCACCGCGGTCTTGGCGGTGCGCAGGAAGTTCGACACCGACACCCCAGGCACCTCGACCGGGTACTGCATGGCGAGGAACAGCCCGGCCCGGGCCCGCTCGTCGACCGTCATGGCCAGGACGTCCGCACCGTCCAGCGTCACCGAACCGCCGGTGACCTGGTACTTCGGGTGCCCGGCCAGGGAGTAGGCCAGGGTCGACTTGCCCGAGCCGTTGGGGCCCATGATGGCGTGGGTCTCGCCGGAGGCGATCGTCAGGTCGACCCCGCGCAGGATCTGCTTGGTGCCTTCCTTGGTCTCGACGCTGACGTGCAGGTCACGGATCTCGAGGGTAGACATCGGGGCTCCTTGGTTCGTGGTCAGTTCAGGGGACGGTCGAGGTCGACGAGCACCTGGTCGCCGTCGAGGGTCACGGGGTACACGGCGACCGGTTCGGTCGCCGGCAGGCCGAGCGGTTCACCGGAGTTCAGGTCGAAGGACGAGCCGTGCCCCCAGCACTCCACCGAGCAGCCGTCGACGTCGCCCTCGGACAGCGACACGTCACCGTGCGAGCACAGGTCGGCCAGGGCGTGCCAACCACCGTCGGCGTCACGCACCACGGCGACCGGCACAACCCCACCCGGGCCTTCGAGCTCGCAGCGCAGAGCGGCCGAGACGTCCACGTCGCCGGTGCGGCAGGCGAACTGCGCGGTCACGACGCCGGCTCCGCGTCGGCGGCGAACTCGCTCAGCGAGGTGGCCAGCTCGGCCTCGATGTGGGTGAGCAGCCGGGCCTCGACCTCGGGCACCCCGATCTCTGCGAGCAGCTCGGCGAAGAACCCGCGCACCACCAGGCGGCGGGCGTCGGCCTCCGGGATCCCGCGGCTGCGCAGGTAGAACAGCTGCTCGTCGTCGAACCGTCCGGTGGCGCTGGCGTGCCCGGCCCCCTCGATGAGGCCGGTCTCGATCTCCAGGTTCGGCACCGAGTCGGCCCGGGCCCCGTCGGTCAGCACCAGGTTGCGGTTCTGCTCGTAGGTGTCGGTGCCCTCCGCCGCTGCTCTGATCAGCACGTCGCCGACCCAGACGGCGTGCGCACCCTCGCCCTGCAACGCCCCCTTGTAGGTCACCCGGGACCGGCACTCCGGCACCGCGTGGTCGACGAACAGCCGGTGCTCCAGGTGCTGCCCGGCGTCGGCGTAGTACAGGCCGAGCATGGTCAGCGACCCGCCCGGGCCGGTGAACTGCGCGTCCGGCGCGACCCGGACCACCGACCCGCCGAGGGTGACGACGACGTGCTTGACCACCGCGTCGTCGACCAGCCGGATCCGGTGGTTGGCCGCGTGGACCGCACCGTCGTCCCAGGTCTGCAACGACACCACGGTGAGGTGCGACCCCGGCTCGGCCACGATCTCCACGGTCTCGGTGAGGGTGGCAGTGCCGGTGTGGTCCACGACGACCGTGCCGGACGCGCCCGCCGCCGCCCGGACCAGGAGGTGGGCCGCGCTGGGGGCCGGGCCGGTGCCGTGCACCGTCACCGTCGTGACCGCGTCCGCGTCCGTCGGGTTGAGCGTGACGACCGTGGCCTGGTCGGCCGACGCCCAGGCCACCGCCGCGGCCCGGTCACCGGGCGCTCCTGCGGTGCCCAGCCGCGGGTCGTCGTGGCCCACCTGTGCCACGTCGGCACCTGGTGCGGCCACGACCTCGACGGTGACGTCGCCCCCGTCGACCCGACCGGTGGTGCCGGCGAACAGCGGGGCCAGCGGCGCTGTCGGGGTGAACCGCCACTCTTCCTCACGACCGGTCGGCACGGGGAAGTCTGCCGGGTCGAACGATGTGCACCGGGCGGCCCGCGACGCCTCCGGGACGACACCGTGGCTGTGGGCCCCGTCGAGCGTGGCCTGCTGGTGGTCCAGCGGCAGCGCGACCTCGTCGCGCAGCGCCGTCGGGGTCTCGGCGGTCGGGTCCTGCGCCGTCGGACTCTGAGTCTGGGTGGTCATCAGCCGACGGCCCCTTCCATCTGCAGCTCGATGAGCCGGTTGAGCTCCAGTGCGTACTCCATGGGCAGCTCGCGCGCGATCGGCTCGACGAACCCGCGCACGATCATCGCCATCGCCTCCTGCTCACCCATGCCCCGGGACATGAGGTAGAACAGCTGGTCCTCGCTGACTCGGGACACCGTCGCCTCGTGGCCCATGGTGACGTCGTCCTCGCGGACGTCGACGTACGGGTAGGTGTCGGAGCGGGACACCTGGTCGACGAGCAGCGCGTCGCACAGCACGTTGGACTTCGACCCGGCCGCGCCCTCGAGGATCTGCACCAGCCCCCGGTAGGAGGCACGCCCCCCGCCTCGGGCCACCGACTTGGAGACGATGTGGGACGAGGTGTGCGGCGCGGCGTGCACCATCTTCGACCCGGTGTCCTGGTGCTGCCCTGCCCCGGCGAAGGCGATGGACAGAGTCTCGCCGCTGGCGTGCTCACCCATGAGGTAGACCGCCGGGTACTTCATCGTGGCCTTGGACCCGATGTTGCCGTCCACCCACTCCATGGTGCCGCCCGCAGCGACCGTGGACCGCTTGGTCACCAGGTTGTACACGTTGGTCGACCAGTTCTGGATGGTGGTGTACCGGACCCGGGCGCCTTCCTTGACGATGATCTCCACCACCGCCGAGTGCAACGAGTCGGTCTTGTAGATCGGCGCCGTGCAGCCCTCCACGTAGTGCACGTACGAGCCTTCGTCGGCGATGATCAGGGTCCGTTCGAACTGGCCCATGTTCTCGGTGTTGATCCGGAAGTAGGCCTGCAGCGGGATGTCGACGTGCACCCCCGGCGGCACGTAGACGAACGACCCGCCGGACCACACCGCGGTGTTCAGCGACGCGAACTTGTTGTCGCCGGGCGGGATGACCGAGCCGAAGTACTGCTCGAAGATCTCCGGGTACTCCTTCAGGCCGGTGTCGGTGTCGAGGAACACCACGCCCTGCTCGGCCAGCGAGTCCTGGATCTGGTGGTAGACCACCTCGGACTCGTACTGCGCGGCGACACCCGCCACCAGACGCTGCTTCTCGGCCTCGGGGATGCCCAGACGGTCGTAGGTGCGCTTGATGTCGTCGGGCAGGTCCTCCCAGCTGGTGGCCTGCCGCTCCGTGCTGCGCACGAAGTACTTGATGGTGTCGAAGTCGATCCCCGACAGGTCCGCGCCCCAGCGGGGCATGGGCTTGCGGTCGAACAGGCGCAACGCCTTGAGCCGGGTCTTGAGCATCCACTCGGGCTCGTCCTTGAGCCGGGAGATGTCTCGGACCACCTCTTCGGACAGCCCGCGCCGGGCACTGGCCCCGGCCACGTCGGGGTCGTGCCAGCCGTAGCTGTAGCTGCCGATCGAGGCGATGGCCTCGTCCTGGGACATCGGCTGGGCAGGTGCGCTCATGCGCCAGATCCTTCCGAGCGGGGAACAACGGGACTGGTCTCCACCGGCCCGGCTGGGCCTGCGGAGGGGGTGTCGAGGCTGGCGTCCGCCGGCTGGCGGGTCGGGACGTTGGTCGTGCACACGTGGCCGCCCCCGGCCAGCGTGGACAGGCGCTGCACGTGCACGCCGAGCACCTCGGCCAGGGCCAGGGTCTCGGCCTCGCACAGCTGGGGGAACTGCTCGGCGACCTCCTGGACCGGACAGTGGCCCAGGCAGAGCTGGACCGCGGCCATCCCCGGCACCGGGCGGGCGGTCGCGGCGTACCCGTCGGCGGCCAGCACCCGGGCGACGAGGGTGGCCCGGTCGACGACCTGCGGGGCGTCCGCGACCACGGCGGCCAGCCGATCGCGCAGCTGGTCGGCGCGGCGCGCGGCGAACTGCTCCACGGCGTCGTCCCCCGCGACCTCCTGCAAGAACTGCACCGCGTCGACCGACAGCGCTGCATACCCCTGGGCGAGCGCGGCCTGCCCGCGCGCGGTGACGACGTACCTGCGGGCGGGCCGCCCCCGGCGACCGGTGCCGGTCTGGCTGACCTGGTGCACGGCGATCTGCTCGTCGCGCTCCAGCTCTGACAGGTGCCGCCGCACACCGGTCGGCGTCAGGTCCAGCTGGTCGGCCAGGTCGGTGGCGCAGACCGGTCCGTCGGACGTGATGATCTGGAGGATCCGCCGACGGGTGCCTGCCTCGTCTGGCCCGTCGGGCTGGGCCGCAGCCTGCGGACCGCCGGCGACGGACGGGTGCAGCATCGCGGTCACTGCCTCACCACCTCCGTCGGACGACGTCCAAGCGAATAACACAACATCGCTGTTGTCAATATCCTAGCGCGCAACCGGGGCCGGATATGCCAGTCGCGGCCCGATCACCGCATCAGCGCACGATGCCAGCCCGGTAGGCGAGGACGACAGCCTGGACCCGGCTGACGACACCGAGCTTGATCAGCAGGGCCGAGACGTGGCCCTTGACGGTGTTCTCCGTGATGTCCAGGCTCCGGGCGATGCGCCGGTTGGAGTGCCCCTCGGCCAGGAGCAGCCAGATCTCCCGTTCGCGCGGGGACAGCACCTCGGCCAGAGCCCGGCCCTGGTCGGACGGTGCCTGGTCGCCAGCCTCCCGCCACGACCGTTCGAGCTCGACGTACCGGCCGACGACCTGGCGCGTCACCGCGGGCGACAGCAACCGGTCGCCCCGCACCACCTGCCGGACGGCGTCGACCAGTCCTTGCGGCTCCACGTCCTTGAGCAGGAAACCCGCAGCGCCCGCCGCGAGGCTCTCGAAGACGTACTCCTCGTCGTCGAACGTCGTGAGCACCACGATCTTGGTGGACGACGTCTCAGGGTCGGCCAGGATCTGCGTGGTGGCCGCGATCCCGTCCAGACCGGGCATCCGGATGTCCATGAGCACGACGTCGGGACGCAGCTCACGGACCATCAGCACCGCGGTCTGACCGTCCCCGGCCTCACCGACCACCTCCAGGTCCGGCTCGTTCCCCAGGACCAGGACGAAGCCCAGGCGGACCATCACCTGGTCGTCGACCACGAGGACCCGGACGGCCCGCGGGGCCTCGTCGGCCGTCAGCCCCTCAACCATGCACGCACCTTCCATCCGGCCTCGTCAGGCCCCGCCTCGAGCGTGCCGTCGACCGCTCGCGCCCGCTCCCCCATGTTACGGATGCCGTTCCCACCGAGGGTGCGCTCGGGTCCGGGGCCGACCTCTGGCGGGGTGTGCGGCGGTCCGGGGTCGGCGACCTCCACCCGCACGCCCCCGTCCTGGGCCAGCACGCTCACGCTGGCCTCACGGGCCGAGGAGTGGATCAGCACGTTGGTCAACGCCTCCTGCACGATCCGGGTCGCGGCCAGCGCGACGACCGGGGTCGCAGCCAGGTCGTCGCCCAGCTCCAGCCGGACCGTCAGCCCGGCGGCGCGCATCCGGGCGACCACCGCCCTCAGCTCGTCGAACGACCCGGCGGGGACGTGCCGTGCCGCCTCCCGCGCTGCTTGCGGTGCGACGGCGTCCGGTTCACCGTCACGCAGAACCTGGACCGCCCGCCGCATGGAGTCCAACGCCTCCTTGGCCTCCCCGCCGATCCACCCGACCGCGTCGGCCACCGCCGCCGGGTCGCGCTCGGCCACACGGTGGGCCGCCTGCGCGCGGACGGCGATCGCGGCCACATGGTGCGCGACGACGTCGTGCAGCTCGCGGGCGATCCGGGTGCGCTCGGCCTCGACCGCCCGTCGGGCTTCGACCTCCTGCATCCGTTCGAGCTGTTCGTTGCGTTCCGCGAGCACCCGCCCGAGATGGGCCAGGCCTTGGTTCTGCTCGGTCAGCACCGTCTGCTGCCGGTCCAGCCGGTGCATCAGCCAGCCGAACACCGCACACATCCCGACGGCCGGGACGGTGACAGCCAGCGCCGACAGGTCGAGCCGGTCGTCCCAGACGAAGGCGAGGTAGGCCCCCGGCTCGAGGCCGGATGTGGGCAGGTCGGCGAGCCGCCCCCCGGTCTGCCGCAGCACGACCGCCGAGGCCGACCCGACAGCCAGCGTCACCCACAGCGGTGCGCGCCCGGCACGGGTCACCCCGTAGCAGGCCAGAGCCAGCGGCACGAACTGCACCTCGGACACCAGCGGACCGACCATGACGAGCGGATACCCGACCGCGACCAGCACGAACGTGGCCAGCGGCCAGCGGCGACGGGTCGTCAGCACGGCACAGGTCGCCCACAGCGCACCGCTGTAGGCCGCCGGCCACACCGGCCGCCACCCGGAGCCTCTCGCCACGGCGATCGTGACCCGCCCGACGAGGAGCACCACAGCAGCCACCAGCAGGTCCTGCCCCAGGACCGGCAGCCGACGAAGACCCTTCATGGCATCACTATCGCGCGGCTGGGAGGCGTAGCGCTGGAGCAGGCTCCGGTCCCCCTCTGGCGATCGGGTCACCAGAGCACGGAGGCGTCGGGTTCGAGCGGCGGGCAGGTGCCGCCGGGGTCGGTCGTCGGTTCGAAGTGCCACGGTTCGTTGGCGTAGACCTGGCACAGCCCGAACTGCCAGCCGTGACGCCTGAGCCAGGTCGCGGCGTCGGCCGGCCCGACATCGACGGCCGTGCCCTTCACGTGGGCCGAGGCGTCGACGGGGGCGACCAGCCGGTGGGCCTCGGCCACGCCGACCTCGGCGATCTGCTGGTCGAGGATCTCCTGCTGCCGGCTGGCGGAGCGCCATCCGGACGTGATGGTCAGCTCGACGCCGTCCGCCCGTGCTGCCAGGCTCGCCTGGTCGAAGCGCTCGACCAGGTCGGGGTCCAGCATGGGCTGCGGCTGCTCCTGGGCAGGCACGACCGATCCGCCGTCGCTCGGGCCGTCCGCGACGGCGGCCCTCAGGGAGACGACCAGGAGGCCCCCGACCACCAGGAGCACGAAGCTGGTCGCCACCACGGCCAGCCGGGCTCGACGGCGCCGCCTCGGGGTTGGTCGATCCAGCCGCGCACCGTGCGCGGCAGCCTGGTCGAGGCTGGGCGGAAGCAGGACCACCGACGATCCGGGACGCGGGTACGAGCTCATGCCGTCGACGCTAGGAGTCCGCGTCAGTCTTGTGATCCCCCGAAGGACGGCCCCGGCACCCCACCTTGGTCGTGGTCCGTCGGGACCGGCCGCGACGGGACCAGCGCTTCGAGACGCCACGGGCTGGCCGCCGTGGCGACAAGCCCGCCACGACCAGCCCGACCGGCAGGACCCACGGGCGCGGGTCGACGGCGCCGGTCGTGCTGTCGACCAAGACCGAGGAGCCCTCGACCCCGGCATCCCGCAACCTGTCACAGATCTGGAACGGGACCCCCCGGTCGCACAGGTTCCAGGTCGGTCCAGCCTCGGGCCTTGGCGGCGGCTGTGGCGAGCACACCGATCACGGTGCTCGGGGACTCCAGCCGACCCGCCAGGACGCCGGCCACGGCCTCGTCGAGGGGCACCCAGGCCGGCACCATGGCGGCCTCTTCGTCGGTACGGTCGAAAGGTTCCGGTGTCGGTGACAGGTCCCGGGCCAGGAAGATCGTGATGTGCTCCGACGAGCCGCCGGGGGTGGCGTACATCTGGGCCAGGCGCCACCAGGACGCTGCCTGGAGGTCCGCCTCCTCGGCCAGCTCACGGACGGCCGCGTCGATCTCCGGCTCCCCGGCGACGTCGAGCAGGCCCGCCACCGGTTCCCACAGCACCCGGCGGACCGGGTGACGGTACTGCGACTGGAGCAGCACCCGGTCCTGGTCGTCCAGGGCCATGACGACCACCGCACCCGGGTGCGCGACATACTCACGGACCACCGTGGCCGCACCCAGGTCCACCTGGTCGCAGACCAGGTCGAAGATGCGGCCGTGGAACGCCACCTCGTGGCCGACGACCGGGTGGTCGCCGGGCTGGTCGCGCAGCGGGGCGTGGTCGGGCGAAGCGGCAGGGCCGCCGGGAAGGTCGCTCACCGGACTGGTTCGACCTCGAGCAGGCGGGTCTCGCGCTGCCGGGCCAGCGCCGCCCCGATGAGCCCCGCGAACAGGGGGTGGGCCCGGGTCGGCCGCGACCTGAACTCCGGGTGCGCCTGGGTGCCGACGTAGAACGGGTGGGTCTCGCGCGGCAGCTCCACGAACTCCACGAGCGAACCGTCGGGGGACGTGCCGCTGATCCTCAGCCCGGCAGAGTCCAGCTGCTCGCGATAGGTGTTGTTCACCTCGTAGCGGTGGCGGTGACGTTCGGAGACCTCGGTGGTGCCGTACGTCTCGGCCACGACCGACCCGGGCGTGAGGTGAGCCGAGTAGGCGCCCAGGCGCATGGTGCCACCCATGTCGCCCTGACCGTCGACGATCGCCTCCTGCTCGGCCATGGTCGCGATCACCGGGTGCGCCGTGCTGGGGTCGAACTCCGACGACGACGCGTCCTGCAGGCCCAGCACGTCACGGGCGAACTCGATGACCATGCACTGCAGGCCCAGGCAGATGCCCAGGGTCGGCACCTGGTTCTCGCGGGCCCAGCGCAGCGCGCCCACCTTGCCCTCGATACCCCGGATGCCGAACCCGCCGGGCACCAGCACCGCGTCCACCCCGGTCAGGGCGTGGTGCGCGGCCTCCGGGGTCTGGCAGTCGTCAGACCTCACCCAGCGCAGCCTGACCTTCGCGTCGTGGTGGAAACCACCGGCGCGCAGCGCCTCGGAGATCGACAGGTAGGCGTCGGGCAGGTCGATGTACTTGCCGACGAGAGCCACCTCGACCTCGTAGGCCGGGTGGTGCACCCGGGCCATCAGCGCGTCCCACACCGTCCAGTCGACGTCCCGGAACGGCAGGCCCAGGCGCTGCACCACGTAGGCGTCCAGGCCCTCGGCGTGCAGCACCCGCGGGATGTCGTAGATCGACGCGGCGTCCGGGGCGGTGACGACACCCTGCCGGTCGACGTCGCACATCAGGGCGATCTTGCGCTTGGTCGGCTCCGGCACCGGGCGGTCGCAGCGCAGGACGATCGCGTCGGGCACGACACCGATGGAACGCAGCGCCGCCACGGAGTGCTGGGTCGGCTTGGTCTTCAGCTCGCCGGACGGGCCGATGTAGGGCACCAGGGAGACGTGCAGGAAGAACACGTCGTCCCTCCCCAGCTCCTGACGCACCTGCCGGGCGGCCTCCAGTAACGGCAGCGACTCGATGTCGCCCACCGTGCCGCCGATCTCGGTGATGACGACGTCGACGTCGTCGGCCGCCTGCTGGCGCATCCGCGCCTTGATCTCGTCGGTGATGTGCGGGATGACCTGGACCGTGTCGCCCAGGTACTCCCCGCGCCGCTCCCGGGCGATGACCGCCGAGTAGACCTGGCCGGTGGTGACGTTGGCCGAGCCGTGGAAGTCCTCGTCGAGGAACCGCTCGTAGTGGCCGACGTCCAGGTCGGCCTCCACCCCGTCGTCGGTGACGAACACCTCACCGTGCTGGAACGGGTTCATGGTGCCCGGGTCGACGTTGATGTACGGGTCGAGCTTCTGCATCATCACCCGCAGACCGCGGCTGCGCAGCAGCCTGCCCAGGGACGAGGCCGTCAGTCCCTTGCCCAACGAGGAGGCGACGCCTCCGGTCACGAAGATGTGCCGGGTGGTGTGGTCCGGCCGACCAGCGAATCGGTACGCGCGCTCTGTCACGGGCTTTGATGGTACGGCACTGGAGGCCGGACTCCTCATTCCGCGCGCCGCCGGCGGTCACGGACCAGCCGGACGAGGTCCCGCACCCCGGCCCGGTCGCCGAGGTACATCACCGCGACCATCATCACCATGGCGACCAGAGCCGCCCCACCACCTGCAGCGACCCCCTGCCAGATGCCCCGGCCGAGCAGCACGACGACCGAGTCGGCCACCCAGCGTCCGACGACCGCCGCCGCCACAGCACCCAGCACCACCACACCAGAGGTGCGAGGCAGCCCTGCCACCGCGGTCCGTCCCGCCACCCGGGCCACGACGACCACCGCCACCACCCCGCCCACCAGGACACCCAGCGCATAGGCGGCCGACAGCATCGTGACCAGCTGGACCGGCGGCCTGACCACCAGACCGGCGATCATCAGCACCCCGGCCAGCCCCCACCCCACCGAGCCGACCAGCAGAGCCGACCTGGCCTGCTGCATGGCGAACAGGGTGCGCTGCCCCTGGAACATCAGCGCGTGCCCCGGCAGCCCGACGACCGTCCAGGTCAGCGCGATGGTCATCATGCCGACGACGTCGACCTTGTCGACGCTCTGCCCGCGCAGCTGGAGCACACCGAAGACGACCGCCACCGCGGGAGCAGCCGCGGCCAGCACCGCCGCACCCGCCCCGGTCGCCATGACCACCGCCCGGGCTGTGAGGGCCGACAACGTCGCGAAACGGTCCCGGGCCTCCTCCTGGGCCCAGGCCGACAGCCGGGGGAAGGCCGAGGTCAGCAGCGGGATGGCGAACACGGCGATGGGCAGGATGTAGACCTGCTGGGTCCACACCCACACCGTGTACGACCCCTCCTGGTTGACCACGCTGGTGGCCAGCATCACCACGAGCGTCAGCGCCTCGAACACCGCGACCCCGGCGACCCCGGCGACCATCAACGACCGCAGGCGGGCTCCGACAGCGGGCGGGAACCTCAGGCTGGGTGCAGGCAGGAGACCGGTGCGGGCGGCCGCCACCAGCGCCGGGACGCACATCACCACGACACCTGCCGTCGTGCCCCAGGCCAGGACCTCCAGCGCACCGGTCGACAGTGCTGCGGGGTCCGAGATCTCGCGGCCGGCCAGCCGCCCGTACCACAGGTAGGTACCGATGACGACGAGCGACGACAGCAGCGGGGTGAACGCGGGCCAGAAGAACCTGCGGTTGGCCTGGAGCACCGCGTTGGCCAGCACGGTCAACCCGTACAACGGCACCTGGACGGCGAACACCAGGAGGAAGAACTGGGTGGTCTCCCGCAGGGCCCCCAGGTCGACGTCGGCCTCCGCGTTGAGGTTGAGGGCGACGGCGATCGGACCCGAGGCTGCTGCCAGCACCAGGCCCAGAGGGATCAGCAGCAGCAGCACCCAGCCCATCGTCCCGCCGACGATCTGGCGCGTCTCGGCGCGTTCGTGCCGGGAGATCGGCCCGGCGATGAGAGGGATCAGCGCCACGGCCAGGGTGCCCCCGACGACCACCTCGAACAGCAGGTTCGACATGCCGTTCGCCCGGTTGTAGGCGTCGCCGATGTTCCCCGCCCCCACCGTCCCGGCCTGGGTCATCTGGCGCACCATGCCGAGCACCCGACTGGCGACGGTCAGGGCGGCGATCATCGCCGCGGCCCCCAGGAGGCCCTGGCGCCGGCCTCGGCCCTGTACCGCTGTGTCGTCGATGTGGTCGGTCTGGCTCACCTGGGGTGCGCCTTCTGGCCTGCCGGCCCTGCCACCTCAGCCGCTGGTGGTGCGGCCCTCCCCCAGGCGTCGACCTCCCGCAGCACCGGGGTCCGTTCGATCACCTGGGTGAAGCTGATCTTCTCGCTGGCGACGGTCAGCCCGGCCTCGGCGGCCAGCAGGGCCCAGCGCACCGAGGGTGGTGCCGCTGCCGCGACCCCGACGGCCAGGACGGCGCCCAGGGCGTTGGCCCCGGCGTCGCCCAGCATGTCCCGGCCGGCCAGGTCCGCAGGCGCCACCGCCCCGCCGGCGCCGAGCACGGCGCCACCGACAGCTGCGGCCGGTCCGCCGGCCGCCAGCAGCCCCGGGACGTGCGCGGCCCCGGCCTTGAGCGCCCGACCCGGCCGCAGGTCCAGCAGGTTCAGCAGGTTGGCGCTGATCGCGACGAACGCTCCTGTGCCGCACCGGTCGACGGTCCTGGCCAGCCGCGTGCTGCCTGAGGCAGGCAGCAGAGCGGCGGCGGCCAGCGCACCGACGCCGATGCCGAGCACCTTAGCGCCGCCGGTGGTCAGCCGGCCGTGGGCCATCGCGGTCAGGTGGCCGCGCAGCCCCTTGCGACGGTCCGTGGGGTCCTCGCCCAGGTCGTCCAGCAACCCGAAGCCCAGCCCGGCGCTCCCGGCGACAGCCACCGCCCCGGCCACCCGAGGCTCCCCCGCAGCCAGTGCACCGGCCACACCGCCGACCACCAGCCCGACACCCAGCGCCGGACCCTCCATGAGGCTCACAGGATCACCGGCGTGGTTGGTCCGGGTCCACCGGGCCTCGCCACCGGGTGGTCGTGCCGACAGCGCCCTCCGGGTCGCCGGCGCCCCCACCGCCCCGACCAGCCCACCGACAGCAGCCGGCAGCCAGCGGCTCATCCTCCGGCCCCTGCTGGCAGCGTCACCCGGGGCGGCAGCACCGTCTCGCTGTCGCCGTGACCGTAGTGGCCGACCTTCCCGGCGATCTGCGCGGCCAGCGCCATCGGCACCGCCACCTGCGCGGACGTCGCCGAGATGCCAGACACGCTCGACACCGTGCCGGACAGCGTCGGGTCGGCCAGCAGCGCGTCGACCAGGCTTCCCTTGCCGCGGGCACCGTCGACGAGCACCGCGCCGTCCGACTCCTGCTGAGCCGCGGCCACGACCGTCAACCGGGCCGACTGCACCGCGTCGCTCGGCGCGGCCCCGCTCTTCGCAGGGGGAGCGATGACCACGACGGAGTCGGCCGGCGCTGTGAGGTCTCCCGCCGTGGTCACCAACGCGTTGTCGCTGGTGGTGAGGATGCCGAGCAGGTTCTTGGCCGAGTCGGAGAACGCCGTCGGGTCGGCGCTGTCGGCGCCGGTCAGCGCCTGGACGAGACCCGTGGCGAGCGTGGCGTCCGCGGTGGCCCCCGTCGGCACCGGGTTGAGGTGCGGGGTCAGCGACCCGGACAGCGTCTTGCGGTACTGCGCGCTGGCAGGCTCGGTCCAGGCATCGGTGAGGCTGACATGACCGGTGACGTCGGCCCCGGCCTGGATGAGGCGGGCGTCGACCGCCCGGAGGGTGTCCTGGGGCACCGTGCCCAGGCTGATGATCGCGACCCGCTGACCGGTGAGACGGTCGGCAAGCAGCTCGGCGGCCGACTCGGCGATGAACGCCCGTTCGTCGTCGCGGGCCCGGACGGCGGTGTCCCGTTCGTCGCGCAGGGTGTCCTTCTCCTGGCGCAGCTGGGCGACCTGGCCGGTCAAGGACTGGCCGATGGTCTGCTCCAACGGCCCGGCACCCAGCACGATGCCCACCGCCAGCGCGAGGAACACCGAGATCAGGGAGACGATGTGGTAGCGGAAATCGATCACGGCACGGCTCTCAGTCGTCGGGTGAGGTGTGGCTTGAGTGTCGGTCGGGTCATCACCCACCGCCGAACAGATGGTGGAACCAGGACAGCAGGTCGTCCCCGCGCGCCCCGAGAAGGCCCCCGAGCGTCTGCCCGGCCTCGGTCGAGGCCAGGGAGACGACCAGCGCGACCAGACCAGCGACCGCGAGCAGCCCCACCTGGAAGTTGGAGATGCGGTGCCGGTACAGCCGGGACACGCCCTTGGCGTCCACCAGCTTGCCGCCGACGCGCAGCCGGGTCAGGAACGTCGAAGCCATCCCCGCGCGGCCCTTGTCCAGGAACTCGACGAGGGTGGCGTGCGTGCCGACCGCCACGATGAGCTCGGCGCCCTTGTCGTCGGAGAGCAGCATCGCCACGTCTTCGCTGGTACCGGTGGCCGGGAACAGCACGTACGGCACGCCGAGCGCCTCGACGCGGTCCTTGCCCGGGGCGCGCCCGTCCCGGTAGGCGTGGATGACGACCTCGGCGCCGCTGGCCAGTGCCTTGTCGGAGACCGAGTCCATGTCGCCGACGATCATGTCGGGCTTCCAGCCGGCCTCGATGATCGCGTCAGCCCCGCCGTCCACACCGATGAGCACGGGGTGGTACTCGCGGATGTAGGGGCGCAGGGTGACCAGGTCTTCCTTGTAGTGGTAGCCCCGCACGACGATGAGCACCTGGCGGCCGTCCAGCGGGGTGCGCACCTCGGGCACGCCGACACCGTCGAGCAGCAGCTCACGCTCTTGGCGCAGGTAGTCCATGGTGTTGGCCGCGAACGACTCCAGCTGCACGGACAGGCCCTCACGGGCCTCGGCCATGGCGGCGGCCACGGTCTCGTCGGTCTGGCGCACGCCCTCGGCCACCAGCGTGTCGCCGTCGTAGACGACCCCGTCCTCGACCCGCAGGCTGTGACCCTCGGGCACCGCCATGACATCGGGCCCCAGGTCGTCGACGAGGGGGACGCCCGCCTCGAGCAGGATCCCCGGACCGAGGTTCGGGTACCGGCCGGAGGTCGACTTCGCAGCGTTGAGCACCATGGACGGCTGGCAGGCGACCAGCGCCTCGGCGGACACCCGGTCGATGTCCAGGTGGTCGATCACCGCGATGTCACCAGGTTGCAGACGCTTGGTGAGGTTCTTGGTCCGCGGGTCGACCTTGGCCGGACCGGTCAGGGCATCGCTGCGCTGGGCCGTGCTCTGTCTCTTCGCAAATAGTCTCATCGTCACTTATGATCCCATGCCGCAACGGTCCAGGAGCTCGGCTGCGTGTGCCCGTGCGGTCGGAGAATCCTGACCGGACAGCATCCGGGCCAGCTCGGCCAGCCTGTCGTCCCCTTCGACCTGGTGGACGTCCGAGGCACGCACCACCCCCTCGGTCCGGGTCACGACCAGGTGGTGGTCGGCGAACGCGGCGACCTGAGCCAGGTGGGTGACTACGAGCACCTGGGTGCTGCGACCCAGCATGGCCAGCCGCCGCCCCACCTCGACCGCGGCCCGCCCGCCCACACCGGCGTCGACCTCGTCGAAGACGAACGTCCCCACCATGCCGTCGGGACGTTCCGCCGCCAGAGACACCTCCAGGGCCAGCATCACCCGGGACAGCTCCCCGCCGGAGGCCGCCCGGGCCAGCGGCAGCACCGGGGCGTCCGGGTGGGCGGCGAACAGCATCTCCACCTGGTCGGCGCCCCACGGACCGGGGTCCGAGGGGCCGACCTGGACGTCGAGCCGGGCACCGGACATCGCCAGCCCGGCCAGCTCGTCGCTGACCGCGGTGGACAGCCGGGCCGCCGCCGCACGGCGCCCCTCGGTGATCTGGGCCTGGAGGTCGGCCAGGCGGGCGTCAGCCTGGGCCAGGTCCGAGCGCAACGCTGACACCCGGTACTCGCCGACCTCCAGGTCGAGAAGCCGCATGCCTGCGTCCGACGACCAGGCCAGCACGGCCGCGACGTCGGGGCCGTGGGCCCGGGTCAACGTCGCCAGCTCGGCCCGGCGCCGCTGGGCGGTCTCCAGCGCGCCGGGGTCTGCAGCCAGGCCGTCGACGTACGCGGCCAGCTCGGTGACCGCGTCGGCCAGCAGGTACCCCACCTCGGCGGTGCGACGAGCCAGCCCGGCCAGCACGTCGTCATGACCGGACACCTGCTCCAACGCCCGCAGCGCCGTCTGCACGTGCGCCTCGGCGCCGACATGGGTGTCGTCGACACCGGCCAGGGCTTCGTGCGCGGTCGTGGACGCCGCGCGCAGGTCTTCGACGTGCGCCAGCCGTTCGACCAGACGCGCCAGGTCGGTGTCTTCGTCCGGCTGCGGGTCGATACGTTCCACCTCGGCCAGGCCCAGGCGCAGCAGCTCGGCCTCCCGACGACGTTCTTCGGCCCTGGCGACCAGGTCGGCCAGGTCGGCTGCCAGGTCCTGGCGGGCGGTCCAGGCCCTGCGGTGGGCCACGACCAGGTCCTGGTGCGCCGGACCGGCGAAGTCGTCCAGCGCCTCACGCTGGCGGGCCGGGGCGCGCAGCTGCATCTGGTCGGCCTGGCCGTGCACCGTGACCAGGCTCGCGGCGACCTCGCCGAGCACCGCCTGCGGCACGCTGCGTCCGCCCAGGTAGGCCCGGGACCGTCCCGACGCGCGTGCCGGCTGCCCCGAGGCTGCGCCGTCGGAGGCCGGTGTCAGCGTGCGCACGACGAGCAGCTCGTCGCCGTCCAGCTCGGCCCCGGCCTCGGCTGCCTGAGCCGCCGCGGCGCTGCCCGGCGGCACGACGATCCGCCCCTCGGCCGCCGCCGAGGCCGCACCGTTGCGCACCAGCGAGGCGTCGGCCCGCCCGCCGGTGAGCAGGTTCAGCGCGGTCAGCACCATCGTCTTGCCCGCACCGGTCTCCCCGGTGAGGACGACGAGGCCCGGCCCCAGCGGCACCGTCGCGTCGGCGATCACGCCGAGGTTCTCGATGCGCAGCTCTGCGATCACGGTGCAGTCTCCTGGGTCGGTGCAGTCTCGGGGGCAGGGGTGGTCCCGTTGGGCCGCCGCCAGCCCTCCACCGGCAGCTCGTACTTGTGCACCAGCCGGGTGGTGAACGGCCCCGGGCTGAGCCGGGCCAGGCGGACCGGCTGGTCAGCGCCGCGCACCTCGATCCGGTCGCCCGTGCCGACCTGCAGCGTGCGGCGGCCGTCGCAGGTGATCACCCCCGTGGTCGCGGAGTCCTCCAGGACGAGCAGCGTCACCACCGACGACGGCCCGACCACCAGCGGCCGGGTGAACAGGGCGTGCGCACCCAGCGGTACGACGATCATGCCCGCCACGTCCGGCCACACCACCGGGCCGCCGCCAGAGAAGGCGTGCGCGGTCGAACCGGTAGGGGTCGCCACGATCACCCCGTCGCAGCCGAAACGTTCCAGCCGCCGGTCGTCCACCTCGATCCCGACGTCGAGCATCCGCGACGGGACCGCTTTCTCCAGGGACACCTCGTTCAGCGCCCAGCCGTCGGTCTGTCGCCCGTCGGCGCTGGTCAGGCTCAACGCGATGGTCCCGCGTTCCTCGACCTCGTAGTCCCCTGACGCCAGGCGGCGCACCGCCGCGGCGACGTCGTCGGGTTCGACCGCCGCGAGGAACCCGAAGCGGCCCAGGTTCACCCCGAGGATCGGCACCCCGGCGTCGCGGGTCAGCTCGGCGGCCCGCAGGATCGTCCCGTCACCGCCCAGCACCACGGCCAGCTCGAACGGCGGCAGGTTGGCGGCGGTGGCGTCGTCGGTGGCCAGCACCGGCTCGATCCCGGCGGTGGCCAGCTCGGTCAGCACCACCGCGGTCGCCGCCAGCGCCTCCGGGCGGCCGGTGTGACGCACCACCAGGGCCCGGCGGGTCGCCTGCGCGCTCACCGGGCACCGCCGAGCGTCGGGTCCAGATCCGGGCCCGGGTCCGCACCGGGCGTCGGGCTTCCGAACACGGCAGCGAGCAGGTCGTCGTGCAGTTCGCCGTCGTCGGCGCCGGTCAGCCACAGCGGGTACTCCAGGTTCCCGGCCGGCCCGGGCAGGCTGCTGGCGACCAGGCCCCTCGCACCGAGCCCGAGGTCGGCCGCGACAGCCAGGACCTCGGCGACCGCGCCGCGCCGCGCCGTCACGTCACGCACCACCCCTCCGGAGCCGAGAGCCGCCCGTCCCACCTCGAACTGCGGTTTGACCAGCACGACGATGTCCGAGCCTGGTGCGGCGACGCTGACCATCGGGCCGAGCACCAGCCGCAACGAGATGAACGACAGGTCGGCGACCACCAGGTCCGGCGCCGGGTCGACATCCCCTGAGACCAGGTCGCGTGCGTTGACACCTTCGCGCAGCTCGACCCGCGGGTCGGCGGCCAGCCGGGCGTCGAGCTGGCCGTGCCCGACGTCGACGGCCACGACCTGCCGGGCGCCGCGCCGCAGCAGCACGTCGGTGAAACCGCCGGTCGCCGCGCCCACGTCCAGGCAGCGGCGACCCGCGACGTCTGGTCCGCCCCAGGCGTCCAGCGCCCCGGCCAGCTTGTGCGCCGCCCGCGAGACATAGTCCGGGTCCGCGGGGTCGTCGACGACCCGGACCGGTGCGGCGTCGGTGACCGGGGTCGCGGCGCGGCGGGCCACCGCGGGACCGACCTGCACCCGACCGGCGCTGATGAGCGTCTGGGCGTGCCGACGCGACCGGGCGAGCCCCCGCTCGACCAGTGCGACGTCCAACCGTGCCGTCACCGGGTACCCTCACCGCTGAAGCGGGCCAACCGGTCCTGCAACCGCTGGTGAGCATCGTCGAGCAGGTCCACCTGTGCCGACAGCGGCAGGTCGGCCACCCCCGCCAGACCTGTCAGGACAGCGTCGACATCCGCGTCCTGGGTCCGCGGCGTCGCGCCGATGCCGACCGGGACACCGACGACCGCAGGCTCGTTCTGCTCATCGTGCACCCACCCACGCTACCGCCCGCCGGTCCCGTCCCGGGTACCGACGGGTCCCACGCGTGCCACCGGCCGCCGCGGCGATGCGTCCTAGCCGGTGTGCGGGCCGACCTCCGGCACGCTGGTCTCGTCCAGCCGCCCCCCGGCGTCGACGAACGCCCACGCGGCGGCGCAGGCCGTCCGCAGCAGGTCCAGGTCGTCCGGGCCGGCCAGCTCCAGCACCCCGGCGTCGCCGTCGAGGCGGACCCGGGCGGCTCCCGACCCGCAGCGCCACCAGCCGTCGCCGGTCTGGCGCGGCACCGGGTGCGCCTGGTGCAGGGCGCCCAGGTCGGCACCGAGGAACGACGGGCGCAGCGCTGGCGGGGCGAGCACGTCGTCGCGGCCGGACGACACCCCGGTCAGCACGTGCAGGCCCGGGTAGCCGCCCGCCCGGGCCCCGGCCAGGTCGGTGTCTAGGCGGTCGCCGACCACCAGCGGGCGCGACGCCCCGGTGCGGCGTTGACCCATCTGGTACATCACCGGCGACGGCTTGCCGCAGCTGTCGGGCTGTACGCCGGTCGCGGTGACCACGGCTGCGACCAGCGCCCCGTTGCCCGGGGCGTAGCCGCGCACCGTCGGCAGGGACCCGTCGAGGTTCGACGCGACATACCAGGCACCACCAGCCACCGCGTACGCCGCCTCTGCCAGCTGGTGCCAGCCGACCTCGGGCCCGAAACCCTGCACCACGGCCTGCGGACGGTCGTCGGCCGAGTCGACGACGACCAGCCCCTGTCCCCGCACCGCGTCCCGCAGCGCATCGGCACCGACCACCAGCACCGCCGACCCCGGGTCCAGCCTCTCGCGCAGGGTGACCGCCGCCGCCTGCG
Organism: Cellulomonas sp.; assembly: GCA_031556715.1. Taxonomy (GTDB): domain Bacteria; phylum Actinomycetota; class Actinomycetes; order Actinomycetales; family Cellulomonadaceae; genus Cellulomonas. Next base: position 54,317 of record JAVBSR010000050.1, read on the forward strand.
CGGCAGTGAGCACCTCGTCGGGCGCTGTCGGGATACCCAGCCCGACCAGCTGGTCGGCCACCACCTGCGCGGTCCGTGAGGCGTTGTTGGTGACGAACAGCACCCGCATCCCCGCGGCGGTGGCCCCGGTGAGCGCGTCGGCCGCGCCCTCGACCGGCAGGTGACCGCGGTAGGTCACCCCGTCGAGGTCGACCAGTGCCAGGTCGAACCGCTGGACCAGCGGGACGTCGCTGGCCTCCAGCCCGGCGGTCACCCGTCGACCTCGCTGGGGACGGACTCGTCTGGTGCCACGGTCTCGGTCACGGCTCCAGTGTGGTCCTCGCGACGCTCGTCGACACGCTCTGCCACCTCGACCAGGCCGACAGGCTGGTCAGACGCTGCCACCTCGACCGGACCGGCAGGCTGGTCAGACCCGGTGCCGTCGCGGTCGTCGGCGGTCGGGCCTGTGCCGGAGCCGGGCGGGTCGCCCCGCCCGGTCCCTGGGTCGTCGGCGGGGGTGACCTCGACGACACGACCCGGGTCGTCGTCGTCCTCGGTCGCACCGGCCGCATCGCCGTCCTCGGCCGCACCGTCACCGGTGGCATCGCACCCGGAGACCTGTCCCGGGTTGTCCAGGCCCGCAGCCGAGCCGGAGGCCTCGGAGTCGACGGTGTCGTCCGGGGCGTCCACGTCCTGGGTGACGGCCCCGTCGTCCTCGACGTCGTCCTCGTCGTCGGTCGAGCCATGGGCCTCGCTGTCCACGGTACCGTCCGGGTCGTCGTCCGGGACGGCCACGGCCTCGTCGTCCTCCGTGTCGGTCAGGTCGTACACGACGATGTCGTCGTCGACCACCGGGCTGTTCCCGGCTGCCCGGTGCAGGTCGTCGTCAGTGTACGGGGCGAGCTCGGCAGCGGCCTCGTCGGCCCGGCCGGCGGCCTCCAGCGCGACCGCCCGGGCCTGGGCGACCCGGACCGCGAGCACACCTGTGGCCCGCCGCACCGACGCCTGGTCGAGGGCGGCGACGGCCGCGTCAGGCTGGTCCAGGTCCAGCCGGGCACCGCTGACGACGATGGCCAGCTCCACGGCCGCGTCGAGCGGCAGGTTCGGCACGTCCGGGTCGTCAGCCAGCGCGATCGCACGTTCAGGGCGACCCAGACCGCGTTCGCAGTCGGCCATCACCGCCAGGTGCTCGGTCGACCCGGAGATACGCCGTACCGTGCGCAGCTCGCGCAGCGCCTCGGCATGCCGACCGGTCCGGTAGGCGGCCAGACCTGCCGCCTCACGCACCACGTCGACCCGACCGCCGCGCCGGACGGCCGCCTGGGCATGCTCGTAGGCCCGCTCCGGGTCGAGGTCCAGCAGCCGCCCGGCCATGACCAGGTGGCACCCCACGACCTCCGCGTTCTCCTTGCTCAGGGTCCGGAGCCGCGCCCGCACCTCCCGGTGCAGCTCACCCCAGGTGACGTCGTCGGGCAGCTCTGGTTCAGCCGGACGTTCAGGCCGCCGGTCGCGGTCTGGGCGCTCCGCCCACCGGGCGCCCTGCGGCCCGGCACCCTGGGACCGACCCCCCTGGGACCAGCTTCCCTGGGACCGACTGCCCTGTGGTGGCCTTTCCGAAGCCTCGCGCCAACCGGTCCGTCCGCCGCCGCGCTGGCCGCCGTCACGACCGTCCCGCCGGCCGCGCCCTTCAGCGTCGCGACCATCACGCTGGTAGCCGTCGCGCCGGTCGCTATCCCGATGGTCGCGGTCCCGGCGGTCGCCGTCCCGATAGTCGCGATCCCGGCGGTCGCTGTCCCGATAGTCGCTGTCGCGGCTGGGACGTGCCCGACCGTCGCGCTGGTCGGGCCTGCCACCGCGGAACGGGGCGCCGCGGCCTTCGCGCCGATCCTGGTGCGGACCGTCGCGCCGTGTGCCGTCGCTCGCACCTCTGCGGTCGGGACGTGCGCCACCGCGTCCGTCCCGCTGGTCACGACCGCGCACACCGTCGCGCTCGTCCCGCCGGGCCTGCCATCCCCCGCTGCTGGTGCGGGACTGCCCGTCCCGTCGGGGCGTGTCGTCACGACGATCACGCGCGCCACGGTCGTCCCAAGAAGGGCGTGAGGTGTGGTCCCGACGTTCCGACCGTCCTCCGTGCTGCCGCTGTCCTTCCGGACGGTCGCTGCCGTCGTGGTCTCGACGGCGCTGCGGACCGCGGTCGTCCCACCGCCGGTCGTCCCACCGTCGGGCTGCCTCGCCGGAGCGTTGGCGGGAAGTGCCCTCGTCGCGACGGCGGGGTCGGTCGTCGTGCTGGCCGTTCGGTCTGGCCGGTCGGTCGGCACGGCCGTACCGCCCCGAGTCGTGGCCGGCGTGCGGCGCCGAGTCGCGGCCGGCCCGCTCGCCACTCGGTCCGCGACTCGGACCCCGGCCTGCGTCATCCCGCCGCGGACGGCCGTCACCGTCGGAGCGTCCACGACCGGCGTCCAACCGACGCCCCGATCGCGCGCCTCCGCCGTCACCGTCTCTCGACGAGCCGTCACGACCACCCGCCCAGCCACCCCGGCGTCGGTCATCTGCCTGGCGGTCGCGCCCGTCTCGATCGGACCGCCCTCGTTCCCCAGCGCCGGCCGTACCGCGCTGGCCAGACCAGCCTTCGCGTCCGGAGCGTTCCTGGGCACGGTTGCCCCCACCCTCGGATGACGGTGAACGTCCAGATCCCCGCGGGCCCTTCCGACCGGGGTCGCCCTGGCTGCGCCCCCATGCGGCGCCGCCCCGCTCGGACGTCCCCGACCGATCGCCTGGCCGAGTCGGTCTGCCCGGTCTCTTCGACCGCCGAGAGCCTGCTGCGTCGTCTGAGCGGCCACCCGCTCGTCCCGCCGCTCTGCTCGGCCGATCCTCCGCATCGCCACCCGGTACTTCGTGCGCCACGTTCTGTCTCCTTCAGTCCGGTCCCAGTCTCCCAGACCACGCACCTTGCGCCGACCAGACCGGCCGCCTCCGTGTCCGGTGTCGCGGCTCCTCGACCTCCGCCGCCGGGTGGGCAACGGAGTTGAACGTCCGTCTGGCGCCGGTCATGCGTGCATGGGTCTTGAACAGACGCAGAAAGGCCCCCACGGGTGTGGGGGCCTTTCTGAATGGTGTTCGGCGGTGTCCTACTCTCCCGCACCCTGGCGGGTGCAGTACCATCGGCGCTGGCAGGCTTAGCTTCCGGGTTCGGGATGGGACCGGGCGTTTCTCTGCCGC
>JAVBSR010000018.1:0-41451 GCA_031556715.1 Cellulomonas sp.
CTCGATGAACACACCCTCGGGCGTGATCTTGCCCAGGCACTGCCGGTCGGCCGAGCAGGAGACGGCGATCGCCACCGGCAGGGAGGCCCCGTGCCGGGGCAGACGGACCACCCGCACGTCGTGGCAGAAGTACTTGCCGCCGAACTGCGCACCGATGCCCAGCTGCCGGGTCAGCTCGAGCACCTGCTGCTCCAGCTCGACGTCGCGGAACCCGTGGCCTGTGATGTCACCCGAGGTGGGCAGCGCGTCGAGGTACTTGGCGGAGGCGTACTTCGCGGTCTTCATCGCGAACTCCGCCGAGGTGCCGCCGATGACGATCGCCAGGTGGTACGGCGGGCAGGCCGCGGTGCCCAGGCCGCGGATCTTCTCCTCCAGGAACTTCAGCAGCGAGTCGGGGTTGAGGATCGCCTTGGTCTCCTGGAACAGGTACGACTTGTTGGCCGAGCCGCCGCCCTTGGCCATGAACAAGAACTTGTAGCCCGTCTCGTGGCCCGGTGCGGTGTCGGCGTACAGCTCGACCTGGGCGGGCAGGTTCGAGCCGGTGTTGCGCTCGTCGAACATGGTGATCGGGGCGTTCTGCGAGTAACGCAGGTTCAGCGTGGTGTAGGCGTCGAACACCCCGCGCGACAGCGGCTCCTCGTCGGTGCCGTCGGTCAGCACCTGCTGGCCGCGCTTGCCCATGATGATCGCGGTGCCGGTGTCCTGGCACATCGGCAGGATCCCGGCGGCGGCGATGGCGGCGTTCTTCAGCAGGTCCTCGGCGACGAACTTGTCGTTGGGCGAGGCCTCCGGGTCGTCCATGATGGTCCGCAGCTGGGCCAGGTGCGCCGGACGCAGGTAGTGCGCGATGTCGTGGAACGCGGTGGCGGCCAGCAGCGTCAGCGCCGACGGGGCGACCTTGAGGAACGTCCGCCCGTCCGCCTCGACCACGCTCACCCCCTCGTCGGTGAGCTTGCGGTACGTCGTGGTGTCCGGCCCGGTCGGCAGCAGGTCGGAGTAGGCGAACTCGGGCATCAGGGCTCCTTGTGGCTCCTCGGTCGGTACGACCGATCTTGCCGCACGTCGGCTGGTGCCGACAGGGGGCTGCGCGGCGAAGGACGGGTTGTCTTCTGGTCCAGCAGGGCGTCAACCTTCGTATCGGGGTCTGGGCACCTCGTCAGACCGTCGAGCGCTCGCCGGCCGCAGCGGCCGGACTCAGGTGACGCACAGCACGAACAGCGGCGGCACGTCGAGCTATGCTGCGAGCATGGGACTGTTCGGCGGGTCGTCAGGACCAGCAAGCCCAGACCAGGCCGAGGCAGCGCGTCACGCCGCACAGTGGCGTGCGGCCGCACCGTGCCCTGACCACGGGCAGGCCGACCTCGTGCTCGGGATCCTCCGGAGCGACCTGCGCCCGATGTTCGATCCTCAGTCGGAGAAAGGCATCAGCCGCCTGCTCAAGGAGCCGACCAACCGCACGATCTCTGTCGCGTGCGGTCTGTGCGGGCGCGTGACCGCGACCTTCGTGGTGCCTCGCGTTCGTCCATGACGAGAGCGGTGCCGACGCTGGTGGACCCGGCGGTGGTGCGAGCGCACGACGCGGGGCTGGCGGGGGCCGTGGTCTGGCAGCTGGAGTTCGTCCGCGACGCCGGGCACCTGGTGCTGCCGGACCTGTCGTGCGACCTGGTGTGGGGCGACGGGGAGCCGACCGTCACGCCCCGGACCACCACGCGCCTGACCATGCCGGCGCGCCGGGGCCAGGTGGCCGCGGGCCTCCGGCTGCCTCCCGACGCCGCGGGGCTCGTCATCGACCCGGCCTGGCCCGGGTGGCGCCTGGACGACCCGCGTGACCCGGCGGAACGCGCGGAGCGGCTGGCTGTGGCCGTCCAGACCGGTGCGCTGGTCTGGCGATCCGACGACGGTCGCGACCGCCTGCTGCGCCTGCTCGACCAACCGGGGGTGCGGTTGGACGAGGTGAGCGCCGCCACCGGGTGGTCACCCAGCAGCCTGCACCGGACGTGCCGCCGCTGGTTCGGGGCCTCGCCGGGCGCGGTCGTGCAGGTGCTGCGTCTGTGGCGGTTCGTCCGCGCGAGCGCTGGCACGTCGTTGTCGACGGCCGCCCAGGAGGCGGGTTTCGCCGACCAGCAGCACGCTTGCCGCAGCGTTCGTGCTCTGAGCGGGATGTCGCCCTCGGCCGTGGCGGCCTGGGCGGCGGGACTGTGACCGGATCGTCCACGACGCGGTCGGCCGGGGACGGCGAGCATGGCACCCCACCGACGAAGGAGTGACTCATGCAGCTCGGCTATGCGATCGTCTACGTCCCTGACGTGCCCGCAGCGCTCGACTTCTACCACCGTGCTTTCGGTCTTGAGGTCGCGTTCACCCACGAGTCCGGCCAGTACGGCGAGCTGGCGACCGGCACCACCGCCCTGGCCTTCACCAGCCACGAGCTCGGCGCGCAGGAAGTGCCGGTGCCCTACACGCCGCTGGACCTCCAGGCCCCGCCGGCCGGGTTCGAGCTGACGCTGGTGAGCGACGACGTGGACGGTTCGTTCGGTCGGGCTGTCACCGCCGGGGCCCGCCCGTTGGCCGACCCGCACGACGTGCCGTGGGGCCAGCGGGTGGCCTATGTGCGCGACCCGTTCGGCACCCTGGTCGGGATCGCCTCACCCATGCCGGGCTGACGCGCGACGTCGGCATCGGCGCCCCGCGCTTCAGCCCGGGGCGCCGGCTCCCGACACGACGGGCCCGGACCGGGCGGCACGACGGCAGGTGGGCGACCATGGTGGGGATCCGCCGAGCGTTGGAGGTCGTCATGTCCGGTCGTCGTGAGAGCGCCTCGTCGCGGGAGACCGTCTCGCTGAACCCGGTGTTCAGCCAGCCGGGGGAGGCGACGGAGCTGCCGCGGTTCCGGCTGCCTGACTCGGCGTCGCTGCCGGAGACGGCGTACCAGATCGTGCACGACGAGGCGATGCTCGACGGGAACGCCCGGCTCAACCTGGCGACCTTCGTCGGCACCTGGATGGACGACTACGCCGGTCGCCTGTACGCCGAGGCGGCGGACAAGAACCTCGTCGACAAGGACGAGTACCCGGCCACCGCGGCGGTCGAGGCGCGCTGTGTCACCATGCTGGCCGACCTGTGGCACGCCCCCGACCCGGGCGGTGCCGTCGGGACGTCGACGATCGGCTCGTCCGAGGCGTCGATGCTGGCCGGGCTGGCGCTCAAGCGCGCCTGGCAGCATGCCCGCCGGGCCGCCGGACGGCCCACGGACCGGCCGAACCTGGTGATGAGCGCGGCCGTCCAGGTGTGCTGGGAGAAGTTCTGCAACTACTTCGAGGTCGAACCCCGCTACGTGCCCATCAGCCTGGAGCACAAGGTGCTCGACGGGCACGACCTGGACGCCTATGTCGACGAGAACACCATCGGCGTGGTGGCGATCATGGGTGTCACCTACACCGGCATGTACGAGCCGGTGGCCCAGGTCGCCGCGGCCCTGGACCAGATCGAGGCGACAACCGGCCTGGACGTGAGGATCCACGTCGACGGGGCCTCCGGGGCGATGGTCGCGCCGTTCGTCCAGCCTGACCTGGCCTGGGACTTCCGGGTCGACCGGGTGGTGTCGGTCAACACCTCGGGGCACAAGTACGGCCTGGTCTACCCGGGGGTGGGCTGGGTGGTGTGGCGGGACCAGGCGTCGCTGCCCGACGACCTGGTGTTCCACGTCGACTACCTCGGCGGGGACATGCCGACGTTCGCGCTGAACTTCTCCCGGCCCGGCGCTCAGGTGCTCCTGCAGTACTACGTGTTCCTGAGGCTGGGCTTCGACGGTTTCCGGCGGGTCCAGCAGACCAGCCTGGACGTGGCCGCCCACCTGGCCCGCGGGGTGGCCGCCACGGGTCCGTTCGAGCTGTGGAACGACGGCAGCGACATCCCCGTGTTCGCCTGGTCGTTGCGGCCCGAACCGGCGCGCCCCTGGGACCTGCACGATCTGTCTGACCGGCTGCGGACCCGCGGCTGGCTGGTCCCGGCCTACCCGATGCCCGCCGACCTGACCGACCTGACCGTGCAGCGCATCGTGGCCCGTAACGGTCTGAGCCTGGACCTGGCCGAGGCCTTCCTCGTCGACCTGCGCGCCCAGGTGGACCACCTGGACCAGGCCGGTGCCGGTCGTCGGCCCCGGGTCGGGGGTGGCTTCCGGCACTGACGTCCTAGACTCGCGGGGAGGCACCGCCGCGGGCGGGCGGGAGGTCGCATGGGCACGTTGCTGGTGGTCGACGACGACCCGCACATCCGCGAGCTGGTGGGCGAGCTGCTGGTCGGTGCCGGGTTCCAGGTGGCCTCGGCGGCCGACGGGCGGGCCGGGCTGCGGGTGCTGGGCCAGACGCAGGTCGACCTGTGCGTGGTGGACGTGATGATGCCCCAGATGGACGGGGTGCAGTTCGCGCAGGCCGTCCGGCGGTACCACCCCGAGCTGCCGCTGCTCATGCTGACCGCCAAGGGGCAGCTGAGCGACAAGGTGCGCGGCTTCGAGGCAGGCGCCGACGACTACCTGGTCAAGCCGTTCGACGGGCCCGAGCTGGTGGTCCGGGTCAAGGCGCTGCTGCGGCGCTACCGCAAGGTCGTCGAGCAGACCGCCCACGCCGGGCGGGTCACCCTGGACGAGGGCAGCCACGTCGTGACCGTGGCGGTGCCGGGCGACGGGCCGGGGGGCGAGACGCGCCGCGAGCTGCCGCTCAAGGAGTTCGAGCTGCTGTTCGTGCTGGCCAGCCACAAGGGGCGCACCCTGACCCGCCGCCAGATCCTCGACGACGTGTGGGGCGTCGACTTCGAGGGCAACGAGCGCACGCTCGACGTCCACATCAACCGGCTGCGGGAACGGTTCGGCGAGGACGACGGGTTCCGCATCACCACGGTGCGCGGCCTGGGCTACCGGCTGGAAGACCTGCCGTGACCGAGGACGGTGGCCGGACCGGGAGGGGCCGGACCGACGAACGTGACGGTGGGCGCCGCCGGGGCGGGCGTCGAGACGGCGGTCAGGGTGCCGAGCGTCATCGAGGTCCTCGGGCGCGCGACCTGTGGCAGCCAGCGGCGACGCTGGTGGCGTTCGGGCTGGCGCTGCTGGTGGGTCGGGCCGCCGCCGAGGCGATCTTCAGCCGGGTCGGGTACCCGCCAGCCTGGGTCGGGTTCCTGATCTCGGCCTACCTCGGTTTCATCGTGGCCAGCGCGGGTGCGTTCGTCGTCGGCAAGATCGTCGGGCGGCCGAGGAGCCGGTCGTCCGTGGGCCAGGAGATCGTCGACGCCCTGGACCGCATCTCGCACGGCGATTTCTCGGTCCGCATCCCGACGGAGGAACGCCACCCCCTGGCCGAGCTGGTCGACTCGGTCAACACCATGGCCAGCCAGCTGGGCAGCCTGGAGCACCAGCGCCAGGAGTTCATCTCCAACGTCTCGCACGAGATCCAGTCACCGCTGACCTCCATCGGGGGGTTCGCCCGGCTGCTGCGCGACGGCGACCTGGACGAGGCCACCCGGATCCACTACCTCGACGTCATCTCCGCCGAGACCGCCCGTCTGTCGACGCTGAGCGACAACCTGCTGCGCCTGTCCGCGCTGGACGGCGACGACGTGCCGACACACCCGCGCACCTTCCGCCTGGACGAGCAGCTGCGCACCGTGATCCTGGCGCTGGAGCCTCAGTGGACGGCCAAGCACCTCGACGTGGCGCTGGACGCTGACGAGATCGAGGTCGAGGCCGACGAGGACCTGCTGCACCAGGTCTGGACCAACCTGGTGCAGAACGCCATCAAGTTCACACCGGACGGTGGCCACGTCGACGTCAGTCTGGTGCGCGACGGTGAGCAGGCCCGGTGCCGCGTCGCCGACGACGGCATCGGCATCGCACCCGCCGACCTGCCCCGGGTCTTCGAACGGTTCTACCGGGCCGACCGGGCACGCCCCGGCAACGGCAACGGTCTGGGGCTGGCCCTGGTCAGGCGGGTCGTCGAGCTGGTCGACGGCCAGGTGGACGTGTCCAGCACGCCTGGTGAGGGTACGACGTTCTCGGTTGATGTTCCGTTGAGGTCGCGTTGATGCTGCGTTAACACAGCCCCCGCAGGCTGGTCGTCACAAGACCACCGAAGGGAGTGCATCATGGCACCGGTCATCGAGGTCGAGAACCTCGTCAAGCAGTACAAGAAGTCCAAGAAACCCGCCGTCGACGGCGTCAGCTTCCAGGTCGAGGAGGGCGAGTTCTTCGCCTTCCTGGGGCCGAACGGCGCCGGGAAGACCACGACCATCTCGATCCTCACCACCACGCTGGCCAAGACGTCCGGCACCGTCCGCATCGCCGGGTTCGACATCGACGCCCAGGCCAAGCAGGTGCGCCAGCACATCGGCATCATCTTCCAGCGGCCCGGGCTGGACCTGACCCTGACGGCCGAGCAGAACATCCGCTTCCACGCCGCGATGTACGGGATGTACTCCTACCGCCCCACCTTTTCCGTGATGCCCGCCGAGTACCGTCGGCGCGTCACCGAGCTGGCGGAGATCGTCGGGATCTCCGACGCCCTGTTCCGCCCGGTCGGCAAGCTGTCCGGCGGCATGCAGCGCAAGCTGGAGATCATCCGCAGCCTGGTCCACACGCCCCGCGTGCTGTTCCTCGACGAGCCGACCCAGGGCCTGGACGCGGTGGCCCGCCGCAACCTGTGGGACTACATCGACGAGATGCGTCGCCAGTCCGGCACCACCGTGTTCCTCACCACCCACTACATCGACGAGGCCGAGGGCACCGACACGGTCTGCGTCATCGACCGCGGGCAGATCGCCATGTGCTGCCCACCCGCGCAGATGAAGCAGACCATGGGCGCCGCCACCCTGGAGGACGCCTACGTCGACTACCTGCGTCTGAGCGACACCACCGCGCTCGCGCCGCGGACTCTCACGGGGGTGACGGCATGAGCACCACGACCGTCGACACACCACGTACCGCGTCCCCCTCGGGTCTGCGTCGCGAAGCCCAGGCTGTCGCCGCCGTGACGGCCCGGGACGTCACCCTCACGATCAAGAGCCCAGGCACCCTCATCATGGGCCTGGCCATGCCGCTGATGATGATGGGGCTCATCGGCGGGAACCTCATGCAGAACATGACCGGCGGGATCGGCTACGACTTCGGCGAGTTCATGCTGGTCGGGATGCTCGTCAACATGCTCTTCATGATGACGACCATGGGCATGACGACCCTGATCGACGACTCCGACTCGAACTTCAGCAACGAGATGCTGGTGGCGCCGGTGTCGCGCTACTCGATCATCGTCGGGAAGATCCTCGGCTCGACGTTCATGGCCCTGGTCTCGTGCCTGGGTGTGCTCGTCGTCGGCCTGGCCATGGGCATCACCCTGTCGGCGTGGCAGCTGCTCGTGCTGCTGGCCCTGGCCCCGGCGATGTGCCTGGCCGGCGGGGCGGTGGCGGTCATCGTCATGGGCGTCATCAAGAGCAAGAAGGCCGCCAACATGGTCGTCATGCTGGTGACGATGCCGCAGATGTTCCTGTCCGGTGTGATCATCCCCATCGCCAGCTCGTCCGGGGTGCTGCTGGTGCTCAGCCGCCTGCTGCCCATGACGTACTGCGTGGACCTGGCCCGGTCGGTCGTGTACGCCGGAACCCCGGAGTACTCGGACGTGGTCCTGTTCAACCCGGCGGTGAGCATCGGCGTCGTCGCAGCCCTCACGGTGGTCTTCCTCGTCGTCGGCACCTACCTGTACCAACGCTCCGAGAAAGTGCGGTGAAGACCTGCGAGGGCCACGGGCGCGTCGCGCGCCCGTGGCCCTCAGCTCTCGACCGTCTGGGTCTGCCATATGGCCGAGACCGGCATGGCGCGGAGATTGGGACCGAAGCTGACCGTCTCGGCGCCCGTGTACAGCACGATGCCTGCGAGGAAGTCGGAGCCGAGCCTGGCAGCCAGGTGCCGCAATCCGGAGAAGTCGCTGCCGACGACGGTCGACGACGCTTTGACCTCGATCCCGACGATGGCGCCGCGACGGTCCTGGAGCACGATGTCGACCTCCACACCGTCTTTCGTCCGGTAGTGGAACAGTTCGGCGTCCACTGCAGACCAGCTGGTCTGGCGAGCCAGCTCCATGGCGACGAAGTTCTCTAGAAGCCCTCCGAGCAGGGCGTCGGCTCGAAGGAGGGAACGACCATCGCGACCAGCGACCTGCGCTGCAAGCCCCGAGTCGACGAACGCCAGCTTTGGGGTCTTGACCGCCCTGGTTGCGGCCATGCGTGACCATGCAGGGACGATCTTGATCAAGAAGACCTCGTGGAGGATCGCCAGGTACTTCGAGACGGTCGTCTTCGACAGACCGGTCGCCTGGGCCAGGTTCGCCGGGACCAGCAACCCGCCGACCTGACCGGCGAGCAGCTGGATCAGCATGCGTAGCTCGGGTGCACGCTGGACCTCGGCGACCTGTGTCACCTCACGGTTGACCAGGTCGGCGACGTAGTTGCGCAAGAAGACGGACCGGCGCCGCTCGGAGCGGAACACCGCGTCGGGGAAGCCGCCCCGACAGATGCGCTCGACGTAGTCGGACTTGGTCAGATCAGATGTCGGACGCAGCGCGAGCGGATCTGTCAGCGCACGGTCTACGAAGTCGTCCGGCGCCCCGTCGATCTCTCCTTGCGAGAACGGCCACAGCTCGATCGTCTCGACCCGGCCCGGCAGAGTGTCGGCGACCTGCCTCATGCCCATGACACGGGCTGACCCGGTCAGCAGGAAAGAGCCTGGTCGTGGGTTCTCGTCCACCCTGAGCTTGATGGGCAGGAGGATGTCGGGGACGCGTTGGACTTCGTCGATGGCGATCATCTGGTCAGCCTGGACGAAGTCGATGGGGTCGAACGTGGCGGCGGACCTGACCTGCGGGTTGTCGAAGCTGCGCCACAACCCGTCGTGCCGACGTGCGACCTGACGGGCCAACGTGCTCTTCCCCGCCTGCCGCGCGCCGTTGATCAGGACGACTCTGGTATCGGCGACGGCTTGCTCGACGAGGCGCTCCGCACGTCGGGCGACGAGGCTCTCGATCACCCGGCGACACTACCATACAGTGGACGATAGCCGCATCGAAGCGTGGACGATGGACGCTGTCAGCGTGGACGATAGCCGTAACCGAGCGTGGACGTTGGCCAGCGAGGAGGCGGCTTCACCCCGTCGCGTCGCCGACGCTCCGGGTCTCACGTACGTCGTGAGAACGTGCAGCAGACCCTCTGCTGCTCGGTAGGCTCACGGTCGTGATCACAGGTGAGCTCAGGAGCAAGGTCGATCGTGTCTGGGACGCCTTCTGGTCGGGCGGGATCTCCAACCCGCTGGAGGTGATCGAGCAGATCACCTACCTGCTGTTCATCCGTCGGCTCGACGACTTGCAGACCGCTGAGGAGAACAAGGCCAACCGCCTGGGCACCTCGACCGACCAGCGCTTCTTCCCCAAGGGTGACGCCCCGACGGGCGTGCCGTATGCGCACCTGCGCTGGTCGCACTTCAAGAACCAGGCGCCTCAGGTGATGTTCGACCTGGTCGACAAGCACGTCTTCCCGTTCCTGCGCACCCTGGGCAAGGACGACTCGACCTACGCGGCCCACATGGAGGGGGCGCGCCTGACCATCCCGACCCCGGGCCTGCTGGTCAAGGTCGTCGACCTGCTCAGCGACATCCCGATGAACCGCCGCGACACCAACGGCGACCTGTACGAGTACATGCTCGGCAAGCTCGCGACATCGGGTCAGAACGGCCAGTTCCGCACCCCGCGCCACATCATCGAGCTCATGGTGCAGATCATGGCGCCTACCCCGAAGGACGAGATCTGCGACCCTGCGTGCGGCACGGCCGGCTTCCTCATGGCCGCCGCGCTCTACGTGCGCGAGGAGCACCCGAGCGTGCTGACCGACGCTGCCCAGCGCAGCCACTATCACTCGTCGATGTTCCACGGGTACGACTTCGACCGCACCATGCTGCGCATCGGGTCGATGAACATGCTCATGCACGGTGTCGAAAAGCCAGACATTCGTTATCGTGATTCACTCTCGGAGGCGGCGGAGGGCGATGAGGGCAAGTACTCCCTCATCCTGGCCAACCCGCCGTTCGCCGGCTCGCTCGACTACGAGGCCGTGAGCAAGGACCTGCTCAAGGTCGTCAAGACCAAGAAGACCGAGCTGCTCTTCCTGGCGCTCTTCCTGCGGCTGCTGCAGCCCGGCGGGCGGGCTGCGGTGATCGTGCCCGACGGCGTGCTGTTCGGCTCGACGACAGCGCACAAGGCGCTGCGCAAGACCCTGGTCGAGGACCAGAAGCTCGATGCCGTCATCAAGCTCCCCTCGGGCGTGTTCCGTCCGTACGCGGGGGTCTCGACCGCGATCTTGGTCTTCACCCGCACCGACTCCGGCGGCACCGACGACGTCTGGTTCTACGCCGTCCAGGCCGACGGCTTCTCGCTCGACGACAAACGCAACCCGCTGCTCGACGACGGCCAGCTCGGCGTCGCGCCCGCGGAGCCCTTCGTCGTGGCCAACCACGCCAAGAACAACCTCCCCGACGTCCTCGATCGCTGGGTGCAGCGCACGGCGTCTGAGCGTTCTCGGGCGCGCACGGAGCAGAGCTTCGTCGTTCCCAAGGCCGAGATCGCTGCCCAGGGGTACGACCTGTCGCTCAACCGGTACAAGGAAGCCCCTCACGAGGAGGCCAAGTATCGGAGCCCGGCCGAGATCCTCGGAGATATCAAGGTGCTCGACGAGGAGATCGCCAAGGGCATCGCCGAACTGGAAACCATGCTCGGATGACGACAATCGGCGACCTGATTCAGCTCACCTACGGCAAGGCCCTGAAGGAGGGAGACCGTGACGGCGGCTCGGTTCCGGTTGTCGGTTCAGGGGGCGTTGTGGGTGGCCACTCATGCGGACTGACGGCGGGCCCGACGATTGTGGTCGGTCGCAAGGGTAGCATCGGAAGCGTCACCTGGACCGATGGTCCCGCATGGCCGATAGACACGGCCTATTTCGTTACACCCCGCCGCAGCAACCTCGATATGCGCTGGACGTTCTGGATGCTGCAGTCTCTCGGCATGAGTTCGATGAACAAGTCGGCAGCCGTGCCTGGACTAAACCGCGATGACGTCTACAGGCTCTCGATCGACGTTCCCGCCCTCGAAGTCCAGCGGCGGATCGCGGCGATCCTCGACCAGGCAGACGGGCTCCGCGCCAAGCGCCGCCAGGTCCTCACCCACCTCGACGTCCTCTCCAGGGCGACATTCCACGCCATGTTTGGCAACCCTGTTTCGGGCGGGTGGGAACTCGTTCGCCTTGCCGACATCGTCGGGCGAATCGGGAACGGAACGAGTCCCAACTGCGAAGCCCGGCCTGCAGAAGTCGGCGAGTGGGGCGTGCTCAAGCTCGGCGCGGTTACCTATGGCGTCTTCAACCCTGACGAGAACAAGGCGTATCTCGGCGACGTGGGTTCGATGGCTTCGAATGAGGTCAAGCCCGGAGACGTGCTCATGACAAGGAAGAACACCCGCGAGCTCGTTGGTGCGGTTGCCGTTGTGGGTGAGGTGCGGCCTCGTCTACTGCTTCCCGACCTGATCTTTCGGCTCCACCTGGACAAGGAGCGCGTCGACCCGCGCTACTTCCAGGCAATGATGATGGACCCGCGCGTCCGACCGGCCGTGCGCGAGTTGTCGAGCGGCTCAGCTGCGAGCATGCCAAACATCTCGAAAGCGCGCCTGCTCACACTGAAGGTCGGGCTGCCGCCGCTCTACATCCAACGCGAGTTCGCAGAACGTGTGAGCGCGATCACCGCACGGCGTGCCACGGTCGAGCGTGCTCTCGCTGCGGACGACGAACTTTTTGCGGCACTCCAGTCCCGAGCGTTCCGAGGAGAGTTGTGATGGCCACCCCTACGTGGGAGCAGTACATGATTCCGTCCCTCCAGGTGCTTGCTGACGGCGAGACTCGTCGGACGCGGGCGATCGGCGAGGCTGCGGCCGATCGGCTTGGGTTAGCCGACGAGGACCGTGCAGCGCTGATTCCCTCGGGCCAGTTGAGGTACCAGAACCGTGCGAACTGGGCGTTGTCGTACCTGTACCGCGCGGGGGCGGTCGAGCGTCCGGCGCGCGGCCAATATCGGATCAACGATGTTGGCCGTCGTCTGCTGGCTGAATACCCAGGAGGACTTGTCGAACGCGACCTGCGCGCTCTGCCCGACTATGTCACGCCTCATGTGAAGCCAAACACGGTGTCCGCTCCTGGCAGCGGTGTGGGGGTCGATGACGCGGAGACGGCGCTCGACCCGGTCGAGCAGATCGAGACCGGGATCGCCCGTATCCACGCCGACGTCGCGGCCGAGTTGCTGTCCCGACTGCACGCGCAGGACCCGGCGTTCTTCGAACAGGCCGTGCTCGACCTGCTGATGACGATGGGCTATGGCGGGGCTGAGGGCACGGCCACCCGCACGCAGTTGTCCAACGATGGCGGCATCGACGGCATCATCGACCAGGACGCGCTCGGCCTGGCTCGCATCTACGTCCAGGCCAAGCGGTACGCCCTCGACTCGTCGATCGGGCGTCCGGAGATCCAGGCGTTCGTCGGAGCGCTGCACGGCAACCAGGCGAACCAGGGCGTGTTCATCACGACGGCGCGGTTCACCTCCGGCGCCTGCCAGTATGCCGACTCGGTCGCTACGCGCGTCGTCCTCATCGACGGCGAACGCCTCTCCCGGTTGATGATCCGCTACGGCGTCGGTGTCCAGGTGAAGTCTACGTACAAGCAGGTGGAGATCGACGAGGACTTCTTCGAGTAGGCCGTCAGGTCTCACCCGCTCGGCTACGCGCAAGATGCCCCTGATCTGCGATGCTATGGGCAACCGAGTCTTATCGCAGCGCTGTGACCTGGGGAGACACGTGACCAGCTTCGCGTTCCTGCGGCAAGAGTTCCCAGAGGCGTTCGCCGAGGCTGCCCGCGCGGAGCAGTTCGCCAAGGTGGACCCGCGCACGTCGTGCTTCTACGCCCGGCGTGCATTGGAGGTCGCGCTCACCTGGGTGTTCCAGTACGACGCCTCGCTCAAGCAGCCCTACAGGGCCGACCTGGCGGGGATGATCCACGAGCCGACCCTGCGGCAGCTGGTCGGCCACGACCTGCAGGCCAAGATGGAGGTCATCCGCAAGAAGGGAAACGCTGCGGTGCACTCGTCGCGACCGGCGTCGGTCCAAGACGCCGTCGTGACGCTCCAACAGCTGTTCCACGTCCTGTACTGGTACGCCCGCACCTACACCGAGAATCCCGGGAGCGTACCAGCGAGCCTGCAGTACGACGTCGCCGTACTGCCCGACCCGGGTGCGGCGAAGGCCAAGACCCAGGCTCAGCTTCAGTCCCTCGCCGCCGACCTGGAGAACAAGGACGCGCGGCTGGCCGCCGCCGCGGAAAAGTCCGCGAGCCTCGAAGCCGAGCTGGTCGCGCTGCGGGCGAAGGTCGCAGCGGCGAAGACCACTAACGAGGTCGTCCCGGACACCCACGACTACGACGAGGCCACGACCCGCGACCTGTTCATCGACACCCTGCTCGAAGAAGCGGGCTGGGCGCGCGCTGAGGGCCAGGTGCCCGCGGAAGGCGCATCGCCGTCGTACACGGTCGAGGTCGAGGTCGCCGGGATGCCCAACACCGAGGGCGTCGGGTTCGTCGACTACGTGCTGTGGGGTGCCGACGGGCGACCGCTCGCCGTCGTGGAGGCCAAGCGCACACGCCGCGACCCCCAGGTCGGGCAGCAGCAAGCCAAGCTGTACGCCAATGCGCTCGAGGCGCGGTACGGACGCCGCCCGATCGTGTACTACACCAACGGCTACGAGCACTGGACATGGGACGACCACGCTGAGTCGGGGTACCCGCCCCGCAAGGTCGCCGGGTTCAGGTCTCAGGACGAGACGGAATACCTGATCGGCCAGCGTGGGAACCGTAAGAGCCTCGTGGTCGCGCCGATCGACGAGACCGTGGCAGGCCGCTACTACCAGAAGCGCGCGATCCGGGCGATCGACTCCGCGTTCCAGAACGACAACCAGCGTGAGGCGCTGCTCGTCATGGCGACCGGGTCTGGCAAGACCCGCACCGTTGTGGCGCTGGTCGACCAGCTGATGAAGGCGGGCTGGGTGCGGCGCGCGCTGTTCCTGGCGGACCGGGTCGCGCTGGTCAACCAGGCTACGGGTGCGTTCAAGGAGCACCTGCCTTCGTCCTCACCGGTCAACCTCGTGACCGACCGGCACGGCGACGGGCGTGTGTTCATCGCCACCTACCCGACGATGATGAACCTCATCGACACCCGCTCCGAGGGCACGCGCAGGTTCGGGCCCGGCTTCTTCGACCTGGTCATCATCGACGAAGCACACCGGTCCGTGTACCAGAAGTACCGGGCGCTGTTCGACTGGTTCGACGTCTTGCTGGTCGGGCTGACGGCCACGCCGAAGGACGAGATCGACCGCAACACCTATGAGCTGTTCCACCTGGAGAACGGCGTCCCCACCGACGCCTACCCCCTGGAGCAGGCCGTGGCTGACGGCTTCCTCGTGCCGCCGACGCCGATCTCCGTGCCGCTGAAGTTCCAGCGCGAGGGCATCCGCTACTCCGAGCTGTCCGAGGCCGAGAAGGACGAGTGGGACGCCCTGGAATGGGGTGAGGACGGCCCGCCTGACGAGGTCGACCCGGACGCGGTGAACAAGTGGCTGTTCAACGCCGACACGGTCGACAAGGTGCTGCACACCTTGATGACCAGCGGTCTGCGCGTCGCCGGTGGCGACCGGATCGGCAAGACGATCGTCTTCGCGAAGAACGACGCGCACGCCCGGTTCATCGCCGAGCGTTTCGACCTGGCCTACCCGCAGTACAAGGGGGAGTGGGCACGCGTGATCACCTATTCCACCGAGTATGCGCAGTCGCTCATCGACGCCTTTGCGACACCTGACAAGGCCCCCCACATCGCGATCAGCGTCGACATGCTCGACACCGGGATCGATGTGCCGGACGTCGCCAACCTCGTCTTCTTCAAGATCGTCCGGTCCGGCACGAAGTTCTGGCAGATGATCGGTCGCGGAACCCGCCTGCAACCCGACCTCTTCGGGCCCAGGCAGGACAAGAAGGAGTTCTACGTCTTCGACTTCTGCCAGAACCTGGAGTACTTCGGGCAGAACCCCGCTGGGCACGAGGGCTCTGTGCAGCAGTCGGTGTCCCAGCAGATCTTCACCGCCCAAGTCGAGCTCCTTCTCGGGATCGATAAGGCAGTCGGCGCCTCGGCCGCGAGCGAGGGCGACGACGGCACGACGTCGCTGCCCGCGCTGCGCGACGACCTCCGCACCGCCCTGCACGAGAAGGTCGCCGGGATGACGCTGGACAACTTCGTCGTCCGCCCGCACCGGCCGTGGGTAGAACGGTTCGCCGAGCGCGACGCTTGGACCGGGCTCGACGAACCGACCGCACGCGACGTCGTCGAGCACCTCGCAGGCCTGCCTACCACCGTCGTCGACGAGGACGAGAAAGCCAAGCGGTTCGACCTGATCGTGCTCAAGCTCCAGCTCGGCGTGCTGGACCCGACCCTGTCCACCGACCGGCTGCGCCGTCAGGTCCAGGACATCGCCTCCGGGCTGCTGGAGCAGACCAACATCCCTCAGATCAAGGCCCAGGCCGTGCTGCTGGAGGAGATTGCAGGGGACGAGTGGTGGGTCGACGTCACCGTGCCCCTGCTGGAGTTGGCTCGGCGCCGCGTGCGGTCGCTGGTGCGCCTGCTGGCACGCACGAAACAGCCGATCATCTACACGAACTTCGAGGACACCCTCGGGCAGTTCGAGATCATCGACCTCGGCCGACCGCACGTCGGCGTCGACCCCGAGAGGTTCCGTGAGAAGGCACGCGCCTACCTGCGCGCCCACGAGGATCGCACCGCACTGCAGAAGGTGCGCCGCGGTCGTCAGCTCGCCCCGACAGACCTCGACGAGCTCGAACGGATACTCGCGGAGTCCGGCGTCGGCACCGACGTCGAGATCGCCGAGGCCAAAGCTGCTGAGGGTGGGCTCGGAGTCTTCATCCGGTCGTTGGTCGGACTCGAACGGACCGCCGTCGAGGAAGCCTTCGCCGAGTTCCTCGCCGGGACGACCTACTCGGCCCAGCAGATCGACTTCGTCCACCTCATCGTGGAGAACCTCACCTATAACGGCGTGATGAAGGTCGATCTGCTGTGGTCACCGCCGTTCACCGACGACGCCCCACGCGGCCCCGACCAGCTCTTCAGGCCCACGCAGGTCGACGTCCTGCTCGACAAGATCCGCCATCTCAACGCCACCGCCGAGGTCTCGGCAGCATCGTGAAAGCCGCCGTGGTCATCTCGACCCCCCGCGTCCGGGCAACGAGTGGCCGGTGGACTGCCCACGTTCGACGACCCGGCAGGGGACACGATGATCTGGGCCTTCGCTGCTGACCAGGCAGAGGACGCCGGTTGGACGTAGGGTCCTGAACGTGACTGCACAGGCCGATACCGTCACTGTTGCTGTGACCGTGAACGGCCACGAGGTCCAGGTGATCGAGGGTCAGACCATCCTGCAGGCTCTGGCGCACGAGGGGATCGAGATCCCGGCGCTGTGCCACGACCCGCGTCTCAAGCGCTCGAACGGCAGCTGTGGTCTGTGCATGGTCGAGATCGGCCGGGCCGCTGACGAGGTCCGGGCCGCCCCGCGCGACGTCAAGGCCTGCCTGACGCCCATCCGTGCGGGTATGACGATCACCTCCCACAACGAGCGGCTGGACGCCTACCGCACGGTCCGGCTGGAACAGCTGCTGTGCGACCACAACGCGGACTGCGTCGCCCCCTGCGTCGAGACGTGCCCGGCCCACATCGACGTCCAGGCCTACCTGCGTCGGGTCGGCGACGGCAACGTCGAGGCTGCGGTCCGGCTGATCAAGGAGCGCAACCCCTTCCCGTCGGTGTGCGGGCGGGTCTGCCCCCACCCGTGCGAGGCGGCCTGCCGGTTGGGTGTGGTCGACGACCCGGTGGCCATCAACCACGTCAAGCGGTTCGCCGCCGACTGGGACATGGCCCGCGAGACGCCTTGGATCCCGAGTGTCGCCGAACCCACCGGCAAGCGCATCGCGATCGTCGGCGCCGGGCCGTCGGGCCTGTCCGCGGCCTACTACGCGGCCCGGGCAGGCCATGACGTCACCGTGTTCGAGAAGCAGCGCCGTCCCGGGGGCATGATGCGCTACGGCATCCCGGAGTACCGCCTGCCCAAGGACGTCCTCGACCACGAGATCGGGGTCATCGAGGCCCTGGGCGTGCAGCTCGTCACCGGCAAGGCCCTCGGCGTCCACCTGAGCCTGGAAGACCTGCGGCGCGACTTCGACGCCGTGTACCTGGCCATCGGCTCGTGGCGGGCGACGCCGCTGCGCATCGACGGGGACAACCTCGACGGCGTGTGGCTGGGCATCCAGTACCTCGAGCGGGTCACCAAGGGCGACACCATCCCGCTGGGGCGGACCGTGGTCGTCGGTGGCGGCAACACGGCCATCGACTGTGCGCGGACGGCGCTGCGCGCCGGCGCCGACGGGGTCACCCTCGTCTACCGCCGCACCCGTGAGGAGATGCCGGCCGAGACCTACGAGGTGGAGGCGGCCCTCGTCGAGGGTGTCGAAGCGATGTACCTCACGGCGCCGAACCGCATCGTGGCCGGTCCGGCCGGTGGCCTGCAGCTGCACTGCCTGCGCATGGCCCTCGGCGAGCCCGACCGGTCCGGGCGGCGTCGTCCGGTGCCCGTCGAGGGCAGCGACCTGGTCATCGAGGCCGACACCATCATCGGCGCCATCGGCCAGAGCACCGACACGGGTTTCCTCTACAACGACCTGCCGGTCCGCCTCAACAAGTGGGGCGACATCGATATCGACACCGCGACGATGGAGTCGTCGGAGCGCAAGATCTTCGCTGGTGGTGACTGCGTGACCGGCCCGGCGACGGTGATCGCGGCCGTCGCCGCCGGGCGGCGCGCGGCAGACGCCATCGACGAGTTCGTCACCCGCGGGTATGTGCGCCCTCACCAGGAGGAATACACGTGCAGCCGCACCTTGGAAGACATTCCCGACGACGAGCTGGCCGCCCACCCGCCCGTGCCGCGGGCCGAGCTGCCCCACCTGCCTGTGATCGAGCGCATCACCAGCTTCGTCGAGGTGGAGGCCGGGCCGACCGAGGCCGAGGCCCGCACCGAAGCGAGGCGCTGCTTACGCTGCGGCTGCGACAAGCGCTACGACTGCGACCTGCGTGACGAGGCGACCCGTCACCAGGTGGTGTTCGAGACCCCGCTGCACGTCCGGCCCTACTCGCCGGTCGAGACCGACCACCCGTTCATCATGCGGGACAACAACAAGTGCATCGCCTGCGGGCGCTGCGTGACCGCCTGCGCCGAGCTTGAGGGCGTCGGGGTGCTGGCGTTCCAGTTCAGCGGAGGGCAGCTGCGGGTCGGCACCCACAACGGCGAGCGCTTGGACGCCACCGACTGCGTCAGCTGTGGCCAGTGCGTGCGGGCCTGCCCCTGCGGGGCTCTGGACTACCGGCGCGAGCGAGGCGCGGTGCACCGGGCGATCAACGACCCGACCAAGACCGTCGTGGGCTTCGTCGCGCCCGCCGTGCGGACGGTCGTCGCCACCGAGTACGGTCTGTCCGCGGACGAGGTCAGCCCGTTCATCGCCGGTCTGATGCGGGCCGTCGGCTTCGACCAGGTGTTCGACTTCGCCTTCGCCGCCGATCTGACGGTCGTGGAGGAGGCGACGGAGTTCCTCCAGCGCGTCGAGCGCGGTGGCGTCATGCCGCAGCTCACCAGCTGCTGCCCCGGCTGGGTCAACCTGGTCGAGCGCCGCTACCCGGCCCTGCTCCCGCACCTGTCGAGCTGTCGCAGCCCGCAGCAGATGATGGGCGCCACGGTGAAGAGCCACTTCGCGGCCACGACGGGCGTGGCGCGCGACGACCTGTTCGTCGTGTCGATCGTGCCGTGCATGGCGAAGAAGACCGAGGCGGCCCGGCCCGAGCTGGAGCACGACGGGACCCGTGACGTCGACGCCGTCATCACCTCCACCGAGCTGCTGGAGATGGTGCTGGCGCTGCGGCTGCGGCCCGACGACATCGAGCCGGGCGAGTTCGACGCTCCGTACTCCAGGGTGTCCGGGGCCGGGATGCTGTTCGGCGCTTCCGGCGGGGTCGCCATCGCCGCGATGCGCATGGCGGCGGAGAAGCTGTCCGGCGAACCGCTGGACGAGCCCTTCGGGCTGGAGACGCTGCACGGCACCGAGCAGGTCCGCTCCACGACGATCGACGTGGGGGACCGGCCGATCCGCGTCGCGGTGGTGTCCGGCCTGGGCAACGCCGCCCCGCTGGTCGAGCGGGTGATCGCCGGGGAAGACGTCGGCTACGACCTCATCGAGGTGATGGCCTGCCCCGGCGGCTGCATCAACGGGGCCGGCAACCCGGTGGCCGAGATGATCGGCGAGGCTGCGGGGCGTGAGAAGGTCCTGGTCGGCATCGACCAGCACTCGGAGCACCGTACGTCGCAAGGCAACCCTGACATCCTGCGCCTCTACGACGAGTTCTACGGCGAGCCGAACTCCGAGCTGGCCCACCGCCTGCTCCACACCGAGTACGCCCCCTTCCGCCCATGAGCCGGACGGTCCCGCGCGCCTGGCTCGGTGAGGGAGGCATGACGCGGGGGACCGTCCCCACCCTGGCCGTGGTGGTCGCGGTCCTGGTGCTCCTGCTGGGCTGCTCGACTCCGACCCCGTCCGGTGCGACGACGGTGCGCGTCGCGTCGCTCAAGGGCCCGACGACGATGGGCCTGGTCAAGCTGATGGACGACGCGACCAGCGGGCCTGGGCCTGCCCAGGACTACCAGGTGACGGTGCACGGTTCGCCCGACCAGGTGGTGCCGCTCCTGGTGCAGGGCAAGGTCGACGTCGCCCTGCTCCCGGCCAACCTGGCGGCCGTGCTCTACCACCAGACGATGACCGACACGGGCCCGGCGGTCCAGGTCGCCGCGGTGAACACGCTCGGCGTGCTGCAGATCGTCGAGCACGGCGACACCGTCCGCACCTGGGCTGATCTGGCCGGTCGGACGATCGTCACCACCGGCAAGGGCACCACCCCGGAGTACGTCCTGGACTACCTGCTGACCCGCAACGGCCTCGACCCGGACCATGACGTCACGGTCGTGTTCGAGAGCGAGGCCACAGCCTTGGCCTCCCGGGTGGCGGCCACTCCCGGCACGGTCGCGGTGCTGCCGCAGCCGTACGCCACCGTGGTCGAGCAACAGCCGGGCGTGCGCACGGTGCTGGACCTGACCGACGAGTGGCACAAGGTGGCCGACGACGGCTCCCAGCTGGTCACCGGCGTGCTCGTGGTCCGCACGGCCTTCGCCCAGGCGCACCCCGAGGCGCTGGCGGGCTTCCTGGCGGACTACCGAGCCTCGACCCAGTACACAAACGACGATCCCGCCGGTGCCGCCACGCTGATCGCCGCCGCGGGCCTCGTGCCCGATGCCGCGGTGGCGCTGGCGGCGATCCCGCGCTGCCACATCGTCTACCTCGACGGTGAGGAGATGACGACGGCACTGAAGGGCTACCTCCAGGTGCTGTTCACCGCCGACCCGCGGTCGGTCGGTGGGAGCCTGCCGGGCGATGACTTCTACCGCGGCTGAGATCGCCCGGGACCGCCGGCGGCTGGTGCGTCCGGCGGCGGCGGTCGCCTTCTGGCTGGCGCTGTGGCAGGTGGTGGCGCTCGCCGTCGGTTCGTCGGTGCTGCTGGTCGGCCCCTGGCAGGTGCTGGTCCGGCTGGCCCAGCTGGTGCCGACGCTGGACTTCTGGACGACGGTCGCCCGCACCTTCGCATCGGTCACGCTCGGCTTCGTCCTGGCCGCCGTCGTCGGGGTGCTGCTCGCCGCCCTGTCCGCCGCATCCCCCTGGACCAGGGCGTTCGTCGCGCCGCTCATCACCACGATCCGGTCCACGCCCGTCGTCGCTTTCATCATCCTGGTGCTCATCTGGGCGGACGTGGCCTGGCTGGCGACGATCGTGTCGTTCCTGGCCACGCTGCCGATCGTCCACACGACGGTGCTGTCCGGCATCGGCCGGCGCGACCAGGCGCTGCTGGAGATGACGACGGTCTTCCGCGTGCCACGCTGGCGCCGCGTCTGGGCTGTCGACGTGCCGGGGGTGCTGCCCTACTTCGCCACCGCCTGCCGCACCGGCGTGGGGTACGCCTGGAAGAGCGGCATCGCCGCCGAGGTGATCGGTCTGCCCTCGGGCACCGTCGGCGAGCGGATGTACCAGGGGCGGCTGTTCCTGCAGACGGGCGACGTCCTGGCCTGGACGGTGGTGGTGGTGCTGGTGGCGTTCGTCTGCGAGCAGCTGGTGCTGGCGGGCCTGAGCGGGCTGGAGCGGCGGCTGTCGGACGGGGGCGCTGAGTGATCGTCCTGGCCGGTGTCACCAAGGCGTTCGGGTCGCACGTGGTGCTGCGCCATCTGTCTCTGACGCTCGCCTCCGGGACCGTGACCGCCGTGCTCGGACCGAACGGTTCGGGCAAGACGACGCTGGGACGCCTGGTCCTGGGCCTGGAGGCACCCTCCGCCGGAGTCGTCACCAGACCGTCGGGCCAGCGGGGGTCGGCGGTGTTCCAGGACGACCGGCTGGTCGGGCACCTCACCGCCGTGGCCAACGTCCGCCTGGTCCTGCCGCGTTCGGCCTCGCCGGTCGACGCGCTGCGCGCCGTCGGGCTGCCGCCGGCATCGCTGCGCGTCCCGGTGCGGACCCTGTCCGGGGGCCAGCGGCGCCGGGTGGCCCTGGTGCGCGGGCTCCTTGCCCCGGCGGACGTCCTCGTCCTCGACGAACCCTTCACCGGCCTCGACGTCGACGCGAAGCCCCAGATCACAGCCTGGGTACGTGACCACCTGGAGGAGCGGGCGACGCTGCTGATCACCCACGACCCGGCCGAGGCAGCAGCCTTCGGCGCCGGCGTGGTGCACCTGCCCGCGCCGACCTCAGACCCCTGAGACCGACGAGCCTCCGGGCCAGCTCAGGGTCGACTCAGGGTTGGTCGAGGGGAGTCCCGGATGGTGCGGTGCAGCTCACACCGGCCAGCATCAGAGCATGACGGAGACTTCCTTCGGCGCAGCGGTGGCCGAACCGGTCAGCGCTCAGCCTCCTCGGACCGAGCGACCGCTCTCAGCGCCCTGGTTCGACGCTGGACACCGTCTCGCGGCGGACAATGTCGGTCGCAGGAGCCTGGTCGAGGAGCGCCCGCATCGTGGCTTCGGGGCTCAGGTCGAGGCGGCGCAGCAGCTGGGCGTTGAGAGCGACGACGACGGTGGAGGTCGCCATGAGGATCGCGCCGATGCTCATCGGCAGGACGAAACCGACCGGGGCCAGGACGCCCGCCGCCAGGGGGACGGCGACGAGGTTGTAACCAGCGGCCCACCACAGGTTCTGCTTCATCTTCCGGTACGAGGCGCGGGACAGCACGACCACCGAGAGCACCGACCGAGGGTCGGACGAGGCCAGGATCACACCAGCCGAACCGATGGCGACGTCGGTACCGGCCCCGATGGCGATCCCCACGTCGGCCTGGGCCAGGGCGGGGGCGTCGTTGACACCGTCACCGACCATGGCGACCTTGTGGCCCTCGTGCTGGAGCTCGTCGACCTTGGCGGCCTTGTCCTGCGGCCGGACGCCCGCGAACACCCGGTCGATACCCAGCTCGGCGGCGACGGTGTCAGCCACGGCCTGGGCGTCGCCAGTGATCATCACCACCTGGGAGCCAGCCGCGTGCAACGCGTCGACCGCCTCGCGAGACTCGGGCCGGATCTCGTCGGCCAGGCGGAGCGCCCCGACCACCGCGCCGTCAGCCAGAACATGCAGGATGATGGCGCCCTCCCGGCGCCACTCCTGGGCCACGGGCAGCTCGGCGAGACCGTGCTGTTCGAGCAGGTGCGGGCCGCCGACCTCCACGACCGTCCCGTCCACGACGGCCCTGACCCCCACGGCCGGGGATGACGAGAAGTCGGCGGCCGTGGGCACGTCGAGACTGAGGGTGCCCGCTGCACCGACGATGGCTCGGGCCAACGGGTGCTCGCTCATCGACTCTGCCGCGGCGGCCAGGGTGAGTACCTGCTGCTCAGAGCGCCCGCGGGCCGGTACGGTGCCGGTCACGGTGGGTTCGCCCTTGGTCAGGGTGCCCGTCTTGTCGAACAGGACGGCGTCGACGGTGCGCATCGACTCCAGCGCCAGGCGGTCCTTGATCAGGACACCACCGCGCGCGGCGCGCTCGGTGGCGATAGACACGACGAGCGGGATCGCCAGGCCCAGAGCGTGGGGACAGGCGATGGCCAGCACGGTGATGGTCCGCACCACGGCGGCGTCCGGCTGGCCCAGGGCGCTCCACACGATCGCGGTGACGGCTGCGGAACCGAGGGCGAACCAGAACAACCACCCGGCCGCGGTGTCGGCGATGCGCTGGGCGTGCGACGACGACGCCTGGGCGTCGGCGACCATCTTCCGGATGCCCGCGAGGGTGGTGTCGTCACCGGTGGCGGTCACTTCGACGCGCAGGCCGGAGTCGGTGGCCACCGTCCCGGCAACCACCTGGTCGCCCGGCACGCGGCGGACCGGAGCGGACTCACCGGTGATCATGGACTCGTCCATGCTGGCCGAGCCGTCGACGATCCGTCCGTCGGCGGGTACCGAGGCACCAGGGCGGACGATGACCAGGTCCCCGACCGCCAGATCGCCCGGGGCCACCATGACGACGTCGTCACCGTCGACCTTCTCCGCCTCGTCGGGCAGCAGGGCGGCCAGCGAGTCCAGCGCCGAGGTGGTCCGGGCCAGGGAACGCATCTCGACCCAGTGGCCCAGCAGCATGATGACCACCAGGAGCGCCAGCTCCCACCAGAAGTTCAGCTCGTGGTCGAGCAGGTTCAGCGTGGCACCCCAGGATGCCGCGAACGCCACGGTGATCGCCAGGGCGAGGAGCAGCATCATGCCCGGCCTGCGCGCCCGGATCTCCGACACGGCACCGGTCAGGAACGGCGAACCGCCCCAGAGGTAGATGAACGTCCCGAGAACCGGCGAGACCCACCGCACCCATCCGACGTCGGGAAGGCTGTAGCCGACGAGATCGGCGAACATGTCGTTGAACCCGACCACCGGGATCGCGACGACGAGCATGATCCAGAACAGCCGCCGGAACTGGGCGGCGTGGTCGCCACCACCGTGTCCTGCGTGGCCAGCGTCGCTGTGCTCGTGGTGGCGCGCGCCGTCGTCGTGCTGGTCGTGCCCGTGGCGACTGTGGTCGTCCATCTCAACAATCTCGCATCGCCCTTCATCTCCGGCAACATATGCGAATCGTCCGATCAAAGGCGTAGGCACGACCGAATTCTCTGGTTTCGAGCAGCCACCCGGCGACGTAGTGAGGTGCTGTGATCAAGGGGGGCGTGTTCAAGCCCGTCGTCGAATCTCCCGCACCTGGTCCGCGGTAGCAGGTGGGTAAAGGTAGTGGCCCGTGCGAGGCGACGTTCAGCGGAGCCGGTTCAGCAGGCCGCGCAGCTGCTCCTTGGCGCTCGCGGCGGACTCCTCGTCGGGCAGCCGTTCTTGGGACAGCGTGAGCCGCACGGCACCTGGACGGACGGGATCAAAATGCGCGGCCAGGGTCGTGCCCTCCGGGCGCCACCGGGCCGTCGGGCGCTTGATCGTCAAGCTCTCACCGGACGGTGCACCGAGCACGTCGATGAGAACCGGCATGGCGGCCACCCTCACCGGCTCCAGGTCTCCAGACAGCGTCACCGACACCGACACCGCATAGGTGCCGTCGGGCCGCTGCCCGGGCTTGCGACGACCCCGTGCCTGCTCGTAACGCACGGTGACGCCCTGTGCCCACCAGCCGCCCACGCTGTGCTCGACCATCAGCCACGCCACGATCTGGCCGTGCGTCCACCCGACGGCTCCGGCCTCGTCCAGCAGGGCGAACCACTCCTGCGACGACTTGCCTGTCGCTGCCTGGACCGCATCGTCGCCGGTGGAGTCCGCCTGGCTGCGTACGCCACTCATAGGCCCAGCATGCCTCAGGCCCTGCGGTCTTGTGGAGCGGTGACTCTCACGTGGCGGTGCCTGAAGATCGCCGCCGTCCTCGACGGCACGCACGCGGGAAGCCGTGTCAGAAGTGCGGTCAGTTCCGGTTTCCGTCGTCGCGAAGCTTCCTACCGACGTGCCCGATGATGATCTTGATCGACCGGGTATCGAAGTACATGTAGATCCGCATGATAGCCGAAACGGGGCCTATGCCGCGTCGGAGATGCGGCCCCAGGAGAAACGTCCTTCCTTCCCGCGACCGCTCATAGTCGGATTTGTAGGTGGTCTTGGCTGTTTGTGAAATTCCAGGCCGATATGCGCTGGAGCGCTGCTTGAATGCATTATGCGGACCTTGGGCAAGTTCTCCGAGCGCCCAATCTTGGGCAATTTCCTCGATGAGTCGAAGGTCTTCCAGGAGTCGGGTGGGGTCTTCGTACTCGCTCTCACTGGCAGACCTGAGGGCCTCAGGGAGGTAGACGACGTGCTGGGCCTCAGTGCGTGCCCGCTCCACCGCTTCGGCCACTGTGCGGGCCGGTCGTTCTGCTGCTGCGATAACGGGCGCTGAACCGGCCTGATCTGCGAAGGCTCTTGATAGTTCAATGACCTGCTCTCGGGCAGCGTCGCGTTCGGAGCGGAGCTGGTTGTTCTCCCGCTGTGCTTCGAGAGCGTCTTGTTCGTATGTTGTCGCCGCCTCTTCGAGCTCTTCGTATTCTTTCGCGAACTCGGCGAACTCTGCCGCGCTGACGCTGCCGGCGGTCGCGGCGGCGTTGGCCACGCGAGCCAATGACGCAGCGCGTTCTTCAACCCGTTGCTCCATCTGGCAACGTCGTCTCTCCAGGGTGAGCGCCCTTCGAAGGCCTGGCTCGTCAAGGCTCAGACCCGCAAGACGACCGAGAACGTCAAACAACTCCTGTTGCAGGCCTTCTGTGCCGAGGAAATCAAGGGCTCCGTCAAGATAGAGGCGGTGCCGCCTTGGCTCGTCGGCCGTTGTGAAGCCGGGCCAGTAGATTCGCACGGCTCCCTGGTAGACGCTCAGCTGCCTGCCAATGGTGTTGGTTATATCCCACGCGGCATCACGGTCGAGCACCGCGACGTGAGCGAGTCCCAGTAGCCGATCGGCCACTCGAGTGGGATCTAGGAAGGTATCATTCTTAGGATCCGCAGAGATAGCGACAACGGGAAGGCGGCGGTTGGCGTCCTCGAGGAATCGCAGATACTCGTCGGCCGACGCGCCTGTTACCTTCGCGAGTCGACCGAGCGGTCGGCCGTCGAGTTCGATGTCGAATGTATCGACAATCTCGCGCACGACACCGGGACGCCCGGACAGTACCTGTGGTGTGGTTAGCAGGCCTTCCTCTTGTGTATAAAGTTGGACGCGGACTCGAAACCATGCTTGGCCATGCTCAACCCCAATGTCAGCGTACGTGCACCAGCGCCATAGGTTCGCATACGAATCACTCTGATCAATCCATACGCCGAACAGTCCGCCAGCTTCGCCGGTCATGAGGTCCCAGGTGATTCTCACTCCGCCAACATCCGCCTGACCGCCAGAGAAGGGTTCAAGTGTCGAACCAAACCGTCGATGGGTCCAGGATCGCAGTGCCGCTATCGCGGCGTCAAGCTGGCTGCCATTGGTGAGGTTCGGGAGCGGGAGGTGCGTGGCGTATACGATCTGCACTGAACATCACTCCTGAGTTGGGCGAGTCGCCGACCGAAGGTATGCCGTCGACACTACTGCCATCGCGCACATACTGGGCACCGGAAGATGGGTGATTGGGGCGATCAGTGCGTCCAGACGGCTTCAGCCGTGCCGAACTGCCCGGCAGTGCCCGTCGGCCCGGCGGGAAGTGCGACTACCGGGCACCCGCGACCTCGCGGCGGGACATCAACGCCCTCCGACGATGGCCCGGGAGCGTGGGCGGGCGAGCTGGTGTGCCCGTTGGTGGGACACGCCGAGGATCGCGCCAACGTCGCGCATGGGTAGTCCCCTACCCGCCAGCTCCCGGGCGAGAGCGGCGGCCCGGTCGGAGGCCTCGCGCTCTAGGCGGGCGGCGGTGGCTCGTTCGTCGCGGATCGCCGCCACGGCGGTGGCCACGTCGATCCCTTCGACCGGGGCGACGGTGACGGTGACCTCAACGTCCTCTACGGGCACGTCCAGGGTGACCGCGACGAGTTCGCGGGCCATGCGTCCGGCGTCCCCCAGGCGTCGAGCCTGGGTCAGGCCGTCAACCTCGGGGACGTGGACCATCCACCAGCGACCGTCGCGGGTCGCCGTGGCGCTGTAGGTAGTGCTCACTGGTCCTCCTCCTTGTCTCTCGCCGTGGTCAGGGCTGCCAGGACCTTGCAGTAGATCCCCGGGCTGATCGTCCGGTGTCCGTCAGGGACCGACACGCTGGTCCCTGACGGGTGGGTCCAGAAGGTGTGCGACCCGACCGTGCGGGCTGGTGAGAACCCAACTGCCCGCAACTCTTTGACGACCTTGCGGGTGGGTTACTCGCTGACCGTGCGCACAAGTCTAGGTCGGATTGACTGGTCAAGTCAATGCTGACTAGTTGTTGCGGGGCGTGACCTTGGTGACGCGGGGCCGGGTGTGAGGGAGAGGCAGGTCCTGGCGGCAGGATGGGAGTACTCCTACAACCGTCCGAGCCGGAGGACCTACCCCTCATGTACCACGCTAACGCTCCGTTGACCCCTGCTGGTCGTCTTCGTCTGGTCCGTCGTTGCCGGACCCGCCCGGTCGCGCACGTCGCGGCTGAGGCTGGTGTGTCGCGTCAGTGCTTGTCGAAGTGGAAGAAGCGCTACGACCTCCACGGCGAGGCTGGTCTGCTGGACCGTTCCAGCGTCCCGCACCGTTCGCCCAACCAGACCCCGCAGGTCGTGGTCGACCGTATCGAGGCTCTGCGTCGGGACCGCAAGTGGTCGGCGGCACGCATCGCCTGCGAGCTGGCCGGCGACGGTGTGCAGGTCTCGACCAGGACGGTCGGGCGGTGGCTGGAGCGACTGGGCATCAACCGTCGTCGTGACCTGGACCCTGATGGTTCGTCCAACCGCCGCCCTGGCAAGATCACCGCGCGCTACCCGGGCCACATGATCCATCTCGACGTGAAGAAGGTCGGGCGCATCCCCGCAGGTGGCGGGTGGCGCGCCCACGGGCGCGGATCTGCCCAGGCCAGGGCGACCGCCCGCGCCAAGACCAAAGGAGCCAGGGCCGGGTACACCTACCTGCACTCCGCGGTCGACGGGTTCTCCCGCCTGGCCTACACCGAACCGCTGCCCGACGAGAGCGCCGCGAACACCGTCGCGTTCTTCCGCCGAGCCACCGCGTTCTTCGCCGCGCACGGCATCAGCCGCATCACCCGCGTGATCACCGACAACGGCGCCAACTACCGCGCCAGCACCTTCCACGACGCCGTACTGACCGTCGCGACCTGTCACCAGCGCACCCGCCCCTACACACCCCGCCACAACGGGAAGGTTGGTGACGCCTGTGTGGAGGCGTGAGGCTGGAGGTCGGCCTGCGGCGGTGGTGTGGGGTCTATGGTGTCGTTGTGCCAGATCGCGGTGTTGAGTGCGAGCAGGCGCTGGCAGATGCGTGCGATGACGCCTCGGGGGGTGCGTCCGGCGTGGCGTTCCAGGTCGAGGTGGGTCTTGAGGGTGTTGCTGGCCGACTCGACGATCTGGCGCAGGGGCTTGAGGAACCTGGATCCTGCACGTCCGGGCTCGCCCTTGCGGGCTGGGCGCAGCAGGTTCACACCGCCTGCCGTCAGGGTTGTCAACGGCGCCCGAATTTTGAGCAGGTTGCGACGGCTGAAAGTTGAGCACCTGGTCTTCAGTTCTGGTGGTTGGTGAGCAGTCCTGGTCACCTCGAACCTGCTCTTCGGACGCTGGGGCGAGGCTTCGGCGACGAGGTCCCGGTGGGTGCGGGTGCGGTAGGTGTCGCCGGTGAGGGTGAGGACCTCGGCGTGGTGGACGAGGCGGTTGCTCGTAGCGGGCTGCGACGAGCTGGAAGACAGGTTCGCGGCGTCGGTGTCGAAGGGGATGTAGCCGGCCTCGTCGACGACGATCAGCCTGTAGCGGCGGATCTTCTTCAGCTCGGCGTCGAGCTGTCCGGTCCGGCGGGCGGCGCCCAGGCGGGACACCCAGCCGCTGGCGGTGTAGAACAGCACCGAGTGCCCGGCCGGGGCTGCCTTGATGCCCAGGCCGATCGCCAGGTGGGTCTTGCCGATCCCGGGCGGGCCGAGCAGGACCACGTTGTCGGCCCTGGGCACGAACCCCGCGGTGGCCAGGTGCGCCAGGACGTCGGTGCGCAGCGACGGCAGGTGGGTCTGGTCGAAGTCTTCCAGGGTCTTGACCGCTGGGAAGTGGGCAGCACGGGTGCGCATCGTGGTCCCGGCGCACTCTCGGTCGGCGACCTGGCGGGACAGCACGGCGGCCAGGTACTCCGGATCGCGACTCATCGGGGCGTGGTTGGAGCACGAACCTCAGAGGCCGCTTTCCAATCTCCCAGAAAACGGCCTCTGACCTGCACCTTCACTGGTCGGGGTGGCGGGATTTGAACCCACGACCTCTTCGTCCCGAACGAAGCGCGCTACCAAACTGCGCCACACCCCGTGAAGCCGGACCAGCATAGCCGATCCGAGGGGATCGGTGTCACCTTGTTTCGTCAGGAGGCCGGGACCAGGCGCAGCAGGGTGGCCTCAGGGCGGCAGGCGAAGCGCACCGGGGTGTAGGGCGAGGTGCCCAGACCGGCGCTGACGTGCAGCCACATCGAACCGGCTCCGCCGCGGGCGTCGGGCCTGGCGTCCGGCCAGCCGTGCAGGCCCTTGGCCCGGCGGGTGTCCAGGTCGCAGTTGGTCGTCAGCGCGCCGTAGCCGGGGACAGCCAGCTGGCCGCCGTGGGTGTGCCCGGCGAAGGTCAGGTCGACCCCGTCGGCGTGGAACCCGTCGAGCACCCGGCGGTAGGGCGCGTGGGTGACGCCGAGGTACAGGTCGACCTCCTGCGTGGGCGGGTCAGCCGGGCCGGGCATGACGTCACGGTCCAGGTGGGCGTCGTCGGTACCGACGAACGCGATCCGTCGGCCCGCCACCTCCAGCGTCGCGCGGGTGTTGGTCAGGTCGGCCCAGCCAGCCGAGGTGAACCGGTCGCGCAGGTCGTGCCACGGCAGGCCGACGACCTGGTCGGACGGGCCGCGAGAGTCGGCCTGCAGGTAGCGCGCGGGGTTCTTCGGGCGTGGCCCCTGATAGTCGTTCGAGCCGAAGACGAACACCCCGGGGCGAGCCAGGTGCGGTTCCAGCGCGTGCTCGACCAAGGGCAAGGCTTCGGCGTAGGCCCAGTTGTCACCGGTGTCGACCACCAGGTGCGGATCCAGACCGTCCAGGTCGCGCACCCAGTCGGCCAGCCGGGTGCTGTGCGGCGTCAGGTGCATGTCCGACAGGTGCAGCACCCGCAGCTCAGCCTGGCCGGGGGCGAGCACCGGCACCTGGACCTGCCGCAGCACGTACCAGCGGGCCTCGACCAGCGACCAGGCTGCGACGGCGCCGACCAGGCCGCAGGCCGCACCGACAAGGGCGAACCCGCTCGTGCTGCGGGCAGACGCGGCAGTCAGGGCCGTGCGGGCGCGGTCCACGCCCGCACGGCGTGAAGGTTGTGAGATCACCCGGGGCCGCCCGGCCGGCCGTGGCCACCGTCGGCAGCGTCAGGAGGTGCCTGGCCGTTCGACACGGACAGCACGATGACCGAACCGGTCGTCGTCGTCCCGCTGGGTGACTGCTGGGCCACCAGGCCGGCTGGGACCGTCGATGCAACCTGGTCAGGGGCGACCGACACGGTGAACCCGGCACCGGTGAGCGTCGTCGTGGCCTCGTCGACCGACTTGCCGGTGACGTCCGGGATCGGGACCTGCTTGCCGTTGATCAGGTCGGACGATCCTTGGCCGAACCCGGGGTTGGGCTGACCGTCGTCGAGCGCCCGCGTGATGAACCGTTTCCAGGTCGGACCGGCGATCGTGGCGCCGTAGACCACGCCGTACCGGTGCCCGGCGATGGTCTGCCGGTTGGCCGACTTGAACCCCTTGAGGCTGCCGCTCACGGCGACCGCAGCGGCCAGGCGGGGGGTGTAGCCGACGAACCAGGTGTACTCGTTGTTGTTCGAGGTGCCTGTCTTGCCGGCGGCCGGGAACCCAGGGCTGCCGACAGAGCTCATCGTCCCGCTCCAGACACCGGACATCGCGTAGGCGATGGTGTTGGCCACCGAGGGGTCGATCTCCTGGTGGCACCCGGCGTCCGGGACCTTCCGGTCCTGGCCGCCGGTGTCGACCACCTTGGTGATCGCGATCGGGGTGCAGAAGACACCGCCGGAGGCGAAGGAGGCGAACGCCCCGGCCATCTGGAGCGTGGTGGTGTTGTCGGTGCCGATGACGTTCACCGGGACATGGTCGTTGAACGGCACCGGGATGTACTCGCCGTTCTCACCCCTGATGGGTTCGCCCTTCTTGTCACCGCTCAGGTACGTGGGATTGGCCTTGACCACACCCAGGTCGGCGGCCCGCTGCATGATCGTGCACAGGCTGAGCTTGGTCGCCATGTTCATGAACGCCACGTTGACGGAGTTCTTGGTCGCGTCGGCCACGGTCATCATCCCGCCGGCGCTCGGCGGGGAGTTGCCCATGGTGAAGGACTTGCCGCCCATCCGACCGTCGCACGAGGTGTACTGGGACATCGAGAAGGTCTGCGGGCTGCCGTTGACGACATCGCCCAGCGAGTGGCCCGCCTCCAGCCAGGCGAGCAGCGTGAAGGCCTTGAAGGTCGAGCCCGGCTGGAAGCCCTGGTTGTTGTAGTACGGCTGGGCGACGTTGAGGTTGATCGCCGACTCCCCGGCGACGCCTTGGTTGGTCGCCGTCCAGTTGGTCGACTGCGCCAGGGCCTTGACCTCACCGGTGCCCGGCTCCACCACGGCCATGGCCTGCACCACGCCGGACGGGTCGCCGGCCGGGACGGAGCTCTGGACCTCCTCGGTCGCCTCCGTCTGGATCCTCGGGTCGAGGGTCGTCGTGATCGTCAGACCACCCTTCTGCCACACCTCGGCCCGTGCCTCGGCGGAGTCGCCGAAAGCCGGGTCCTTCACGACGATCTTGGACACCCAGTCGCAGAAGTAGCCGGCTCCGCGGACAGTCTCCTCGGCGTGGCCGCACCCCACCGAGATGCCGTCGGGACGGAGCGTCTCCAGGATCGGCTGCTCGATGCCGGTGGTGTACTCGTCGTCGGTGATGTAGCCCTGGTCGTGCATGAGCCCCAGGACCGTGTTGCGACGGCCCTGCGCCGGTCCGGGATCGTCGGCGTGGCGGGTCGGGTCCCACTTCGTCGGGTTCTGGGTGATCCCGGCGATCGTGGCAGCCTGGAGATAGGTGAGGTCCTTGGCCGACGTGCTGAAGTAGTACTGAGCGGCAGCCTCGGCGCCGTACACCGAGGTGCCGAACTGGGCGATGTTCAGGTAGTTCTCGAGGATCTTCTGCTTGGCCCCGTCGTGCCCGAGCTCAGCCGTCAGCCGGTTCTCCAGGGCGATCGCCAGCCGGGCCTCGCGCAGCTTGCGGGCGTAGCCCTCGGTGCCGTGCGCGATCGTGGCCTGGTTGTAGGCCGCCTGACGCTGGGCGTCGGTCTCGGCCTTGTCCAGGGCGTCCTGGATGAGGACGTTCTTGACGTACTGCTGCGTGATGGTCGACGCGCCCTGCTGGCGGCTGCCGTCCGGTTCCAGCACGCCCAGCACCAGGGCCCGGGTCATGCCCTGCGGGTCGACGCCGTTGTGCTGGTCGAAGCGCCTGTCCTCCGTGGCGACGACGGCGTGCTGAAGCTGGACGGAGATGTCCGACAGCGGCACGATCACGCGGTTCTGCGTGTAGAACGTGGCCAGCAGGGTGCCCGCGTTGGTCACCGTGCCGTCCTCGGCGTAGGTGCGGTCGTTGGCGTACACCTCGGTCCGCTGGGGCAGGACCACGTCGGCCAGCTCGTCGCCCAGCCCGTCGAAGGTCGTCTTGGCCGCGTCGGCACCGATGTTGGCGGCAGCCAGGGCAGGGACCGAGAGGCCCGCCGCCACCAGGCCGCCCATGACGGCAATGACGATGAAGGCCACGATGAGAGCCGCTGGGGTCAGCGGGCGTTCGTCGTCACCGGTCAGCACACGGAGGGTTCGCGACACGGTACCCAGGGTAGTCAACGTCCGCGCCGATGCCGCCCGGTTGGGCCATCGTGCACCAGACCTGCACACTTGACCGAGATGCACCAGCTCGCTCGTCCGGCCCAGCTGGTCGAGAAACCGGCTGGCAGCGCGCGCGTGACCTCGGTGCGGGCGCTCCGGAGCGCGCCGGGCCGGGGCGCCGCGCCCCCGGCCGGCGGAAGAACAGGTCACCCAGAACTGACAGACGGACGCTTGTATCGCCCGTTCGGGTGAACGGGAGGCGGGCGACCCCAGATCTGGGGTCCATATCGCCCGAATCGACCCACGATCGGGTTCTTCTGCTCGCGGCGAAATCCGACTAAGGTCCTCTAGGTCCGGTCGGTGACGGTCGGCAGATAGGTGGGGGAGGTTGAGATTGGTGACTCTGTTCTCGGGGGACGGGCACTGGTCAGCCGGAGCCAACTGCGGCTTCGGGAAGGCATCACCCGATGCTCTCTTCGTGGAGGGATCGGCGCAGCGTGCTGCGCGCGTCGTCTGCCACGACTGCCCAGTCCGTCTGGAGTGCCTGGCAGACGCCCTCGACAGCCGGATGGACTTCGGCGTCTGGGGCGGCATGACCGAACGAGAGCGACGCGCTCTGCTGCGCCGTCGCCCGGAGGTGCGGTCGTGGCGTCACGAGCTCGTCGGCTCGGTGGTGCAGGTGTAGCGACGCCGTCCGTCGGCTGCACGGTAGGCTGCGAGGCGTGACTCGTTGGGAGTATGCGACCCTGCCGCTGATTCCGCACAAGACCAAAGAGATCCTCGACCAGTGGGGCACCGACGGGTGGGAGCTCGTCTCGGTGCTCGACGGGCCGACTGGTCTGGTCGCGTACCTGAAACGCCCCGTCGGGTGACGGTCGCGCAGCGGCTCGACCACCTGGGTCTGACGCTGCCCACGACCGCGGCACCGGTCGGCGCCTATGTGCCCGCTGTCCGCACCGGCACCCAGGTGTGGACCTCCGGTCAGCTGCCGTTCGTGGCCGGGAGGCTGCCGTTGTCGGGCACCGTCGGGAGCGACGTCACCGCCGACGAGGCGGCACAGGCCGCCCGCACCGCCGCGCTCAACGCCGTGGCGGCCGTCGCCCAGGTGCTCGCCGCAGAGACCGGCGACGCACCGGTCGACGCCCTCGACCGGGTGGTCCGGGTGGTCAAGGTGACCGGCTACGTGGCCTGCGACCCCGGGTTCACCGCCCAGCCGACCGTGCTCGACGCCGCCAGCACGCTGCTGCGCGAGATCTTCTCCGACGCCGGGGTGCACGTGCGGTCCGCCGTGGGCGTCGCCGCGCTGCCCCTCGGTTCTCCGGTCGAGCTGGAGCTGGTCGTCGAGACCCCGTGACGCGGGTCGTCATGGTCGGGTAGGTGTCTGGCCGCCGCGCGCCCCTCGTCCGGTCGCGTCGGACTCGCCGGGCCGGTGCCTGCGCGGCGTCAGACCCCGACGCCAGACCTCGATGCTGCCTCGGTCAGCGGAGGGCCCGGTGCTCCAGGCGTTCGACGTCGAGCAGGAGGACGCCCCGCGGCTCGCGGACCAGCCAGCCGCGCTGGGCGAACTCGCCGAGCGACTTGTTGACCGTCTCCCGGGAGGCGCCGACCAGCTGGGCCAGCTCGACCTGGGTGAGGTCGTGCGGGACGTGGACGGCGCCGTCCATCGGTTCGCCGAAACGGCCGGACAGGTCCAGCAGGGCTCGGGCCACCCGGCCGGGAACGTCAGAGAACACCAGGTCGGCGTGCGCCTCGGTGGTGCGGCGCAGACGGCGCGCCAACGCCTGGAGCAGGTGCAGAGCCACGGACGGGTGCTGGTTCAGCCATTCCGTCAGCTGGTCGTGGTCCAGCTCCAGGACCACCGCGTCGGTCACCGCGATCGCCGACGACGTGCGCGGCCCCGGGTCGAACAAGGACAGCTCGCCGAGCATCTCGCCCGGGCCGACCACCGTCAGCAGGTTCTCCCGGCCGTCCGACGACCGCCGGACCAGCTTGACCTTGCCCTCACGGACCACGTACAGCCGGTCGCCCGGCTCGGACTCGGTGAACACCAGCTCGCCGCGGTCCAGACGGATCGGTGACATCTGGTTGACCAAGGACATGGCCGTGTGCCGACCGAGACCGGCGAACAGCGGTGCGCGCAGCACGATATCCGAGGCCACTGCGCGTTCTCCCTCCGTCGCGAGTCGACGGTCTGCATGTGCCGTCGGTCACACTCTACGGCGTGGCGCAGGTCACCCGCCGACCTTTCGGCCAGACCTCACCCGTCGTCCGCCGGGCCGTCGAGGGTGGTGCTGGTGTGGCCGGAGGAGCGCGGCAGCAGCCCGTCCGCGCTCCCGGTGGCGCGACCGTCGGCGCCGCCGTGCCGGCACGGGCGGGCAGGCGTCACGGCAGCGGCGCCACCCCGGCCAGCCACCCGGTCAGCAACGCGCTGACCAGGTCGGGCGCCTGCTCGGCGGGGAAGTGCCCGGCGGCGGTGACCGTCTCGAAGCGGTACCCGGTGGTGTACCGGGCGGCCTCGGCCGTGCTCAGCGCGGCGCCGCGAGCCGAGCGCAGCCCGTCGCGGGCGCCGTGCACCTGGAGCACCGGCACCGGGCGGGCCTCCAGCAGGGCGGTGCGCAACCGGGCGCCGTCGGTCCTCGACGGTGACCGGACCAGCCAGCGCAGCTGCTCGAGCTGGCTGTGGGCGGCGAAAGGCACCCGCAGCGCGTCGCGGTACACGGCCAGGGTCTCGGCGTCGGGCCAGCCGGGAACCCCGCCCCACGACTCCAGCAGCCGCGCCAGGCGGTCGCCGCGCGTCAACGACCGCTCGGGCATCCCCGGGATCTGCGCGTAGGCCATGAACCGTGACGACCGGAGGGTGGTCGCGCTGCGCGCCGCACCGTCAGGACCGACCGCCCGCGGGGCGGCCAGCACCGCCACGGCCCGCGCCACGTCCCCGGCCAGCGCCGGGACAGCCCAGGCCACGTCGCCGCCGCTGCCGGTACCCACCACGACGGCGTCGTCGGCACCCAACGACCGCACCACGCCGGACACGTCGGCGACGAGCGTCGGGACGTCGTACCCGCTCGGCGGCTTGTCGGACGCGCCGGTGCCGCGCAGGTCCATCGCCGCCACCCGGTACCCGGCGTCGGCCAGCGCCACCAGCTGGTGACGCCAGCTCCACCAGAACCCGAGCACCGAGTGCAGCAGCACCACCAGGGGCGCCTCGCGCTCGTCCGGACCGGCCACCGCGACGTGGAACCGCGAACCGTTGGCGGTGACGAAACGGTGACGCCACGGCCCGTCCACGAGCAGCACGGAGGCGTCAACGGCGCTGGGGTTGATCGTCGTCATCGCCAGGCAACCTACCCTGCCGGGGGCGTGAGGTGGGAACGGCCCGTCGTGGCTCCGGCGTTGCGGAGCCCCGCAGGCTGGTCGTCGAACGTGCCGCGTGGGTCGCGGCGGTCGGTGCGACGCAGGTCGGCCGCGTCGTCGGTCGGCTCCTGGGCCGGGCCGTGCACCCCGAACTGTCCCCGCCGGAGCCCGGGCTCGCGCGGCGCGCGGGGCGGGTCGAACCGGTAGCCGACGTTGCGCACCGTGCCGATGAGCTGTTCACTCTCCGGGCCGAGCTTGGCGCGCAGCCGTCGCACGTGCACGTCCACGGTGCGGGTGCCGCCGTAGTAGTCGTACCCCCAGACCTCGTGCAGCAGCTGCGCCCGCGTGAACACCCGGCCGGGATGCTGCACCAGGTACTTCAGCAGCTCGAACTCCTTGTACGTCAGGTCCAGCGGGTGACCGCGCAGCCGGGCGGTGTACCCGCCGGCGTCGATGGTCAGCTCGCCGGACGAGATCTCCTCGGGCGCGTCGTCCCGGGCGGCCGCACGCTCGACCACCAGCCGCAGACGAGTCTCCACCTCGGCCGGAGAGGCGTTCTCCAGGATGACGTCGTCCGCGCCCCACGCGGCGTTGACCGCGGTCAGGCCGCCCTCGGTGAGCACCAGCACCAGGGGCACGGCCAGCCCGGTGGTGCGCAGCAGGCGGCAGGTGGTGCGGGCGGCGACCAGGTCACGCCGGGCGTCGAGCACGACGACGTCGCAGCCGGGGGAGTCCAGCAGCGCAGCCGGCTCCAGGGGGAGCACGCGGACGCGGTGCGCCAGCAGCCCCAGCGCCGGCAGCACCTGCGCCGGCCCGCCGGCAGCCGAGGTGAGGAGCAGGACGTCTGCCACGAGAGCTCCCTCCGGCCGGTGCGGACCTCGTCGCGGTCGCCGATACCCGGACGAGGTGTCTGCCCTCGTCGATCGGGTGCCGCTCCAGGTTACAGCGGCGTCGCGGACGGGGACAGGCGTGCGGTGACCAACCTCATGCGCGGGTACCCCCCGACCACCGCGTCCGGTCTGCCAGAATCAGGGACGTGATCGCTGCGCTCGCCCCTCGGTGCGCCTTCCTGCACCGGCTGCGCCGCTGCACGGAAGCGCGCGCGCCGGGGGCCCACCACCTGCTCGGCCGACCCGACGACACGACGGCGGACGAACAGTGACCCTCGCCACCAGGGCGGTGCTGACCGCTGCGCTCGCCGCCGTCGTCGCGGTCGTCGCCTTCGTCGGGCAGGTCCCGCTGGCCGCCGTCTCGGCGCTGCTGGCCGTGGCCGTCGCGGTCGGCTGGCCTCAGCTGGCCAACCTGCCTGACCGTAACGGGTCGGCGACGGTCGTCGCCGTCACCGGGCTCGGCGGGGTGGTCGCGGTGCACGCCGTCGGCACCCGGGCCGACCTGACCTCACTGGCTGTGGTGTTCGCCGCGTCGATCCTGCTCACGTTCGTCAACGAGCTGCTGCGCCGCGACGGCCGCCCCCGGCTGGTCGAGTCCGTCTCGGGCACCGTCACCGGCTCGTTGCTGGCGGTCACCGCCGCGGGCTGGGTGGCCTGCGGTCGGCTGCCCCACGGCAAGGAGCTGGCGGTCGCGGCGGCGGTGGCGCTGGCGCTGGCTGCCGCGGTCAGTGCGGTGCGGCTGTCGGTCTGGCTGACCTCGCTGGTGATCATCGGGGTCGGCGGTGCTGCCGGGGCGGTGCTGGGCATCGTGCTCGACGAGGTCGGGCTGAAGGTGGCTGGGCTGGCAGGGCTCGCCGTCGGGCTGTTCGTCGCGGCCATGCACGCCCTGTTCCACCCGATCGCCGCGCTGGACCACCGGTGGCCTGCCATATCGGCGGCAGTAATCCCCGTCGCCACCGGCGGGATGCTGGTCTACGTCGCCAGCCGGGTGCTGCTCGCCTGACCAGGCCCCACAGAGCCAGCGCGGGGCTGCCCGGGCCGAGACCCGTCTAGGTCGGTGCCAGAATCGTGGCGCGATCCATGTTGCGCCAGGTATCATGTGTCGCATGGAACCTGGCGACGATCCAGTGCTGTCGAGCCTGCGGCGTGGTGCGGTCGAGTACTGCGTGCTCGCCCTGCTGAGGGAACGCGAGTGGTACGGCCTGGACATCGCCCGTCGGCTCTCTCAGGACGGCATCCTCATGAACGGCGAGGGCACCTTGTACCCGCTCCTGTCCCGGCTCCGGCGGGCAGGGCACGTGGCGACCGCCTGGCAGGAGTCGACCTCCGGGCCGCCCCGCCGCTACTACCAGCTGACCGCCAGCGGCCGTGAGGCCCTCGACCGGTTCACCACGACGTGGCAGGCCTTCCGCAGCGCCGTCGACGACGTGCTGTGCACCCAGACGGAGGAACCGTGACCGCGCGGCACGACGGCCCTCCGGCCGACCGGGCCACCACGGCGTACCTGCGCGCCCTGGAGGTGCAGCTGGCGTCCGCCGACGCCGA
Organism: Cellulomonas sp.; assembly: GCA_031556715.1. Lineage (GTDB taxonomy): Bacteria > Actinomycetota > Actinomycetes > Actinomycetales > Cellulomonadaceae > Cellulomonas. The sequence continues at coordinate 39,120 of JAVBSR010000018.1, forward strand.
CCTCCGGGCCGAGGTGCTGGCAGGCATCCGCGAGCACGTCGCGGACCGCCTCGACGAGCTCGGACACCCGCCGACGTCGCAGGAGGTCAGCACGATCCTGGCGGAGGTCGGTCCGCCCCTGGAGGTTGCAGAGGCCGCCCTGGGGCGGGCGAGCCGTCGCCCGCGGGCGTCTGCCGGTCGCTGGGTGCCGCTGGTCTACGTCGTGTCGTCGGCCCTCGGGGCCGCTCTCGTCCTCGTCGTCGACACCGAGACAGGCCCGCCGTGGACCTGGCCCTCCGGGTGGGCGCTGCTGGTCGGAGCCGTCGTGACGCTGTGCGTGGCACCCGTGTGGACCTCGACCGAGAAGATCGTCGGCGTCCTGGCCGGCCTCGGCGTCACGGCGACCGGATTCATGATCCTCGCCGGGGCAGGCACGGGCGCAGGAGGGGCGCGGTCGCTCGCGGGTCTGCTCGCCGTCCTTGCCGCTCTGGTCGTGCCGGCGTGGTTCGCCCGGCGCGCCTGGCGACGGATCCCAGCCACGATGCACCGACCACCCCGTGCGTCGCGGTGCTGACGACGGGTTCCGACGACGGGTGCTGACGACGGCCGCAAGGCCGGCACGCTGCGCCATCTCCAACCGCCGTCGCCCCCCTCCGACCGCCGTCCGTGGACGGCTGCTGATCCCTCGACCCCGACCCCCCCCGGCGACGACGCCGTCTGACAAGGAGCCTGACCATGACCAACCCTCCCGCCTGGCCTTCGCAGGTCGAGGCCTACCTCGCCGAGCTCGACCTCCGCCTGGGCGAGACCGACCCGGCAACCCGAGCCGACACTCTCCAGGGCGTGCGCGAGCACCTTCACGACGCCCTCGCGGCGGTCGGGCCCGACCCGACGGCCGCGCAGGTCCAGGCGATCCTCGACCGCCTCGGGACCGTGGAGGACGTCGCCGGTGCCACCGAGACGTCAGGCCGGTCGCGGCGTCTCGCGGGCGGCTGGGTCGCGCCGGTGGTGCTGCTGCTCCAGGTGGTCGGCATCGTCGGGTCGATCTTCTTGCTCCCGGTCGTCGCGCTGGTCGCCGCCGGCGTGCTCGTCGGCCTGTCGGCGCTGTGGAAGCCCTGGGAGAAGGTTGCGTCGGTCGCGGCCTCCGTGGTCGGTGCGGTCACGTTCGTCGTCGTCGTCGCCGGTGCGATGTTCGCCGCCAACGACTGCTACGACACCGCCACCGGTCAGGGCATGGATGCGGCCGACAAGCCGATCGAGGGGCTGAGAGCCTGCGGCGAGGCCAGCAGCTCGGTGAACGTCGGCGGGGTGCTCCTCGTGGGCCTGGGGGCCCTCGCAGCCGTCGCGCTGGTCGTCCTGGCCGTCCGGGCCGCCCGCCGGGTCGACCGGGAGGGTTAGCGGGTTGGGCTGCTCGGCCCCGGCACCGCCAGCACGCGGCGGGCGCGGCCGGTCGAAGGCCCGCCACCCAGGATCACGGCCGTGGACTCGCCCTCACCTCTGGTCTGGCGCAGGAAAGGACCGGTAGGATCAAGCCATGGTCGAAGGTCTCTTCATCGGGTTGTTGCTCGCTGCCACGGTCACCATCGTGTGGTTCGCCGGTCTGGTCGTCGTCCGGCTGGTGCGCAAGTAGTTGTTCGCCCTGCCCGAGGGGCTCGCACCCGAGACGTACCCTCTGGCGTGGCTGGTCGGGTCATGGCGTGGCCGGGGGGCGCACGGCTATCCCGGCGTACCCGAGTCGGGCTTTGTCGCGGACGTCGTGGTCGCCAGTGACGGCGGCCCGTACCTGTCGTGGGTCTGCCGGTGGTGGCCGGACGACGAGGTCGTGCCCGACGGGGATCTGCCCCACGGGCCCCCGTGGGTCGTCGAGACCGGATGGTGGCGGGTTCCGCCGCACGACGGCGACGGCCCGGCCCACCCTGTCGAGCTGTTGGTCGCCGACCCCTCGGGGCATGTCGCGGTGTACGTCGGCCAGGTCGCCGGCGCCCGGATCGACCTCGTCTCCGACCTGGTCGCACGCACCGAGACCGGCGCGGACGTCACAGCCGGGCGGCGCATGCTCGGCCTGGTCGACGGCGAGCTGATGTGGGCCTTCGACCTGGCCGCGTTCGGGCAGCCTCTCCAGTCGTACGCCTCCGCGCGGATGACCAGGGTCCCGTAGCCCGTCGGATGCTCCGGGCGGGTGGACCGAGCAGGGCACAGGCCCGGTCGACGGCTAGCTGTAGTTCCCCGTGAGGTTGTGAACGCGCTCTGATGGGGTCTGGCCGCCGATGCCGGTGTGGGGTCGGTGGTGGTTGTAGTGATGTAACCATGCGTCGTAGGTCGCGGCGCGTGCGGTGTCGCTGAGGTAGGGCTG
>JAVBSR010000173.1:0-3855 GCA_031556715.1 Cellulomonas sp.
GGAGGTCCCGGTGTTTCTGTCCAGCGGTACCGTCACCGTCCCGGTAGAGGTGCAACTGCGCACCGTCGCCATGGACTTCTGGGCCAGCCTGGAGCACAAGATCTTCTACAAGTTCGACGGCCACGTGCCCAGCCACGTGGCCGACGACCTGACTCACGCGGCCGAGGCGGCCTGGCGCCTGGACTCGCAGATGGAGGACCTGCACACCGAGGTCCGTAGCAGTCTCGAGGAGGAGGGCGACTCGGCCCAGGGTCTGGCCAACACCGCCCTGCTGCGACAGTTCTGGGACCTGTCGCGCTCAGGCGCGGAGACCTCGGACACCTAGGATCAGGGCATGCGCTTGCTCTTCGCTGGATCACCCGCGCCCGCCGTGACGGCCCTGGAGGCCTTGCTCGCCTCGCGACACGAGGTCGTCGCCGTTCTGACCAGGCCGGACGCACCGACGGGCCGGGGGAGGGGCACCAGACCCAGCGAGGTCGGTGCCATGGCGCGGGAGGTCGGGCTGGAGGTGCTGACGCCACGACGGCCGTCCGAACCGGAGTTCGTGGCCCGGCTGGCCGAGCTGGCGGTGGACGCCGCACCGGTCGTGGCGTACGGAGCGTTGCTGCCCGCGTCGGTGCTGGACCTTCCCCGGCACGGGTGGATCAACCTTCACTTCTCCGTGCTGCCCGCCTGGCGGGGTGCCGCACCGGTGCAGCACGCGGTGCTGGCCGGCGACGAGGTGACCGGTGCCACGACCTTCCGCATCGAGGAAGGCATGGACACCGGGCCGACGTTCGGCCTGGTCACCGAGACCGTCCGGGCCACCGACACCTCGGGCGACCTGCTGGACCGGCTCGCCGCCACCGGGGCCGACCTGCTGGTGCGCACCCTGGACGGCATCGAGGACGGTGTGCTGGTGCCCGTCCCGCAGCCCGCTGACGGGGTGAGCCACGCCCCCAAGATCACCACCGACGACGCCCAGGTGCGGTGGGCGCATCCGGCGATGGCGGTGGACCGTCGGGTCCGGGCCTGCACCCCGGCGCCCGGCGCCTGGACCACGCTGGCAGGAGCTCGGCTGGGCATCGGCCCGGTGACCGTGGTGCCGCCCGGCGAGCAGGCTGCTGGCCTGGCGCCGGGGCAGGTCCTGGTGGGTCGCCGGGAGGTCCTGGTCGGCACCGCCACCGACGCGGTGCGGCTGAGCACCGTGACGCCGTCGGGACGTCGCGCCATGCCGGCCCCGGACTGGGCGCGGGGCGCTCGGCTGGACGCGGGCACGGTGCTCGGAGCAGGCCCGGTGCTCAGCGCTGACGACAGCCCGCTCCCGTGACCGACCACAAGGACGCCCGCGGTCGTCGCGACGACCATCGGTCGGGACCTGGCGACCAGCGCAGACCAGCCGGAGGTCGGAGGGACGCCGCCGACGGTCCTCACGACGACCGTCGCGACGCCCGCGGCCGCCAGCGGGGCGCGGCCCGGGCGACCGGCCGCACCCAGCGTGGCGCCCAGGCCCCGTCGGCCCGGTCACGCACCGCCGACCCGGCACGCCAGGCGGCCTACCAGGTGCTGCGCGAGGTGGCCGACGCCGACGCCTACGCCAACCTCGTCGCCCCGACGGTGCTGGCCGCCGGTCGGCTGAGCGGACGGGACGCGGCCTTCGCCACCGAGCTGGCCTACGGCACCCTGCGGATGCGTGGCCGGTACGACGCCGTGCTCGCCCTGGTGGTCGACCGGGACCTGGACCGGCTGGACGACCGCGTCCTCGACGTGCTGCGGCTGGGGGTGCACCAGCTGTTCGCGATGCGGGTGCCCGATCACGCCGCCGTCTCGGCGACGGTGGGCCTGGCCCGGGACCAGGTCGGTGCCGGACCGGCCCAGCTGGTCAACGCGGTGCTGCGCAAGGTCGCCGCCGATCCGGCCCCGGTCTGGCTGGACCGGGCCGAGGCTGCCGCCGGTGACGACCCGGACGCCCGGCTGGCGGTGCGCTGGAGCCACCCGGCGTGGATCGTCCGCGCGCTGCGTGAGGCTCTGGTCGGGCACGGTCGTGACGCCGCCGAGCTGGCCGACCTGCTGGCCGCCGACGACGAACCACCGCGGGTGACGCTCGCCGCCAGGCCTGGGTTGATCTCCACCTCGGGCCTGGCCGAGCAGGTCGGGGGCACCGCGGGCGGGCTGGTGCCCACCTCCGTGGTGCTGCCCGGGGGAGACCCTGCGTCATCGGCCGCGGTGCGCGACGGTGCCGCCGGGGTGCAGGACGAGGGCAGTCAGCTGGTGGCGCTGCTGCTGGCCGCGGCACCCGTCGAAGGCCCGGACACCGCCTGGCTCGACCTGTGCGCCGGGCCTGGCGGCAAGGCGGCGCTGCTCGGTGCGCTGGCCGCGCAGCGCGGCGCGCGGTTGGTGGCCAACGAGGTGGCACCGCACCGGGTGCGGCTGGTGGCCCGGTCGGTGCGGGCGCTGACGTCCGTCCAGGTGCGTACCGGCGACGGCCGTGAGGTCGGCGACGGCGAACCGGGCCGGTACGACCGGGTCCTCGTCGACGCCCCGTGCACCGGGCTGGGTGCGCTGCGTCGGCGTCCGGAGTCGCGCTGGCGTCGCACCCCGGCGGACCTGGCCCCGCTGGGCGAGCTGCAGCGTGCGCTGCTGGCCTCGGCGCTGCGCGCGGTGCGCGTCGGCGGGGTGGTCGGGTATGTCACCTGCTCGCCGCACCTGGCTGAGACGTCCCTGGTGGTCACCGACGCGCGGCGGGCCGCCGCACGGGCCGGGCTGGAGGTCGCGGTGGTCGACGCTGGACCGGTCCTGGGTCAGGTTCTCGGTGCTGGCCAGCCCCTGGCCGACGCGCGGACCCCGTCCGGGGCCGTCCAGCTGTGGCCGCACCGGCACGGCACCGACGCCATGTTCCTGACCTTGCTGCGTCGGACGGCCTGACAGCTCAGCGCCGACCTACGCCTGTCGTTGCGCGACCAGGCGGTCGTCCGTGCCGTGACGTCGGCCCGTGGTGCCCGCGGCAACCCGTACGGACCACGCGGTGCGGCGACCGTCGGGCCCGACCGGTAGGCTGGACCACGCTATGACGGTGCAGATCAACCCCAGCATCCTGTCCGCCGACCCGGCCAACCTCGAGGCCGAGCTGGCGCGGATCTCCACAGCCGACGCCGCGCACGTCGACGTCATGGACGGCCATTTCGTGCCGAACCTCACGCTCGGACTGCCGGTGGTGTCCCGCCTGGCGCAGGTCTCACCGGTGCCGCTGGACGTGCACCTCATGGTCGAGGACGCCGACCGTTGGGCACCGCTGTACGCCGAGGCGGGGGCCGCCTCGGTGACCTTCCACCTGGAGGCCGCCCAGGCGCCGGTCCGGCTGGCTCGTGAGCTGCGCTCTGACGGGGTGCGGGCCGCGGTGGCGGTGCGACCGGCCACCGGGGTGGAACCCCTGCTGGACCTGCGGGGGGAGTTCGAGATGGTGCTGGTCATGACCGTCGACGCCGGGTTCGGCGGGCAGTCGTTCATCGAGGGCACGCTGCCCAAGGTGCGGCGTCTGCGTCAGGTGATCGGGTCGGCCGGCGGCCCGGGCACGGTGCGGGTCCAGGTGGACGGCGGGGTGTCCCGCGCGACGATCGCCCGGATCGCCCGGGCCGGGGCGGACGTGTTCGTCGCCGGGTCGGCGGTCTACGGGGCAGACGACCCGGCCGCGGAGATCGCCGCCCTGCGTGCCCTGGCCGAGGGGCCGTTCGAGGTCTAGCTGTAGTTCCCCGTGAGGTTGTGAACGCGCTCTGATGGGGTCTGGCCGCCGATGCCGGTGTGGGGTCGGTGGTGGTTGTAGTGATGTAACCATGCGTCGTAGGTCGCGGCGCGTGCGGTGTCGCTGAGGTAGGGCTG
>JAVBSR010000015.1:0-47322 GCA_031556715.1 Cellulomonas sp.
GCTCGCCCGGCATCGACACGTAGGCCGCGACCGTCCTGGCCTCGAGCACCTGGCAGATCAGCCGCACCACGTGGGCCAGGCCGGTGCCGGCGTGGTTCAGGCGTCGCACCGACCGGTTCCGTCGAGAGTCGCGGATCGCCACCCGGAAGCGGTCCTTGTGGTCGCCGGTCTCGTCGGTCTCGTGCGCGAGCGGGTACGGCTGGGCGTGGGGCACGGACATAGTCTTACGTGACTGCGCCCCGGATAGGTAGAGGGCAGAATGCCCGTGTGAGATTTGTCCAGGAGCATCTGGCCGCCGTGCTGGCCATGGTCGGCCCGGTCGAACCGCTCGACGTGGTGCTGCGCGACGCCGCCGGGTGCGTGCTCGCCGCCGACGTGGTCGCCCCCGCCGACGTGCCGCCGGTGGCCGTGGCGGACTGCGACGGCTACGCGCTGCTCGCCGGTCCGACCGCACCGGGGGACGAAGGTCGGGGGCGTCACACCCTGGCTCCGGGGACCGAGACGCTCCCCGTGGTGGCGGATCTGCGGCCCAGCCCTGACCGGCTGCCGCGGCTGGTTCCCGGCCAGGCCGTCCGGGTCGGGGAGGGCACCCCGCTGCCGCCCGGCGCCGACGCGGTGGTGCCCCTGGGGGCGACCGACCGGGGCACCGTCACCGTCACCGTGCCCTACAGCCTCACCCCAGGTCAGCACGTGCGCGCGCCCGGTCACGACGTGCGCGGCGGGGCGGTCGTGCTGGCCGCCGGCACCCGGCTGGGTGCCCGCCAGCTCGGCCTGGCCGCCGCGGTGGGGCGCTCCCGGCTCACGGTGCACCCGTCGCCGCGGGTGGTGCTGCTGGCTGTCGGCGCCGAGCTGGTCGAGCCGGGCGCTCGCGGCGTCCAGGTCGTGCCGGGGCAACGGTACGAGTCGAACCGGTTCGCCCTGGAGGCGGCCGTGCGCGACGCCGGTGCCACCCCGATCGCCGTCCCGATCGTCGGTGACGACCGGTCGGTGCTGCGCGAGACCATCGAGGACCAGCTGGTCCGGGCCGACGTCGTCGTGGTCACCGGCGGGCTGTCAGAGCTGGCGCACGACACCGTCAAGGACGTCCTGCCGCTGGTCGGCGACGTGCGGGTCGACCGGGTGGCGGTGGCTCCGGGCGGACGGTTCGGCCTCGGCACGCTCCACGGGACCAGCCGGGACGTGCCGGTGTTCGCACTGCCCGGCGAGCCGGTGGCGGCGACCGTCGCGTTCGAGGTGTTCGTCCGTCCGGCGCTGCGCACCATGGCTGGTCGGGCGATGATCCACCGGCCCTCGGTCCCGGCCCGGGTCTCCTCGGGCTGGCGCTCGCCGGAAGGGCTGCGCCAGTTCGTGCCGGCGACCGTCGTCGGCGACCCGGAGACCGGCTACGCTGCGACGGTGCTCGCAGACCCGTCGTCGCCGGCCTTGTCCGACGTGGCGCTCGCCGACGCCTTCGTGGTGGTCCCCGAGGCCGAGCAGCGGGTCGAGGTGGGGCGGGTGCTCCAGTGCCTGGTGCTCGACGGATGACCGGGGTGCGGTGGCCGGTGCGCCTGGCCGACGGGGAGGTGGGGCTGCGTCCGCTGCGACGTCGTGACCAGGCGGACTGGTTGTCGCTGCGCGCCGCGAACGCGGCCTGGCTGGAACCGTGGGACGCCACCAGCCCGGCGGCCTCCGGGCCCGTGCCGACCTTCTGGCAGTACGTCGGGTCGCTGAACTCCCAGGCCCGTTCGGGCCAGTCGCTGCCGTTCGCGGTGACGTACTCCGGCGAGCTGGTCGGTCAGCTCACCGTCTCGTCGATCACCTACGGGTCGTTGTGCTCGGCGTCCATCGGCTACTGGGTGTCCCGGCACGTCGCCGGGCGGGGCATCATCCCCACCAGCGTGGCCCTGGCCACCGACTACTGCTTCACCCGGCTGGGGCTGCACCGCGTGGAGATCAACATCCGGCCGGAGAACCAGCCGTCGTTGCGCGTCGTGGCCAAGCTCGGCCTGCGCGACGAAGGCGTCCGCGAGCGCTACCTGCACATCCAGGGGCGCTGGGCGGACCACCGTACCTTCGCCCTGACCGCCGAAGAGGTCCCTCAGGGGCTGCTGGCCCGCTGGCACGCCACCCGCGCCGAGGGGTCGGCACCCGGGTCGTGACCAGCCGTCGACCAGGACGAAATGACGCGAGCCGGACCGGGCAAGGCGACACGCCGCTGGGGTGCTCGGTCAGGCGAGCCTTGGCGCCTACCGTCGTGAGGTGCAAGGTCTCGCAGGTCCCGTGGCGCTCGCGTTCGTGGGTCTGTGGGTGGTGTTCCTGGTCCCGCAGGTGCTGCGGCAACGCCAACAGCTGCTCGACTCGTGCGTCGACGACCGGTACTCCCGGTGGTTGAGGGTGGTCGCCGTGACGTCGCGGCGGGCCGCTCGTCGGCCCAACCGGTCGGCGCGGACACGGCCGAGCGGCTGCCTAGGGTCCAGGTCTGCCGCCGGGCTGCTGACGCCCGGGCGCGGTCAGCAGCTCGCCGTCCTGTCCGTCCGAGATGAAGGAGAGGCCGTGGACCGACCCCATGCCGCGGCGGAACGTCGCAGCGCCGACGCCGTCCGCCAGGTGGCCCGGATCCGAGCCGGCTTCGCCGCCGCCCAGTCGCGCCGCGCTGCTGCGGCCCGTCGTCGTGGCCTGCTCGCCGCTCTCCTGCTCGTCGCCACCTCTGCCGGGTGGGCCGTGGTCGGGTTCACGACCGTCCCGTGGTACGCCGGGGCGATACCTACCGCGTTGCTGGTGGTCACGCTCGTCGCCGGACGGCTCGCTGTCGTCGCGGGCACGAACAACGACGCACGGTGGCGCCAGATGGTCGACGACGCCGAGCGTCAGGCCGCCAAGGCCCGCACCGGGTCGGTGCGGACCGTCGTCCCGCGCAGCTCGGGTACCCGGCGGGCCGCCGCACCGCGCAGCACCGAGGTGCGCCGCCAAGCCCCCCGCGCGGCCGTCGGGTCGACCCGACCGCGGGTCGACCTTGCCACGACCGCCCTGTCCAGCGGGCCGGTCGGCCGCGCCGTCCGCCCGTCGGAGCACGTCACCGACGTGTTCGACGTCATCGTCGCCGACCGGGGCGACGTCGCCACGTCCCTCCGTCACGCTTCCGGGCCGACCCCGGCCGCCCGCCCCCCGGCACCGTCGACCACGTCCGGCCCGGTGCAGTCGACCCCGTCGAGGCGAGCGACCGACGAGCGTGCTCGCCCGTCCGAGCCGGTCGTCGCAGCCGAGCGCGCTGCCGACTGGGAACCGGTCGACGTGCCACCCCCCGCGTACACGCTCAAGCCCGCGGTGCCGCGCCCCGACCCGGCCCCGCTCAGCGAACCGACCTCCGCCGACCAGGCACCCACCGAACCGCTCCTCGAACCCGCCTCCGAGCCCGAACCTGTCACCTCTGGCAGCATCGACCTCGACGCCGTCCTGGAGCGCCGCCGCGCCTCGGGGCTGTAACGGATTCGGTGTGACCCGGCCCGCGCTCAGGTGCTACCCTGACGAGGCTCTGGGGCTGTGGCGCAGCTGGTAGCGCGACTCGTTCGCAACGAGTAGGTCGCCGGTTCGAGTCCGGTCAGCTCCACTCGATCGAGGGCGACGTGTGCCTGCGGAACAGCGCAGGCCGCGTCGCTCTCGTCATGTTGTGCGGGGCCTGGCCTCGCACCCGCACGGGGGCGATCCCCCGTGACCCCCCGGCAGTCGCGCTGAGGTTCGAACTGGACCCCGGGGTCGCCACCTCGGCGTTTCGTTGCCCTGGCCGGGATGCTTGTCGGCACTGCTACGGACCTGACGTGCTCCGAACCCCCGATCCCGGACGTTTCTTGGCGCTAGCCCTGTCCTGTCGGCCAGGGCATGGCCAGCAGCCGTAGCGCCGTCAGCGCCATCACGGCGGAGGCGACAGACCGTTGCGTTCCACCGAATATCATCGTACGATGATTTTTTATGGGAGCCGACCAGGCGTCGAAGGGTGCCGGGTCGTGCCGTCGTGGTCGGCGGCCCGGCACGCAGTCCAGCCGCGGTGAGGTGCTGGCTGCCGCGAGGACGCTCTTTGCGTCCGTCGGCTACGAGAAGACGACGATACGGGCGGTCGCCGCCGAGGCGGGCGTGGATTCCGCCCTGGTCGTTCGGTTCTTCAACGGCAAGGAAGGGCTCTTCTCGGCTGTGCTGGAGAGCCTGGACGTCACGCTGCCCACACTGCTGGCGCAGACGACCGTCCAGAGCCTCGAAGGCCGGGGGGTGGCGGTGGCGCGAACCTACCTGGAGATGTGGGAGTCCCCCGAGGTGGGGCCAGCGCTGCAGGCCATGGTCCGCGGGGCGATCGGCTCGCCGCAAGCGTTGGGACTCACCCAGAAGTACCTCGGCACTGGTGTTTTCGCGACACCGCGCCCCCATCTCGCCCTTGTCGGGGGGATGCTGCTCGGCGTCGCGATCACTCGACACGTCATCGCGTCCGGCCCGACGGCTCAGATGGGCCTGGAGGAGCTGGCCCGCATGCTGGGGCCTTCCATCACCGCCCAGCTCGACAGCGAGCACGTGCACAGCGCCGAGCATTCGCAAGGCCCACCCGGTAGATCGGGTGGAGCGACGTCACGACAGCACCCTTCGACGAGCCAGGAGAAAGGAATCACCTGATGAGTGGCCAGCCGTTCGACACCGACCCGAAGCACGAGGGAGCAGGACCCATGTCTGACATCGTGACCATGGTTGCCGACGAGCGGCGAGACCTCGCCGCCTTCCTCGAGACGCTCACCCCGGAGCAGTGGGAGGCACCGTCCCTGTGCGACGGGTGGAGCGTGCTGGACACCGCCGCGCACCTCATCAGCCTCGACCAGTTCGGCCTGGGCGGTGTGCTGGCGCAGCGCCTGCTGCGCAGGCCGGCGCCCACCCCGACGCCGGCAGGCGTGGTGCAAACGATCCGCGATCATCTGTATCCCCATGGCATCACAGCCATCCAGGGTGGCCGGATGGCGCTCATCGAAGGGGTGATGCACCACCAGGACATCCGACGGGCCTTGGGCGCTCAGCGCGAGGTACCAGGCGAGCGGCTCGCGGTGGTCCCCCCGGATCTTTGCGTTCGCAGGCCCTGTCCAGCCGCCGCAACGTGCGTGGCCTGCGTCTCGTCGCCGATGACCTCGACTGGGCCCACGGTGAAGGCCCCGAGGTCCACGGGCCCGGCGAGGCCCTGCTGATGGTCATCGGCGGCCGCCCGGCCGCTCTCAGCGACCTCACGGGACCCGGCGTCGAGGAATTGTTAACCCGCGTGACCGCCCGGCACAAAGCGACAGGCTAGCTGGGCAAGGCGCCGGAGCGGGCACTGGTCGACGACCCGGCAAGATTCGACGGTTCGGCTCGTAGGAACAGCCTGCTGCGACTGCACGGTGCTTTCGTGAGATAGGTCGCATGCCTGAGATTGTCGGTAGCGACCGTTTCCGATACAACGCCACGGGCGCTGGTCATCCCGGCCACCTCCACCACGCAGTTCGCCGCGACCGCGCACCCGAGGTGTCCAGGTCAAGCTCGGGCACGTCGGACACCGGCATGTCGTGCACGCTGCACCGACGTCGGGTGGAGGGACCCGGGCCGGTGCCGTCGACCGTCGCGCTTCGGTGATGACGCACATCGACGGTCGAGGCACTGACAGTCAGATCATGGGGTGATAAGTTCGCTCTGTCCTGGTTCGTCCTGGAGGGGGTGCGATGTCAGTCGTGGCGGTCGACGGCAGCCGGCCGGCCGGTGCGTCGCCTCGCGAGTGGTGGCAGGTGTGGGCCGAGCGCCGGGCACGCTGGATGTCCGAGCATCCGACCCTGGCCCGGCGGGTGCGGCGGGTGCGCACGGTTGTTGCCTGGTTGGCGCCGGTGTACCTGCTGGTCATGGTCGCGGTGCTGCCGGACACCGGGGCGGGGGTGCGGGTGTGGCTGGGGACCTTGTGGGTGGTGGTGGCCTGGTTCTTCCTCGCCCGGACCAAGACGCTGACCTGGTCAGGATTCATGCGGTTCTTCTCGGCCTGTGCGGTGTGGTCGATGGCCGTGGGGGTGATGCTGCGGTCAGTGTCGGCCGACCTGGGCGGGATGGCGGGCTTGGGTCAGGGCGCAATGACCTTCGTCGCCGGGATGGGCGAGGAGGCGCTGAAGGTCGTCCCGGTGGTGGTGCTGGCCATGGCAGCCCCTCGGCGGGTGTCGCGATTCGCAGCGGTCGACTTCCTGCTGCTGGGCCTGGCGTCGGGGGCCGCGTTCGAAGCCGTCGAAGAGGCGATACGGCGCACGAACTGGGTCACCAATGACAACAAGGGGCTGGCGTCGCTGCTGTACGACCTCGACAGCAACGGCATTCCTGTCGTGTACGTGCACTTCAGGGTGTGGCCGATCCCGACCGAGATGGTCAACCTGGCCGCGTGGACCGCCAAGCCGGTGGTGTTCGCCGGGCACGCCATGACGACGGCGCTGGTCTGTGGGGTTGCCGGGCTGGCAGTGGTGGCGTGGCGGGCTGCGCGGGCCGGGTCGCTGCTGGCGCGTGCCGTGGTGCGTCCTGCGGCAATGGCGGTCCCGTTGGTGGTGCTGGTCACGATGATGTCGGACCACCTGGCCTGCAACGCCCGGATCGTCACCGGGGACGCGTGGCTGGCCGAGGGTTCGGCGGTGCCGTGGTGGTTGCAGGTTCCCTGGCGGTGGTTCGGTCAGGCCCAGTACCGCCCTGCGATGTTCTTGCTGCTGTTCGTGGTGTGCCTGGCTGCGGACGCTTTCCGTCTGGCTGCCCGCCCTGCGACCAACCTGGTTCCCGGTCCGGCCTGGGGGTGGGTGGCCCAGGTCGGGGCTGTGCTGTCGGCCTGGCACGCACGGGGCCGTTGGTTCGGCCGGACGTCGGCCACCGCCCTGAACGCTGCGCTGGCCCTGGTGTGGATCACGGGACGCGACCTGGGACAGACGGTCATGGCCCACACCCGCGACCCTGGCGAACCGCGCATCGTCGCCGCCCGCCGGGGCGCGGCCGCGGTCTCGGCGCAGCGCACCGCGCGCGAGGCCGGGATGGAGCACCATGCCGGACAGGTCCGGGCCTGGAGGCTCCGTCTCGTAGCGATCTGTCTGCTGGTCGGTCTGCTGGTGGCTGCCCTGGTCCTCGCGCCACACCTGGGCGAGAGCGCCGGGCCGAGCATGCGAAGCGGCTGGTCGTGGCTGGCCGGCCTCCTGGACAGCCTCCTGCGCTGGTGGGACTCCCTGACCCCCGGCCAGAAGATGATCCTCGCGATCGGCATAGGGTTCCTCATCGCCCTGGTGCCGGGACTGTCCTTCGGCGCGGCGTTCTGGATCGCCGGGATCGCGACCTGGGGCCTGGACCACCACGCCGGTATCAAGACCTTCGCTCAAGATCCCTCCAAGGCGACCCACGACTACTTCGCGAACGCCACCCCCGGCCAGATGGCCTTGGACGGCCTCGACCTTGCCCTGACCGCCATACCCGTCGGCGTCGGCGCCACCGCCGGGCGAGGCGCCCGCCAGGCGACCCGCGAGTTCATCGACAACCCCGCCGCCTTCCGCGCTCAACGCCGCGCCATGATGGACGACACCGGCGCTTATGCTTTCCCCCGGAGACCATCAGGCACTAGGGTTCCGGGTGAACCAGCACGGTTCGGGACCAGTACGTCTCCCAACTATCAACAAACATGGTCAAACGCCCATCCCGAGTATTCTGACAGAGGAGTGGTGGTGCATCATGCGGTGGAGCAACAAGTGTTGAAGAAATACCCCGGAATCGTGTCGGAATCAGAGATGCACTCGCTCGACAATCTCCGAGGAATACCACAAGAGGTGAACCGAGAGGTTCACCTCCAAGAAACCAGGAGGGTTTGGAACGACTTCTATCGCCGCATGGAGGAGTTGGGACGTCCGCCGACACGGCAAGAACTGCTAGACCAGGCGTCTGTGATTGACGACAATCTCGGCCACTACTTCCTTCCCCCGGAGAGATAGCATGTACTACTGGCTTGAGGCAGAGGTCGCTGGTGGGTTCGGCGACGGCATCGACTATCGATACGACCGTATCCCAAGAGTTCTCCCGCCGATGAGATATGAGTTCCAGGGCTGGGACGGGGGTTGCATTGTCACGACATCTCCGGTCTGGATTGTCACAGACAGGCTGGCTCACGAGTTACGTGCCCAAGAGGCTACGGGGCTTGCGTTCGCGGGGAAAGTGATCGTGACCCGAGATCCTCAGTGGGCGCAGACACGGCCTGATGTACAACTGCCGGAGTGGGAGTGGATCCTTCCTCAAGGAGTCGCGCATCGGGATGACTTCTGGCTCAAAGGAGGCACATCTCTCGCGGTATCTGAGAGAGTGCTCGCGCTAATCAAAGAACTGGGGATCGGCTCGGGCATGGAGTTTTCCGAAGACGCATGCCCTGACGGCCCACCTCGACTCGACATGCAGGCGCTCAGGGCAGAGTACCGTCGACGTGGTTTTACCCGGTTGTCTGACCCCAGGGCGGCATGGCAAGCCTCACTCAATGCTCCTCGCCCTCAAGCAAGCGGCGTCGAAAAAATGGACTTGACGCAGCATCCTGAGACCATGGTGACGTTGCGCCCGAACACAAAGTATGAGATGGCTCTGCCTGGGGGGTGCGAGGCAGATTGTTACACGGATCGTACGGGTCAGGTCAGGTATATCGAGACGGTACGAGGCACCCCGGTGGTACCCAATATTGTGCTGGAAGATTATCGACCGAACACTGCATACATTGTGCACTCAGTCGATGGTCTGTACGCAATAATACTACGCACTGATGCACAATCCCGTCTAATTGAAATCGCTGCTGATCCCTTAGCCCCCGCTGGAACATTCGGGCCGGGCGGGCAGCCTTTCGTGGCGCTGTTTGGCGCGTGGTACGGCCAGGTCAACCCGCATGCTCTGCTAGCGACTGCTAAAGGGTCGGCCGCCGACGATCTGACAGCCATGGCTCAGTGGTTGGTGGAGGAGACCGGCAACCGTCAGAGCGCTTCGGTGCGGGTCCAGGCATCCTACGTTGATGCAGAAATTATTCCATCACAATTCCAAGTAGATTACATGGTTGATGGGCAGAGTGTCAGCAGGACTCTCCCCAATGCGTGATCTGGCGACGCAAGGGTTCCTGACCCCGGATGGTGATCCTGCTGC
Source organism: Cellulomonas sp. (assembly GCA_031556715.1). Classification (GTDB taxonomy): domain Bacteria; phylum Actinomycetota; class Actinomycetes; order Actinomycetales; family Cellulomonadaceae; genus Cellulomonas. The sequence continues at coordinate 9,148 of JAVBSR010000015.1, forward strand.
CGACTTGCGCGGCGACTTGACGGGAGCGTTTGGGCTGCCGGTCTGGGGGGCAAGAATGTCCAGCCTGGGCGTTGGGTCGATCTTCATGCTTGAACTTGGGCAACCCGATATTGCCAACCCTCGTCACGGACAGTGGCACCTGTGGGTGAACATGGCGGCATGGCGCATCGAAACGCCTAAAGCCGTACTTGTGGCAAGCGGGTCTGACCATGATGAGATGGAGCGGGAAGTCGTCGCCCTCGACGGGAAGATCCTGGTTGGCTCCGATGCTGAATCCCCGTCGCTTTCGGCAGCGCTTCTCTTTGCCGACGGAACTAGACTTCGACTGTTCACCGTCTCGCGGGATCGTGAACAGTGGCTCCTGTTTCGACCCGATGGGATGATTCGCATCGCCGATGCGAACTACTCCTGGAAACTTGAACAGGGTAGTGCGGTGATGTCGATTGGTAGGAGACCGTGATGAACTCCATTTCCGGTTCTTTGGCTGGCCCTGCCGTAGACCTGCGCGCGGACCTGTCGGGTGCCTTCGGGTCGCCCGTGTGGGGATCGAGGCTTGGTCCAGGTTCCTCCCTAAGGCTCAACCTGGGGCAGGCTCATCAGGGCAATCCCAAGTTCGGTCAGTGGTACGGCGAGTGGCATCTTTGGATCTCCTTCGCTGCGTGGCGAATTGAAACGCCTGGTTCCGTGCTGGGGGCGTGCGAGGACCGGCGTGATGATATGGAAAGGGCGGTATTGGCGCTCGACGGGAAAGTGCTGGTCGATTGCGACGTCGACCTTCCGTCGCTGTCGCCGATATTTTGCTTCGCTGACGGCACCAGCCTGAGGACATTCTTGCACTACAGCAGAGAAGACGGCGGTGAGCAGTGGACGTTGTCTCGACCCGATAGGATGGTGCGCGTTGTCGGTCCGGGGTACTCCTGGAACCTGGTTGAGGAGTGATAGAATAATGGCACTCGACAGGAGGTGTCGATGAACAACCCATCCGCTCCTGCGGCGGGCCCTGGTGTAGACCTGCGCGCTGACCTTTCGGAAGCATTCGGGTTACCGCTGTGGGGGTCGAGGCTCTGTGCCGAATACTCCTTCGTCACGAACATCGGGGAACAGAGGCCACACCGTCCGCGCATGGGGCAGTGGCATCTAAATGTGCTGTTCGCCTTCTGGCGTCTTGAGACTCCCGACAGTGTGCTGGTCGCGAATTTTCACGACCGCCACGAGATGGAGCGAGGAGTGGCGGCGCTCGACGGGAAGGTCCTGATCGGTGCTGATGTCGAGTTTCCTTCGCTGTCGGCAACCTTCTTCTTCGGTGACGGTACAAGGCTACGGCTGTTCACGGTCTCCCGGCATGTCGACCAGTGGGCGCTCGTTCGGCCGGATGGCCAGGTGCGGGATGCTGGCCCGGGTTATTCCTGGGCACTCCTGGAGTTCATTGACGGTTCGTGATCGTTCCTCCTGGGTTACCGGACCGGGTGAGGCAATAGAGAGACAGGCATGATACTGACTAGCATGGACGACTCACCGATTCTTGACCCTCCGGCGACCCTCAGGGCACTGGTCGACCTCTTCGGTCAGAACTCGGTGGCTGCACCTCGATACGAGGAGACGCCGTATTCCGAGATTTCGGTGGACATCGACCCCCCGGGTGAGCCTGGGTTTTCCGTGCGTCTAGGACAAGGTCGCAGTGCTGTCGGCATTGATGGCATGCTCGATCAGAACGTGCGTGTCATTGCCGCTCTGCGGGCAGTGATCCCGGCCGGGACGGCTCGAATTGTCGCACTCGATCCCGACCGTGGGGTATTCGTCGATCTTCCTGCTGGGGTGACAGCTGATCAGATCTCGTCGGGGTGGCAAGATTTCTCGGAGTTCGACGAGCACGAGCCATCTGCGCCCGGACGAAGGAGCGCCGGAGATGCGGCCTCGTCAGACTGACAGCATGCGGAGGTGATCGAGCCCGACCGCACGCGTTCGTGGACGTATCCCGATCATGGTGTCCCCGTCGCGCTTCCTGGTGGATGGGGCGTACCCGGCCGCCCCGGTGCGTGAGGCGGCGCCCCCAACCGTCGCCGTGCGGCACCATGGGAGTCGTGGACAGCACGAGATCGAGCCAGGAGGCGCCGACTGTGGCGAGCCGCCAGTTCCCGGCGGACACGGTGGCGGCAACCTGGGTGTGGTGTGGAGAGTCGTCAACCTCTGCCGCCATCACACCCTGTTGTCGGCCACGGTAGCCGGCCTCATCACGGCGCTGTACTTCGGCGGGTTCATCGTCGACGTCCGAGCGGTGCTGCCGCATGTCATCATCTTCTCGACGCTGCTTCTGATGGTGACCAGCATCTGCTTCAGCCTGCTACCGTCTATGCGGGACCGCAGCTACGACCAGCGCTCCGGGGAGCAGTGGCTAGAATCGAGGCTGAGTTATTTTCGCAGCATCCTCGGCAGCGTCCTGCTGAGCATCGCAGTCGTCCTGGTGTCCCTTGCGGCGCTGACGCTTCGGATCGATCCGCCGGTTGTTCTCGAAGCCGTGCTCGCCCCTCTCGGCTCGTTCCTGTTTATGGACATGCTGGCTACGTCCTTGAGTGCGTTCCTGGTGACCTTCACCTTCTATCTCCGCTCGGGCGATGCTGCGTCGGCGGATACCGTCTCGTCCGACTGACAGCAGGCGGAGGACTACACCGGACATAGACTGTCGGCGGTCTCGCCACGATATCTAGTCTCGAGACGGTCTTCGGGCCAGCGGCTGGTTGCATTCTTGCTGCGGCGGTGCTCGACTACAGCTGTGGCTCATCCGCAGGTGTGGTTCATCACCGGTTCATCCCGTGGTTTCGGCCGCGCCATCGCTGTGGCGGCACTGGCGGCGGGCGACCAGGTGGTCGCGACCGCCCGCAGGCCTGAGCAGTTGGCGGATCTCGTCGAGCAGTACGGCGATCGTGTGCTCTGCCCCGCGCTCGACGTGACGGACGCCCAGGCTGCGCGGGCCGCCCTGGACGCCGGGGTCGAGCGTTTCGGCCGGCTCGACGTGGTCGTGAACAACGCTGGTTACGCGAACCCGGCACCGGTCGAGACCGGGTCGGAGGACGACTTCCGTCGCCAGTTCGAGACGAACTTCTGGGGCGTCTACAACGTCACCAAGGCGGCGTTGCCCCTGCTGCGCCGGCAGGGCGCTGGCAGGATGATCCAGTTCTCCTCGATCGGCGGACGGGTAGGCGGGACGCCCGGGCTCGGCTCCTACCAGGCAGCGAAGTTCGCCATCGACGGGTTGACCCGCGTGCTGGCGGCGGAGACCGCGGCCTTCGGCATCCAGTACCTCGTGGTGGAACCGGCGGGTTTCGCGACCGACTGGGCCGGCTCGTCCATGACCCTGGCGCCCGTGCCGGTCGACTACCAGCCAGCGTTCGCGACGATCGAGGCGATCGTGCGTGGCGCCCGAGGCGCAGGCCATGCCGGCGACCCGGACCGGGCCGCCGAGATCCTGGTCCGGATCGCGAAGCACGACCGGATGCCCAGCCATCTGCTCCTCGGCGCCGGGGCGGTCCCGATGGCGCTCGGCTGCTCCCAGTCCCAGATCGACGAGGCCACCGCCTGGCGTGCGGTCTCGGCCTCGGCCGACTTCGGCTCCGAGCATCCCGTGGACTTCCCGTCCGGGCAGGGATGACCGCGGCCGCACACCACTCGTCTGGCGCTCCTGACGAGTCTCGCCCGGCCTCCGTGGGGGTCTGCCTGGCGGCGTCCCGTACGCTGGTGGGGTGGTGTACTGGCTGCAGAGCACGTTGTTCTTCGCGTTCTACCTGGCGATCCTCGTCGCCAGCGCCTGGGCGCTGATCGACGCGCTGCGGCGGCCGGCGCGAGCCTTCGTCGCCGAGGGGAAACGGACCAAGGCCTTCTGGGGGACGATCCTCGGGGTCGCCGTGGCGGTGGCGTTCATCGCCACGCCCTTCCCCGGTGGGGCGTTCGTCGGCGGGCCGTTCGGGCTGCTGGCGTTGGCCTCGGCCGTCGCCGCGCTGGTGTACCTGTTCGACGTGCGGCCGGCCATCGCCCCGCACAGCCGCAAGCGCGGCAAGGGCGGGTCGAGCCGCTGGTGAGAGCGGTCGTCCAACGGGTCACCCGGGCGTCGGTGCGGGTGGCCGGTGAGGTGGTCGGGGCGTTCGACGAACCGGGGCTGGTCGTGCTCGTCGGGGTGACGGACGGTGACGGGCCCGCCCAGGTCGAGTACCTGGCGCGCAAGGTCGCCGACCTGCGGATCATGCGCCACGAGCGGTCCGCCGCCGAGGTGGGCGCGCCAGTCCTGGTCGTCAGTCAGTTCACCCTCTACGCAGACGTGCGCAAAGGGCGGCGCCCGACATGGAACGCCGCCGCTCCCGGCCCGGTCGCGCAGCCCCTGGTCGACGCCGTGGTCGAGGCCCTGCGCGGGCACGGGCTGCAGGTGCAGACCGGTGTGTTCGGTGCAGACATGGCCGTCGAGCTGGTCAACGACGGTCCGGTGACGATACTCCTGGAATCGGCTCCCTGACCGGAACCAGCCGTCACCAGGAGTCCGGGCCGCAGCACGGCAACACGCTGATCCAAGCCCTGTCAGACCGGATGCCCGCGAACGACAGCAGGAGCACCCACGGTGCGCCCGGGTCACGGTCGCCACCTGGGGCCAGAAGGCCCGCCTGCCGACTATCTCCCTGGGGCGGATCGTGCTCCGCGTCGACGTCAGGCCCGTTGGCGTATCACGACGACGACGCTGGCGGCGAGCAGGGCGAGCGCTCCGGCCCACACCACCAGCTGGGCGGTGGTGGCGCGCTCATCCGTGGTGCTGGTCGCCGACGCGGACCGGTCGGCGGGGGCCGGGTCGACCCGGATCTGGTAGTCGGCCGAGACCGTGGAAGGGACACCGGCGACCGTCACCGTCGCCGTCAAGGTGAAGGTCGACTCACCAGCCATGGTCGGGACGCCGGTGATCTTGCCGGTCGCGGCGTCGAGCGTCAGACCGGCCGGCAGCCGGCCGTAGGTCACCTCGAAGCTCGGGTCGGTGCCGGTGACGTCGACCTGCGCCGCGTACGGGGCGGTGACCCGACCGGACCGCAGCGCCGACGTGACGAAAGCAGGGGCCACGTCCAGGTCGAGGACCGAGACCTGGTCGGACGTCCGGCTGGTCACCCAGGCCCGCGACCCGTCGGCGGACACGACGACCGCCTGCGGGCGCGGCACCTGGAGCGTGTCGGTGACGGTGGCTGTCGCCGTGTCGACCACGCAGACCGTGCCCGACTCGGCGTTGGCGACGTACGCCCGGCGGCCGTCAGCGGTGAGCGCGACGTCCGTCGGCCAGGCGCCGACCGCGACGGAGCCGGTCACAGTCCCGCTGGCGGTGTCGACCACCACGAGCCTGCCAGAGTCGGCCTCGGTGACGTAGGCGCGCGCACCGTCGGGAGAGACCGCGACAGCGGTCGGCCACCGGCCGACCTCCACCGTCGCGGTGGTGCGGCGGGACGAGGTGTCGATCACGGCGACAGTGCCCGCGGCCTTGCCGGTGAGGTCGGCGTCGGTGACGTAGGCGCGTGTGCCGTCAGGGGAGAAGGCGATGGCGGTGGGGTGCTTGCCGACCGTGACGCTGGACGTCACCTTGTTGGTCGCCGTGGTGATCACCGAGACGGTGCTGTCCTTGCGTCCCCGGCCGAAGTTGGCGACCCACACCTGGTCGCCCGCCGGTGTCGCCGTCACGGCCTGCGGGAACGCTCCCGTGTCGACCTCCGCCACGACCGCACCCGTCGCGGTGTCCATCACCGCGACCATGCCCTTGAGGGTGCTCGACGTGACATAGGCGCGGGTGCCGTCGGGGCCGACGGCGACATCGTTCGGGGCGGCGACCCCCGGCAGCTCGACCACCGTGCCGGTGGTGGTGTCGACGACCGACAGCCCTCCGGCGTCGTAGGCGGCGACGTAGACCCGCGTCCCGTCGGGGCTGGTGGTGATACCCGCGGCCGGCCCCGCCACGGTGACGGGGTCACCGACAGCGTCCGCCGATGCTGGTAAGGAGGCGAGCAGCGCCAGACCCAGACCCAGCCCGAGCGTGGTCGCCGCAAATCCCAGTCGTCTCATCGTCTCCGCTCCGGGTCCTTGCCTGGGCACGGCCGTGCAGGTGAACCTGCTCTGCCCGCCTCAGGTGTGCACCAGTCGCATCGACCGTCGGCCCGGTGCCGTGAGGATTCGGCCGACCGGATGACAACCCGCAGTCGTCATCGCAGGTCGGCACGCCGGCTGGGACGTAGATCCCTGGCGGCGCGGTCGTGTCCGGTCAGGAGCAGCGGCCCGCGTTGATCGCCTGGGCGACGGCGTAGTCGTCCGCGGTCGGCTGGCCGTAGCCGACCTGGGCGCGGACGCCGCCCAGGTCTGGACCGAAGAACCCGTTCATGCCACCGTGGAAGAGGTCGGCGTAGGCGTCGGTGACGTTCTCGTACCGGTCCCCGGCGATCGGCGGGGCCGGAGTGCCGCAGGTGGCGTCGATCGCCCGGTGGGCGGTCTCGTGCCGCACGACCAGGACGGCGACCCCGTCGGCCAGGGTGGCGGTGTCGACCCCGACGGTGTCACGGGCCAGCGCCGTCCACGCCCCGGCCATGTTTCCCGGCAGGTCCGTCCAGCGGACGGTCACCCCGAAGCGCGCAGCCTCGGCCTCGGCCTCCGTGCGCTGGGCGTCCAGCTCCGCCGGGACCTCGGCGGGAGCCCAGGCCGACAGGTACGTGCCCAGGACGAACCGTCCGTCAGCCAGGCGGTACCAGCCGTCCGCGGTCCACCCGTTCACCCGGACCTCGGTCCCGGCGGTCAGCGTCCCGGCCTTGTCGTACTGGGCGCCAGGGCCGGTGCGGGCGTTGACCGCCGCCGTGGTCCACATCGGCACCTGCTCGGCCGTCGTGGTGGGCTCGGCCTCCGGCTCGGACGCGGCCTCCAGGAACGTGCTCTTGGCGAACCGCCCGTCGGTGAACCGGTACCAGCCGTCGTCGGTCGTACCGTCCACCTGGACCTCGGTCCCGGCGAGGACAGCCCCGGCACGGTCGTAACCGGTCCCAGGGCCGGTGTAGGTGTCCAGGTTGGCCGTGGCCCGCATCGTCATCACCGGGACGTCGTGGACGACGACCGCCTCGGCCGACGGGCCCGGTGCGGAGGTCGGTGGTGCCGTGGGTGCGGTCGGCACCCGGACGGGGGCTGCGGGGTCGGCCTGGGCGGGGGCCGCCACCGCGGTGAGGAAGGCCACGACGGCCGCCAGGACGATGGTCAGCGCCGTGAGCGCGGCCGCCTGCCGCTGGGCCGTGGCGTGCATCGTGCCTCCATCGGTCGGTGGGCGCTCGAGATCGGTGGAGCGGAGGTCTCCACCGGTCTATCGGCGCGCCGACGGCGCCGCTGCGGGCCGTCACCCGTTCGGCGGCGGCCGACCACCAGATCGGCCGCGCCACAGACCTAGAGGTCGTTGCCTGCGTAGGAGAGGTTGAAGCTCTTGTTGGCCAGGGGGAAGTCGGGGACGATCGTGTCGGCCAGGGCGACCGGCAGGGCCGGCCAGGTGGCGAACGACGGGTCGGCGATCGCCGCACGGGCCAGGCGGCCGGCAGCGTCGAGCTCGACCCGGTGGCAGACGGTGCCGCGCCACCCCTCCACGAGCGACAGCCCGGAGCGACGGGCCGGACCCGGTTCGAGCGGGGCGGTCCAGCCGGTGCCCCAGCCGGTCGAACCGTCGCCCCCGCCGGCGAGCCGTTCGGTCAGCTCGGTGACGACAGCGAGCGAGCAGGCCAGCTCGCGGGCGCGGACCTTGAACCGGGCCATGACGTCACCGGAGGTCTCCGTCACGACGCCGAAGGTCGGGCCGAGGTCGACGAACGGGTGGTCGCGGCGGGCGTCGACGTCCACCCCGCTGGCCCGGGCCACACAGCCCAGGACGCCCAGCGCCACGGCGTCGTCGCGCTTGAGCACAGCGGTTCCGGTGAAACGGTCGACGACGACCGCGTGGCCCAGCGCGATGCCCACCAGCTGGGCGGCGTCGTCGGCGACCTGGCGCACCGTCGTCAGGTCCGGCAGGGCCTGGACGCGGCACCCACCCACGGTGATCGCGCCGCGCAGCAACCGGTGCCCGGTGACCTGGTCGTTCAGGCGCAGCAACGTCTCGCGCAGCCGCGAGGCATGGACGTTGAGGATGCCGAAGCCGACGTCGTTGCCGAGCATCCCCAGGTCGGCCACGTGGTTGTAAGCCCGTTCCAGCTCCAGCAGCAGGGCCCGCAGCAGCAGGTCCGGCTCGGCGACGTCGAGCCCGAGCGCGTCCTCGACGGCCATGGCGAACGCCAGGGAGTGGCCGACGGCGGTGTCGCCAGAGATGCGCTCAGCCAGCCTGACGCCCTCGTCGGGAGTACCGCCCTGGAACAGGCGTTCCATGCCCCGGTGCACGAACCACAGGCGGGCCTTCATGCGCAGGATGGTCTCGCCGACCACGGAGAACCGGAAGTGCCCAGGTGCGATCATCCCGGCGTGCACCGGCCCGACAGGCACCTCGAACACCCCGTCCCCGGCCACCGGGACGAAGTCGAAGGTGCCGGTGTTCGGGCCCGGCTCGAGCGGCCCGGCGTCGTGGCGCAGCGGGTGGTAGTCGTCCGGCCAGTGGGCGTGGTGCACCAGGCGGCGGGGCCGCGGGTGCCCGACCGGTTCGACGCCCATCTGGTCGCGCAGCGCCCGTTCCCACCGTCCCGTGGAGAAGTCGAGCCCGGCCAACGACGGCACCCACAGGTCGTCGGCCGGGACCTCGACCACCAGCTCGACCCGACTGTCGTCAGCAGGCCTGACCAGCACGTACACCACGGCCAGGCTCGTACGGTCGTCAAGACCGGCGACCAGGGCCGTCCGGTACCCGTCGGCCAGCAGCGCGCCGGCCTGGGCCACCAGGTCGTCGCGTCGGACCGTCCGCACCTCGACGGTGTTCACAGCAGCACCTCCGCCGCCCGCACCAGCACGTCTCCCAGCCCGGCGAACCCGACGACGGCCACCACCGTCAACGCCAGCCCGACCGGGACCAGCCAGCCCGCACCGGCCCGGGCACCAGCCGCCGCGGCCGGCTCGTGGTCGGTGGACGACGGGTCGGTCGGCGTCAGGTCGGCCGGCCCCAGCAGCATCCCGCCGAACGCCCGCACGATGCCCGCCAGGGCCACCAGCAGGGCCACCAGCACCAGGGCGACAGCCCAGCCCAGCCCGGCCTCCCAGCCCGCCAGCACCACCCCGAGCTCGGAGAAGAACGGAGCGAACGGCGGGAAGCCGAGCAGCGCCACCGTGGCGACCGCGAACGGTACGGCCAGGTCGGGCCGTCGGCGCAGCAGGCCGCGCACCCCGGCGACGGAGGTGGTGCCGGTCTCGTCGAGGATCTTCCCGGCGTCGAGGAACAGGACGGCCTTGGTCAGGCCGTGCCCCAGGACGTGCAGCAGCACCGCCACCAGGGCCAGCTGTCCACCGATCGCGGCGCCGACCGCCATCAACCCCATGTGCTCGATCGAGGAGTAGGCCAGCAGACGCTTGTAGTCCTGCTGCCGTGCGATGAGCGCCGCAGCGACCATCAGCGACAGCAGCCCGCCCGCGAGCAGCATCCCGCGCAGCAGGCCCGGCCCGACGACCGGGTCGACGACGGCCCGCACCCGCAAGATGGCGTAGAACGCCACGGCCAGCAGCACCCCGGACATCAGCCCGGACACCGGTGCGGGGGCCTGAGAGTGCGCGTCGGGCAGCCAGGAGTGCATGGGGGCCAGGCCGGCCTTGGTCGCGAAACCCAGCACCGCCAGGGCACCGGCGACCTTGACCATCCCCGGGTCGAGCGCGACCGTGCCAGAGCTCAGCACCACCCAGCTGAGGGTGGGTTCACCCGCAGCCCGGGAGGCGGCGTACAGCAGCACGGTGCCCAGCAGGGCGATCGCCACCCCGACCGAGCCGAGCACCACGTACTTCCACGCCGCTTCCAGGGCCCGGCCGGTGCCATAGTGCCCGACGAGGAACGCGGTGGCGATGGTCGTGGCCTCCACGGCGATCCACACCACGCCCAGGTTGTCGGCCAGCACCGCCAGGGACATGGCCGCGAGGAAGGCGCAGACCAGCGCGGCGTACCGGCGGTCGGCACTGGTCGTGCCGGCCGGTCGCAGCCCGCCCCAGGTGGCGGTCAGCCCGACGGCGCCGACGACGGCGAGCATGTAGGCGCTGAGCGCGTCGGCGCGCAGCACCCCGGCGTCGACGACCCGGTCACCGAGGACCAGCCCGACCCCGGTGCCGAGCATGACCGTGGCCACAGCCACCGGCGCGTACCGCACCACCCACCGCGACGGGGCGGTGCGGGGCAGCACCAGCTCGGTCACGGCGGCGAGCGCGGCCAGCAGCAGGCCGGCGGCTGGGGGGAGCCAGAGCACCATCAGGGCGTGCCTCCCGGCTCGGTGCGCCGGCGAACCGTGGCCCGCGAGGCAGGGGAGCCGCAGCGCAGGGCGGCGTCGGGTGCCGTCGCCAGCGAGGTGGCGGGCGGGGCCGTCACGGGTCGGCGTGCCGGGTGCATGGCGGGCGAGTCAGGAGGCATGCCTAGTCCCTCAGCTCCTTCATGCGGTCCAGCGACCCGGCGCCGGACAGCGCCCGGATCCGCCCGGTGAGCACCGCGAGGATCAGCACGATGAGCAGCAGCTCGAACGACGTGCCCAGCTCGACGATGAGCGGCACCCCGGCGGCAGTGGTGAACGCCGCCGTGGCGATGCCGTTGTCCAGCGTCATGAACCCCACCAGCTGGGACACCGCGCGGCGCCGCGTCACCAGCAGCAGGAAGCCGACGAGCACCATGGTCAGCGCCACCGGCATGGTGGCGGCGGCCGGGACCTCCTCCACCGAGGCGTTCAGCGCGGTGACCACCGGTCGGGAGACCAGGTAGGCCAGCACGGCGGCCAGCGCCACGCCGATGAGCCCGGCGGTCGGGTTGAGCATGGTCTGCTCTTCGCGGTCGGCCCCGCCGCGACGGACCCCGCGGTCCAGCACGACAGGCACCACGACCGCCTTGAGCACCAGCACCAGCCCCGCGACGACGAACAGCTCGACCTCGTGCTCGACCAGCCCGATCCCGAGGACGATCGCCGCCTGCGCCGCGCCCTGCGTGGCGACCAGACCGACGGCCGAGCGCAGCCCGCGCCGCCACACCAGCAGCACGCAGGTGACCAGCAGCACGCCCGCCGAAGCGGCGATGAGCTGGCTGGCGAACTCGTCCACGTCCTCTGCCTCCTCAGACCAGGTATGCCGCGGTGACGGCCAGGAAGGCCAGGGCGAACGACCCGGCGAGCAGCTCGGGCACGCGGAACAGGCGCAGCTTGGCCAGCCCGACCTCGACGGCAGCCAGCACGGCGGCCAGCAGGGCGGTCTTGCCGACGACGGCCAGCGTCCCGCCGAGCAGGGCCAGCGCCCCGGCGCTCGTCGCGATGCCCCACGGGGCAGCCAGGTTGACGACCAGCGCCAGCAGCACGGTCAGCCGCAGCCACGACGCCATCTCGATCCAGGCCAGGTCCCGGCCGGAGGCCTCCAGCACCATGGCCTCGTGGACCATGGTCAGCTCCAGGTGGGTGGACGGGTTGTCCACCGGCAGGCGACCGGTCTCGGCGATGACGACCACGGCCAGCGCCGCGACGGCCAGCAGCCCGCCGGGGGAGGCGATGGCGGTCAGGTCGTCGTGCCGCGCCGTGACGATGTCGCCGAGGGCCGAGGAGTCGACGGGCACGCTCAGGGCGTACACCGCGAGCAGCACGGTCGGCTCCACCAGGGCGGCGATCATCATGTGCCGTGACGACCCCATCCCGCCGAAGGCCGACCCGGCGTCCAGCCCGAGCAGCGCCACCGCCACGGACCCGACGAGCAGCACCGACACCACGACGAACAGGTCGCCGGGCACGTCGGGCAGCGCCCGGGTCGTGACCACGGGCACCAGGGCGGCCAGCACCAGCGACGAGGCGACGAGCAGCACCGGTGCCGCCCGGGTGACCCAGCTGGTGCCGGACGCCTGCAGCGGACGCTTGGCGAACAGCTTGCGCAGGTCACGGTAGGGCTGGAGCACCCCCGCGCCGACCCGTCCTTCGAGCCGGGCCCGGACCTGACGGGTCACCCCGGCGACCGCGGGCGCGACGGCCACGACGACGCACACCTGGACCAGCACCGCGACGGCCGCGCCCATCACGACACCACCACCAGCACGACGACCAGCGCCGCCAGGGCGAAGCCCAGGTAGCGCTGCAACGAGCCGTTCTGCACCCGGCGGGCGGCATCGGCCACCCGGTCGGCCAGCCGGATGACCGGCCGGTACGCGCGCTCCTCGACGACGTCGCCGATGGTCTGGCTGTACCGCACCTGCTCGGCCAGGAACCGGGACTCTGAGACGTGGTCGACCTGCACGTCACGGCCAGGTTGCACCGCGTCGTCGAACACCCGGATGAGCGGCTCGGCGTAGGAGGTGGCGGTGTACTGGGTGCGGGCGGAGTCCCTGATCTGCCCGCACCCCCAGGCCGGCACCTCGGTGGTGCGCGGTGCCCGTTCGGCCACGGCGGCCGTCACGGCCAGCACCGGCAGGGTGACCAGCGCCGCCAGGATGGTCAGCGCCACCGGGTTGAGCACGGCACCGAGGGCGGAGAGGTCGACCCCGGCCGTCCCGGTGGTCCCGATCCCTGTGGCGTCCACGACGCCGGCCAGCCCGCGGGCCAGCGGGCCGGGCACCATGCCCAGCCCCACCACGGCCAGGCTGCCGACGACCATCGCCGCCCGCATGAGCAGGCTCTTCTCGCCCCGGCCCTTCTCGGGTGCCGGGTTGCCCCGCGGCTGGGCCAGGAACCCGATCCCGTAGGCCTTGACGAACGTCATCAGCGCCAGCCCGGCGGTGAGGGCGATCACCCCCAGCGCCAGCGGGGCGGCGACGGCCACCACCGGGTCGTCGGCGCGACCCTCGCCGAGCAGCGCCTGGAGCAGCATCCACTCGGCGACGAAACCGCCGGTCACCGGCAGGGCGGCCGCCCCGAGCGCGGCCACGCCGAACGCCCCGGCGGTCCACGGCATGGTGCGGGCCAGCCCGCCCATCCGGTCCAGGTCGTGCTCGCCGGTGGCCTGCTGCACGGCCCCGGCGGCCAGGAAGGCCACGGTCTTGAACGCGGCGTGCCCCACGGCCAGGAACAGGCACGCCACCAGCGCGACGTGCGCCGACGCCTCCAGCCCGGCCTGGCGGTACAGCGCGGCCAGGCCCAGCGCCAGCACCATGAGCCCCAGGTTCTCCGCCGTGGAGTAGGCCAGCAGCCGTTTGAGGTGGGTCGTCACCGCGGCCTGCACGATGCCGGCGACCGCGGAGACCGCACCCAGCCCGACGAGCACCAGCGCCCACCAGCGCGGACCGGCGGGCATCAACGTCCACACCACCAGGACCATCCCGTACAGCCCGGCCTTGACCATGGCGCCCGACATGAGCGCCGAGGCGTGCGACGGTGCGGCCGGGTGGGCCTTGGGCAGCCAGACGTGCAGCGGCACCAGCCCGGCCTTCATGGCGAACCCGACGGTCAGCAGGCAGAAGGCCAGGTCGGCGGTCCAGCCGGTCGGAGCGGCCTCGGCGATGCCGGCCAGGTCGGTGGTCCCGGTGGCCGTGACCAGGACGGCGAACCCGGCGATCACCGCGACGAACGAGGTGTGGGTGAGCACCGCGTACCAGGTGCCGGCCGAACGGGCCGACGGGCTGGTGGCCTGGTCGGCGAGCACCAGCACCGCCGAGGCCCCGGCCATGACCTCCCAGGCCACGAGGAACCCGACGACGTCGGCCGCGGCCGGGACCCCGAGCAGCCCGAACAGGAAGATGACGAACGCCGCCCACTGGGTGCGTGAGGCGGCGACCCCGTGGGCGTATCCGATCCCGTAGACCGCGGCCAGCGCCCCCACCGCCCCGACCAGGGCCATGAACAGCCCGCCCAGCGTGGTCGGGGCGTACGTCAGGTCCGCCACCTGGGTGCCGATCCGCAGGGTGCCTTCCGCCCCGGCGGTGGCGGCCAGCCCGGTGACCAGCCCGGTCACCCCCAGGGCGGCGGCCAGCGACCCGACAGCCGGCGAACGCCACCGGGACGGCACCACCAGCGCCGCGACCACACCCGCTCCGGCGAGCACCACCTGGAGGATCAACCCAGCGGTCACCGTGACATCACCGTCCCGTCACCGACCGCAGCGCGGCGACGATCGCCTCGGGTCGCGGCGGGCACCCGGGCACGGTGACGGCGACCTCCACCACGTCGGCCACGGTCCCGGCCACCCCGTGCCCGGCGCAGACCGGCCCGATGCCCAGCGCACAGTCGCCGCAGGCGATGACGACCTTGGGGTCCGGCGTGGCCGCGTGGGTGAGCCGCAACGGTTCGGCCATGTTGTGGGTGACCGCGCCGGTGACCAGCAGCGCGTCGGCGTGCCGGGGGGAGGCCACCAGCCGGGCGCCGTACCGTTCGGCGTCGTAGACCGGCCCGAAGGCGGCCCCGATCTCGATCTCGCACCCGTTGCACGACCCCGCGTCCACGTGCCGCACCTGCACCGACCGGCGCAGCGCGGCAGGCACCCCAGGGGCCGGTTCCGGTGCGGGTGGCGCCGGTTCGGCGATCTTGCCGGCTCGGGCCATGAGGCGGCCCAGTGCGACAATGCTCACGGTGTCCTCGCGGACTGTCTCGTGGGCTGCCTCGTGGGCTGCATGGCGGCGACCTCTCGTGCAGGTGACAGGGGAGACGATAGGGCATCGCAGGGTCGCCCCGTGGCCGAACGGCGGGGTCAGCCGCGAGAAGTAGTGGCGGTCCTCTCGTCGCGCCGCCTGATGGTGGGACGATGGGCGCCAGCAGACGACCGTCGAGCACGAGGAGCCGGTGTGGACGACCAGCCAGGGAGGAACCTGCGCGACGCCGTGGCATGGCCGCTCGGAGCGGTGCTGCTCGTCGTCGGTGCGGTCCTCATGTGGGGTTACGCGCTGTTCGACCAGGTGGCGTCGCACCGGGTCGTCGTGGTCGGCGGGTTCGTCTGCGCGGTCGCCGCCATCGTGGTGGTCATGTTCCTGCCGGTGGACCGGCCGCCTCGCCGGGCGGACGAGCCGGATGCAGACGAGCGGGACGTCGACGACCCGGACGGCTCTGACCTCGACGACTCAGACCTCGACGACTCAGACCTTGACGACCTGGACCTGGACAGCGCGGACCTGGACGACCCCGACCTGCTGCGCCCGTCGACCCCGGCCTGGCGGCGGCGCACCGCGACGGAGATGCTCGTCTCCGGGGCTGTCGGGATCTACGCGGCGTTCGTGCTGTCCATCGACGCCTGGCTGCTGGCCAAGAACCCGAACCAGGAGTTCTCCTGCGACATCTCGACGGTGATCAGCTGCGGCGACGTGGCCCGCAGCTGGCAGGCCAGCCTGCTGTCGTTCCCCAACGCCTTCCTGGGCATCCTGTTCGAGTCGGTGGTGCTCACCGTCTCCCTGGCCCTGGTCGCCGGGGTGGTGTTCCCCCGCTGGTACATGCGCGGTGTCCAGGCGCTGTACACCGTGGCGCTGCTGTTCGCCGTGTGGCTGTTCACCCAGTCGTACTTCGTCATCCACGCCCTGTGCCCGTGGTGCCTGCTCATCACGTTCACCACGATCCTGGTCTGGGCGGGCCTGACCCGCATCAACATCCGTGACGGCCACCTGCCGACCAGCCCGGGCGTCCGCCGTTTCGTCGTCACTGCCACCTACTGGTACCTGGCCGTCGCCGTGTGCGCCGTCATCGTCGCGATGATCGTCGGCAGGTACGGCTCCAGCCTGTTCGTCTGACGCACGACGGCCCCGGCGGTCCCGCCAGGCACCGGCTCGGCAGGGCAGTCCTGCGGCGCGTCGGCGTCTCTTCCCATGACTTGCTGTCAGCAATGTCGGTAGGGTTGCGCTGCATCGTGGTAGCTGTGCGGAGAGAAGGGTCACGTCGATGAGACACCCGCATGTCCTGACGAGGGCAGCAGTCGTGGCGGTCCTCGCGACGCTCGGTCTGGCCGTCAGCGCCCACGCGGCGGGCATCACGCCCGATCAGGGACCGACGGCCGGGGGCACGGCCGTCACGGTGGACGCCCCGTCGGCGTTCGTCACGGTGGCGTCGGGCGACAGCTTCACGCTCGGGCTCACCGCCGAGGGCCTGCTGTTCGCGTGGGGCAGCAACGAACGGGGCCAGCTGGGCATCGGCACGACCGTGAGCTACCCCACACCGGTGGCCGTGGCGCTGCCGGCCGGGACCCGCATCGTCGAGATCTCGGCAGGGCACAAGCTGGCGCTGGCGGTCGACACTGCCGGGAACTTGTACGCCTGGGGTGCCAACGAGTCGGGCCAGGTGGGCAACGGCACGACCGTCGACCAGCTGGTGCCGCAGCTGGTGACCGGGCTGCCGGCCGTCAAGCAGGCCGACGCGAGCAGCGGAGCCTTCTCGCTCGCGCTGACGACCGCCGGTGACATCTACGCCTGGGGTGCCAACGAGACGGGGCAGCTGGGCGACGGCACCGCTGACGGCCGGTCGAGACCCGTGGCCGTCGACCGCACCGAGGCGACGGGTGTGGTGTTCACCCAGATCGGGGCTGGTTCTTTCGGTGCGGTCGCCCTGGGTCAGGACGGTCTTGTCTACACCTGGGGCAGCAACCAGTACGGGCAGCTCGGCAACGGCACCACGAGTCCCACCGTCTTCACCTCGCGACCGGCACGGAATGTCGCGAGCCTGTCAGGGGTGACGCAGATCGCCGCCGGCGATTTCCACAACGCCGCGCGGATCGGCGACACCGTGTACGGCTGGGGATACAACGGGAGATTCGCCATCCTGGGCGGCTCCAGCTCCGCCAAGCCGACCCCGGTCGTCATGAGCACAGGCGTCGTCGGTGTGGTCGACCTTGTCGCGGGCTACGGGAACACCCTGGTGCGTACCGTCGACGGGGCGTACACCTGGGGGTGGAACACCTGCGGCCAGATCGGGACGCTGCCGACCACCATGGTGTGCGCCCAGAGCGGCCTCACCTCGAACCGGTACGTCACCACCGCCACCAGGCTCGACCTGCCCCTCGGGGTGCGACCGGTCGATGTCGCCCTCGGATACATGAACACCGTCGTGGCGACGACAGCCGGAGCGACCATGACCCTCGGCTGGAACAACGCAGGCCAGCTGGGCAACGGGACCAGCGGTTCGGGGAGCGGCAACGACACGACGTACTCGAACACGCCGCAGACGGTGGTCAGCCCGACCGTGTCGGTCACCTTCGACGGGATCCCTGCGACGACCGTGACGCCCGTCTCCGGGGCGCAGGTGACGGCGGTCACCCCGGCGCACCCGACCGCGGCCGTCGTCGATGTCGCCGTGCTGCTGGTCGACACCCGGGGCACGGCCGCGTCGGCACCCGCGGTGACCTACACCCGGTCGTTCACCTACGGTTCCGCGCCGGTGGTCGGGACCGATCCGTCGGCGGTGGTCGCGGACGACGGCCAGACCGCGACGTTCACCGCCGCCGCGTCCAGCGACGGCGCTCCGACCGCCGTCTGGCAGATGCTGGCCCCGGGTGCGGTGACGTGGACGGCGGCTCAGGGCACCGTCGGCTCGTCCACCTCGGGTCTCACGACCACCTCGACCCTTGCGGTGGCGGTCGGCACCGACCTCGACGCGACGCAGTACCGGGCCGTCTTCTCGAACCCGCTCGGCTCGGCGACGTCACAGCCCGCAGTGCTGACCGTCCGGCCCTTCGGCCCTGTCGTCGCCGCTGACCCGCAGTCCGCGGCAGGCGTGGTCGGCACTGAGGTGACCTTCACCTCTCGAGCTGAGGGCTATCCGGCGCCCACGGCGCGGTGGCAGGTGCGAATGCCGGGCTCGGACGACTGGAGCGACGTGGACGGGCAGACCGCCCCGTTCGCCGTCACGGTCACCTCCGGCGTCGACAGCACCACGACGGTGGTCACCGTGACGGCGACCACCGAGCTCGAGGGCGCCATGTTCCGCGCGGTGTACGAGGGAGCGGACGGCACCGTGACCTCTGGGGCTGCGACGCTCGAGGTGCTCACGCCGGCGGTCCTGCCCGTCCCCGACCAGCCTGGCGTCGATGTGAGCCAGGATGGTCCCGCTGTTCTCGCCGCCACCGGGCTTGCGCCTGCCATGGCGGTGATCGTCGCTGGCGCTCTGCTCGGGACGGGCACGGTCATGACGATGCGACGCAGGTCCGTCGGGCGCCTCAGCCCGACCGACCGGACCTGACCCGCGGAGCCGATCAGCCCACGGCGGACGAGACGGCTCGGACCAGCGGTTCCTGACTGGACCGGTGCTGCGCGCGCTCTGCGGCGCCCCGGCCTCGACGACGGTGTCGCGGTGCGAGCCAGGTCCGCTCGGGCGATGGTGCAGATGATCTGGCGATGGTGGAGAAGATCTGTCGTCGGTATGGCGCCGCAGGGCGTCCCGGTGGCCTAGCGTGGCGGTCATGATCGAGCTGCAGGGCATCACCAAGAAGTACGGGGACCTGCTGGCGCTGGACGACGTCAGCTTCGCCGTGCGTCCCGGGCGGCTGACCGGGTTCGTCGGTGGCAACGGTGCTGGGAAGACCACGGCGATGCGCATCCTCATGGGGGTGCTCAGCGCCGAGGCCGGGCAGGTGCTGCTCGACGGTCGTCCCCTGGACGCCGCGACGCGTCGCCGCTTCGGGTACATGCCCGAGGAACGCGGCCTGTACCCGAAGATGAAGGTCGCCGAACAGCTGGCCTACCTGGCGAGCCTGCACGGGTTCGACCCAGCCACCGCCGACCGGCGGGTCCACGGCCTGCTCGACCGCCTGAGCCTGGCCGCTCGGGCCGGCGACCCGGTGGACTCGCTGTCCCTGGGCAACCAGCAGCGCGCCCAGATCGCCGCTGCCCTGGTGCACGACCCGTCGGTGCTGGTGCTCGACGAACCGTTCTCCGGGCTCGACCCGATCGCGGTGGACGTCGTCGTCTCGGTGCTCACCGAGCACGCCCGACGTGGCGTGCCGGTGCTGTTCAGCTCCCACCAGCTCGACGTGGTCGAGCGGCTGTGCGACGACCTGGTGATCATCGCCGGGGGCAAGGTCCAGGCCGCGGGGGCCCGCGACGACCTGCGTGCCCAGTTCGGCGGGTCCCACTACGAGCTGGTCGTGTCCGACACCCGGTGGTTGCGTGACGGGCTGGGCGACGAGCCCGGCGTCGAGGTGGTCGGGCTGGACGGCGACGCAGCGGTGTTCGCCGCCGACGAGGCCACCGCCCAGCGGGTGCTGCGCGCCGCCCTGGCCCGGGGGTCGGTGCACCGGTTCGCCCGTCACACCCCGTCGCTGGCGGAGATCTTCCGCGAGCTCATGGCTGACACCCAGCCCGATCCCCAGGAGGTGCCAGCATGACCGCGGTGCCGTCGACGTCCGCCCCCGCCTCGCCCCCGACCACCCGGCTGGTCGTGCTGGTCGCCAGGCGTGAGGTCCTGGCCCAGGTGCGCTCCCGGTCGTTCTGGGTCTCGACGGGCGTCCTGCTGGTGCTGGTGCTGGGCGCGATCGTCGGGTCGTCGTTCATCGGGGACGTCGTCGGCAAGCCGCCGAAGGTGGCCGTGGTGCCGGCGGTGGCCGCGCAGGTCGAGGCGGCCGGCCTCAGCCTGGTCGAGGTTCCCGACCGGGCGGCGGCCGAGCAGCGGCTGCGCGACAGGTCGGTGGGCGCGGCCGTGGTGGTCGCCGACGACGGCAGCCTGCTGGTCCTGGGCCTGGACTCCGCGCCGACGACGGTCGCCGAGCAGCTCGCCACGGTGCCGCCCGTGCAGACCCTGGACCCGCCGCGCGCCGACGAGGGCATGCGGTACTTCGTCGCCCTGGCCTTCGGGCTGGTGTTCATGATGGCGGCCATGACCTTCGGCATGACCATCGCCCAGAACACGGTGACGGAGAAGCAGACCCGGGTGGTGGAGATCCTGCTGTCTGCCGTGCCGGCCCGGGCCCTGTTCGCCGGGAAGGTTGCCGGCAACGCGCTGCTGGCCCTGGGGCAGACCGCGGCCATCGCCGTGGCCGCGCTGGTCGGTGTGGTCGTCACCGGCCGTGACGACCTGCTCGACCAGCTGGGTGCCCCGGTGGTCTGGTTCGTGGTGTTCTTCATCGTCGGGTTCGTGCTGCTGGCGTCGATGTTCGCCGCGGCCGCCGCGCTGGTCTCCCGTCAGGAAGACCTGTCCGCGGTGGTCCAGCCGATGGTGTGGCTGGTGATGCTGCCGTACTTCGCGGTGGTGTTCTTCAACACGAACGACACCGTGCTGACCGTCACCTCGTACGTACCGTTCTCCGCACCGGTGGGCATGCCGGTCCGGCTGTTCTTCGGTGGCGCGGCCTGGTGGGAGCCGCTGGTCAGCCTGGCGATCCTCCTGGCCACCGCTGCGGTGGTCGTGGCTGTCGGGGCGCGGGTGTACCAGCGGTCCGTCCTGCGCATGGGCACCCGGGTGCGGCTGACCGAGGTGCTGCGCGCCGGCCGCTGAGGCGTCTCCTCCTTGGGTCGCGCTCGGGGCCGGGACCGGCTCATCCTCGGGGCGGAGGTGTGGCCGCGGAGGTTCGGCCGTGCGGCCGGTCCGACGACCGGGCAGCGGCAGTACCGTCGCAGGGCAGGGCTGACGGACGGAGGAACCAGGGATGACGCACGGAGCAACCACGGTGCGGCCGCTGACCGAGCGGGACGTGCACAGCGGGCTGCGGCTCAACCTCAGTCCGCGGCAGGTCGACGCCGCGGTGGTCGCGGTCGTCGCGGCGTCGTCTGCCGCCTCCGTGAACCACCTGGTCTACGCGTGGCAGTACGACGTGAAGGGCATCGACCCCTGGACGTCGGCCTGGTCGTGGGTGGCGCTGGTGGCTGCCGTGGTCGGTGCGGCGGCGCTGTGGTTCCGGCGTCGGTACCCCGTGGTGGTGCTGGGGACGGTCACCGCGGCGATGCTGGTCTTCTTCGCGGCAGCGCCGGGGGACGGCTGGGGGGCTGGGGTCCTGGGGTTCCCGTTCGCCGTCTACGCCGTGGCCCGGTACCGGCCGCCGGCGGCCTGGTGGGGGTTGGGTCTGAGCCTGGTCTCGGCCGGTGCGGTCGTCGCGGTCAGCGGCGAGGCCGACCCGACGGTGGGCGCACCGCTGGCGCTGGCCGTCCAGCAGGACGCCTCGCTGCTCATGACCGGGCTGCTCGGCCTGGCTCTGGGTGGCTGGGCCTACGGGCGGCACCAGCGCGCCACCGAGCTGGTCCGGTGGTCGGCGGCGCTGGTGGCCGAGGGTGAGCGCAACGTCCGGCTGGCGTCGATGCAGGAACGCTCCCGGATCGCCCGGGAGATGCACGACATCGTCGCGCACTCCCTGTCGGTGATGATCGCCCTGGCCGAAGGTGCGCGGGCCGCCGCACCGAAGTCGCCGCAGGCCGCCGCCGAGGCGCTGGACCTGCTGGCCGAGACCGGACGGACCGCCCTGACCGACATGCGCCGGATGCTCGGGGTGCTGCGCGACGGCGAGACCCTGCTGACGCCGCAGCCGACCACCGACGACGACGTGGCCGGGCTGGTCGAGGTGTTCGGCCAGGCCGGGCTGACGGTGCGGCTTCACGCCGAGCCGCTGCCGGACCACCCGGGGTTGCGCCTGGCGGTGTTCCGGGTGGTGCAAGAGGCGCTGACCAACGTGCTGCGGCACGCCCGCGGGGCGAGCGCCGCCGACGTCGAGGTGCGGGTCGTGGGCGGTACAGTCGAGGTCACCGTGCGTGACGACGGAGGGACAGCCGACGGACCGGTCCCGTCAGGCACAGGCTCCGGCGGGACAGGACTGATCGGGATGCGGCAACGCGCAGCGATGTACGGCGGCGAGGTGAAGGCCGGACCGGCAGCTGGCGGCTGGCAGGTCCGTGCCACGCTCACCGTGCCGCCACCGGACCCGTCCGTCACCGCGTGGGCGCTGCCGTCATGAGCGCCGCCGTCGAACGCCCGAACCCCGTGCGGGTGCTGCTGGTGGACGACCAGGCGCTGATCCGCATGGGATTCCGGCTGGTGCTCGACGCGGAGGACGACCTGGAGGTCGTCGGCGAGGCCGGTGACGGCGACGCCGCGCTGACGCAGGTCGTGGCGCTGGAGCCGGACGTCGTGCTCATGGACGTGCGCATGCCGCGGATGAACGGGATCGACGCCACCGCCTGCGTCCTGGCCGCGCGGCCCGACACCAAGGTGCTCATCCTGACGACCTTCGACCTGGACGAGTACGCCTTCGGGGCGCTGCGAGCCGGGGCCAGCGGGTTCCTGCTCAAGGACGCCCGGCCGGCCGAGCTGGCCGACGCGATCCGCACCGTGGCCCGCGGCGACGCGGTCGTCGCGCCCCGGGTGACCCGGCGGATGCTGGAGATCTTCGCCGACCGGCTGCCCCTGCCCGGGCAGGAGGCCGAGGACCCGCGCCTGGCCGACCTGACCGCCCGGGAGCGCCAGGTGCTCGTCGCGGTGGCCGAAGGCCTGTCCAACGCGGAGATCGCCAGGCGCCTGTTCCTCTCCGAGGCCACGGTGAAGACCCACGTCGGTCACGTCCTGGACAAGCTGGGCGTCCGAGACCGGGTCCAGGCCGTGGTGGTCGCCTACGAGACGGGCCTGGTCCGCCCCGGTTCGTGAGGCGGACCCAGGCTCCTTCTCAGCCCTCCGTGTACAGCCGCGCTTCTTGCGCGGCGAACCAGGCGTCCACCTCGGTCTTGTGGCTGTCGTAGAACTTGGCGTCGGCATCGGCCCAGGCCCTGTCGAAGGCGTCGCGCACCCCGGCGCTCACGATGCACTCGGCGTCGGCGAGGGAGGTGGCCATCTCGTCGTCGTGCAGCGCGGCGAAGACCTCGTCGGAGACGCCGTCCAGGTCGGGCTCGACCCGCACCTCGCTGGTCGGGTCGATGCCCATGAGGTCGTCGAACCGCTGCTGGATGGACGCGCGGGCCGCGTCGGGGTCAGCGAAGTCGTACCCCTTGCCCGCCATGCACGACACCCAGGCGGCGTTGGCTTCGACCACCCGGGAATCGTCGTCGGTCTTGTCGGCGGCGTAGGCGTAGAAGTCTTCCAGCACCGAGGTGTCCTGCTCGTCCGTCTGGGTGTCGTACACCTCGTGCGCGGCCACGCCGCTGCAGCCGTTGGTCGTCCAGTCGTACTCCTGGATCGTGTCGACCTCGGCCGTGTCGTCGACCATCGGGCCGTACAGGGCTTCGTCGTACGCCGTCTGGTCGCTGGCTGACAAGGTGCTGTAGTAGGCGTCGTTGGGGTCGTCGGCGACGTCGGAAGGGACCTCCTCCTCGGCGGCTGTCTCCTCGGGTGCCTCGTCGCCCAGGCTGTACTGCATGGCCAGGGCGTCCTTGCCGGCTGGGGTGATGCTGTAGCCGTGCTCCTTGGCGTCGGCCACGGGGTCCCAGTCTTCTTCGGACCAGGACTCGGACGAGTAGCTGTCGCCCATCGGCACCGGCGTGTACTCGAAGCCCTTCGCTTTCATGCAGGCCGCGATGGCCTCTTCGTACCTGGTGTTCTGGGCGCGCGTCAGCTCGTCGTCCCCGTCGATGGCCTTGATCCGGGAGGTGATCGGCCCTTCCTCGACGGTGTCGGCGCCCGGGGAACAGCCCGCGAGCGCGAACGAGACGGTGAGGAGCAGAGCCCCCGGCACGGCGGTGCGACGGGCGGCGACGTGGTTGATTCTCATGCCGACGACGCTAGGTCCCTGCCCGGTGGGGCGTCGTCCGCTCCAGGTCCAGTCCTGGGTCGTCCTGCCGGAGGAGAGGCGGAGCTCGGTTCTCAGCCCACAGCGTCCGGCGTCGTCCTGAGCGGCGAACCTGGCGTCCCCCCGGGCTTCGATCTCGACCCCGTGCGCGTCCCGGTAGCGGCATGCCTCCTCGCGCGAGGCGCAAGGAGGCATGCCGGTGGGGCAGATGCTGTGCTCAGCCCTTCGGGTTCAGCAGGGCTTCTTGCGCGGCGAACCAGGCGTCCACCTCGGCCTTGTGGCTGTTGTAGAACTCGGTCTCGGCGTCGGCCCAGGCCTCTTCGTAGGCGTCGTACCAGCCAGAGCTCACGGTGCACTGGGCGTCAGCGGTGGCGGTGGCGACCTCGTCGTCGTGCAGCGCGGTGATGTCCTCGTCGGAGAACAGGTCCGGGTCTGGGTCGACCCACTCTTCGCTCGTCGAGTCGGTGCCTGTGAGGTCGTCGAACCGCTTCTGGATCGATGCAACAGCCTCGTCGAAGTCGGCGAAGTCGTAGTCCTTGTCGGCCATGCACGTCACCCAGGCCGACAAGGCGTCGACCACCCGGGAGTCGTTGCTGGCCTTCTCGTCGGTGAAGGTGTAGTAGTCGTCCATCAGGGTGGAGTCCTCGTCGCCCTGACCTGCAATCTGGGACTCGTACACCTGGTGGAAGGCCTCACCGGAGCACCCGGCCGTCTTCCAGTCGTACTCGTACTCGGACCCGTCGTCGGGAGCCACGCCGTACAGGGCTTCGTCGTAGGCCACCTGGTCGTTGGCCGAGAGGGTGCTGTAGTAGGCGCTGTTCGGGTCCTCGTCGGTGGTCATTGGCTCCTCGGGGATCTCCTCTTCGGTCGGCTCGCCCAGGCCGTACTGGGCGATCAGGGCGTCCTTGCTGACCGGGGTGATGTGGTAGCCGTTCTCCTTGGCTTCGGCCACGGGGTCCCAGTCCTCGTCGCTGTACGTCTCGAACCCGAAGGCGTCGTCATCCATCTTCACCGGGGTGTACTCGAAGCCCTTCTCCTTCATGCACGACGCCACGATCTCCTCGTGCCGGTCGTTCTCGGCCCGCATCTTCTCGTTCCCGCCGTCCCCGTTGTAGAGAGCGTTCATCCGGGAGGTGATCGGCCCCTCCTTGGGGGAGTCAGAGCCCTTGGAGCAACCGACGAGCGCGAACGAGACGGCCAGGAGCATCACCCCCGGCACGGCGAGACGACGGGCAGCGGTGAGGCGCATGTTCTCCATGGCGACGACGCTAGGTCACCACCTGGTGGGACGTCGTCCGCTCTGGGTATGACCCGGTCGGGTCGTGGGTCGTCCCGTAGAGGGATACCCGGCCAGTTGTGACACCCGGGGTCGCAGCGCCGCGGTTCGGGCGGCACCCGCCGCCCCCTCTACCCTAAGGGGGTGGCACATCTGCTCGGGGCTGAGGGGCTGCACCTGGAGTACCCGACGCGCGTGGTGTTCGACCAGGTGACGCTCGGTGTCAGCGAAGGGATGCGGGTCGGTATCGTCGGGCGCAACGGTGACGGCAAGTCGTCGCTGCTCGGGATGCTCTCCGGGCGCCTGACACCCAGTGCGGGGCGCGTCACCTGGCGCGGTGGCGTGCGGGTGGGGGTGCTCGACCAGTCCGACACGCTGGACGACGACGCGACCGTCGGCGGCTCCGTCGTCGGGGACACCCCGGAGCACGTCTGGGCCGGGGACGCGGCGGTGCGTGACGTCATCGCCGGGCTGGTGCCCGACCTGGACTTCGCCACCCGCGTCGGCACGCTGTCGGGCGGTCAGCGACGGCGGGTGGCGCTGGCCGCGCTGCTCGCCGGGCAGTGGGACGTGCTGGCCCTGGACGAACCGACCAACCACCTCGACGTCGAGGGCATCAGCTGGCTGGCCGCCCACCTGAGGACCCGCTGGACGAAGAACGCCGGCGGGCTGCTGCTGGTGACCCACGACCGCTGGCTGCTCGACGAGGTCGCGACCACCACCTGGGAGGTGCACGACCGGATCGTCGAACCCTTCGAGGGCGGCTACGCCGCGTACGTGCTGGCCCGGGTCGAACGTGACCGGCAGGCCGCGGCCGTCGAGGCCAAGCGGCAGAACCTCATGCGCAAAGAGCTGGCCTGGCTGCGGCGCGGCGCCCCGGCCCGCACCTCCAAGCCGAAGTTCCGCATCGACGCCGCCAACCAGCTGATCGAGGACGTGCCGCCGCCTCGCGACCGGCTGGAGCTGTCGCGCCTGGCCGTGGCCCGCCTCGGCAAGGACGTGGTCGACCTGCTCGACGCCTCGGTCTCGTACGGCGACCGCCCGGTGCTGCGCGACGTGGAGTGGCGGATCGCGCCGGGGGAGCGCTCCGCGATCCTCGGCGCCAACGGGGCCGGCAAGTCGACCCTCCTGAACCTGGTCGCCGGGACGCTCGAACCGACCTCCGGGCGGGTCAAGCGAGGCAAGACCGTGCGGCTCGGGGTGCTCGACCAGCAGTTCACCGAGCTGGAGGAGATCGCCGACGAACGGGTGCGCGACGTGCTGGCCCGCGCCAGGACCAGCTACGTCGTCGACGGCAAGGAGCTGACGCCCGCCCAGCTGCTGGAACGTCTCGGCTTCTCCCGCGAGCACCTGTCTGCCCGGGTCGGCGAGCTGTCCGGCGGGCAGAAGCGCCGCCTCCAGCTGCTCCTGGTGCTGCTGGCCGAACCCAACCTCATGATCCTGGACGAACCGTCGAACGACGTCGACACCGACATGCTCGCCGCCATGGAAGACCTGCTCGACTCCTGGCCGGGCACCCTCCTCGTCGTCTCCCACGACCGCTACCTCGTCGAACGCGTCACCGACCAGCAGTACGCCATCGTCGACGGCCAGCTGCGGCACCTGCCCGGCGGCGTCGACGAGTACCTGCGGCTGCGCGCCCAGGGCCCGTCGTCACCGGGTGCAGCGGCACCCGACCAGCCAGCCTCGCGGGCCCCGTCGTCAGCAGCCCAGCAGCGCACCGTCCGCAAGGAGCTGGCCGCGACCGAACGCCAGCTGGACCGCGCCGCCGCCCAGATCGCCGACATCCACGCCCGGATGGCCGCCCACGACCACGCCGACTACCAGGGCCTCACCGTCCTGACCGACGAGCTGCGCGCCGCCGAGGCCCGCACCGAGACCCTGGAGACCCGCTGGCTCGAGCTCTCCGAGCAGATCACCTGACCGCCGGGGGCCTGTCGCTGCCAGCTGTCCCTGCTCGCCCAGATCTGCCAGCCCCGGCAGAGGTGTCGGGTAGGGCTGTCGGTGGGCGACGGTGGCTGTCGGGGGCCTGGACTGTCGGGTGCGGCACGCGGGATTCAGGAGCGGACGTCAGGGGGGCCGCCGGACCAGCGCAGGGTCCCCTGGGAACCGTCGACGACGACGAGGCTGCCGTCGTCGAGGCGGGTCGTGGCGTGCGGGACGCCGAGGACGGCGGGGATGCGGCGCTCGCGGGCGACGATCGCGGCGTGCGACAGCACCCCGCCCACCTCGGTCACCACACCGGCCGCGAGACGCAGCAGCGGCGTCCAGGCGGGGTCGGTGAACGGGCAGACCAGGATGTCACCCGGCCGCACCCGGCCGAAGTCGTCAGGGCTGCGGACGATCCGGGCCGGGCCGGTCGCCGTTCCGGGGCTGCCCGGCGTGCCGGTCAGCGGAGCACCGGGCCGCGGTGCCTGGAAGGGTGGCAGCTCGGCGGTGACCGGTCGGGCCTGGAGCACCCAGGGGCGACCGTCGACCAGCGCCCACTCGACGTCCTGCGGCCCGCCGAGCAGGCCGGCGACCTGGCGCCCCAGCCCGGCCAGGCCCACAGCGGTGGCGTCGTCGAGCGTCGCCCGGCTCCGGGCGGGCCCGGCCACGGCGTGGGTCACCAGGCCCGTGCCGGCCCGGTCGAGGCGGGTCGTCTTGTCCGTGATCGTGCTGGTGACGGTTCCGTCGTCGGCGACGGAGTAGGCGTCCGGGGTGACCGCACCGGCGACGACGCTCGGGCCCAGCCCCCACGACGCCTCGATCCGGGTGGGCGCGCCGCGGGCGGCGGGCGTGAACAGGACGCCCGAGACGTCAGCGTCCACCAGCCGCTGGACCAGGACGGCCATGACCGGTCCGCCGGGGGTGCCCTGGTGGGAGTGGTAGGCGACCGCCCGCGGGGAGTGCAGCGAGGCCCAGCAGGCGCGGACGGCGCCGGCGACCTGGTCGAGGCCCTGCACCGCCAGGACGCTGTCGTGCTGCCCGGCTGCTGACGCGCCCGCCGTGTCCTCGTCCGCAGCCGAGGACCGCACCGCGACCGGCCGGTCGCCGAGCCGGTCGAGCCCGTCCGCGAGCGCGGCCAGCAGCCAGGCCGCGCCGCTGGGCTCGTGGTCACGTGCAGCGCGGTACTCGTCGACGGTGACGACGAACCCGTCAGGCACGGGCAGGCCGGCGCGCAGCAGCAGGCCGAGCGAACCGGCCTTGCCGCCGCAGGTCTGCGGGTCTGCCTGGTGCAGGGGTACGGTCACGAAGGCCTCTCACCATCACGTTGCCGACGGCGGTGTCAGCACCGCATCGGCAACTGTGTTGGCAATGCAGTGTTGGCAAGGCAGTGTTGACAACATGTCGTTGATTGTGGAGTATCGGACCATGTCACGCAAGCCTCGTCCGTCGGCCGCCGCCGTCGACCAGCGTCGTGCCCAGCGTGAGCACGACGCCAGCGCCGCCCTGATGCGCCTCGGAGCGGCCGGGCTGGCCCCACGTCCGTGGAGGGCGGCGCCCGCCGGCCCCTCGGCGGTCGACCTGGCCCAGCTCGCCCTCCACCGGTCGGCAGACCTGGCGCCCGGCGACATCCTCAGCGCGCTGACGCTGCTGCCCGCAGCCCGGGCGGAGGTCGCGGGTCTCGAGGCGGGTCTGCTGTTCGTCGCCCGCAGCGCTGGTCTGACCTGGGGGCAGATCGCCGACGTCATGGGCTTCAACTCTCCCCAGGCCTGCCAGCAGCACTACGGCCGGCTGACCGCGCGACTGGCCGACGCGTGACGGCGTCGCCCGCGAGCCTGCTGGTCCTGCACGCCGTCCGCATCACCGGGTTCGCCGGCACACCCGCGGTCGCGCGTCGTTTCGACCTCGACCCGGCCCTGACAGCCGAGATCCTCGAGGACGCCCGGGCGTTCGGCTGGGTGCAGCTGACCGCCTTCGCCGACCTTCAGGGCTGGTCGCTCACCGAGTCGGGTCGCGCCGAGGACGAGCGTCTGCTGGCCGCCGAGCTGGCCCAGGTGGACGGCGTCGACGAGGTGCGCGCCGTCTACCAGGCTTTCGGCCCGCTCAACGCCCGCGTCCTGCGGGCCTGCACCGACTGGCAGCTACGGGCCGGCCGCGACGGGCGGCTGGCGGAGAACGATCACCGCGACCCGGCCTGGGACGCCGGAGTCCTCGACGAGCTGGCCGCCGTCGGGCAGGCGCTCGTCCCCTTGGCCGGTCGGCTGGGAGACCTCCTGGCCCGGTTCGGCGGGTACGACGCCCGTTTCACCGCGGCGCTGGGGCGAGCCCGCGCTGGCGACGGCCGCTGGATCGACGGCACCGACGTCGACTCGTGCCACCACGTCTGGTTCGAGCTCCACGAAGACCTTGTCGCCTCCCTCGGCATCGACCGTCGCACCGAGCCGGTGCCGGACGGGAGGTAGCCGCACGGTCGGCCCGGGAGACACCGCCACAGGGCCGACGCTGGTGCTCACCGTGCCCCGCCCTGGAGGACGGCGGCGTGTCGGAGGTTGCGGGTCGGTCCGGCTCCCGCACCGTGCCTGACCTGGAGGACGGCGGTGCTCAGGGCGTCGCCGCCTCCTGGGCGAGGGTGTCGGGCTCCAGGTCGGCGAGGCGGGCCAGCTCACGGTCGACACGGTGCAGCTCGGCCTGGAGGTTCTCGCGGGCGATCTTCTCCCAGCCTCGGGCGCGGGGGGAGCGGTAGATCGCCTTGCGGGCGAGCAGGCCGGTGACGGTCGCACGGCGGGCGGCGAAGAACTCCGGGTCCGGCACGTCGGCGTACTCCTCGCGGACGGCGCGCAGGTAGGTGCGGTACTTCTGCGGCTCGGTGGCCAGCACACCCAGGTCGGCGTCGCACAGCACGTTCGCGTCCAGGTCGGTCGGGTCCGGGTCGTGGGCGACGAGGACCGAGACCAGGTCACCGACCCGACGGGCCCGGTCCAGGGGCACCCCCAGCGCGACCAGCTCGGTCACCGCCAGCGCGGCGCTGGGGGCGTCGTCCTCGCAGCCGCGGGTCGAGCCGGTGAGGATCTGCACGTCGAACACCGCCCCGTGGTACCAGGCGCCGAGCAGGACCAGCGCCGGGTCGTGCGTCTCGGCGCCCAGCTCGTCGACCCGGGCCAGCACGTCGAGCAGGTGGCGCACGGTGTGGAACCGCCGGTGCGGCACCGACCAACGGTCGAGCAGCCGCCCGGCGACGGCGTGGATCTCGTCGGCGGCCGCAGTTCCCCCCGCGGCGACGACGTTCCGGGTGAAGGCTGGCACCAGCCACTCGGGTGCCTCCGCGACATACATGGGATCGCCCTGTCCTGAGTCGGAACCCTCATCGTAAGCCTGTCCGGGACCGTGACGGGGCAAGATCGACGACGGGCTTCAGGGAGCGAGGTCGGCCAGGGGTGCCGGGCCGGCCAGGGGGATGCTCACCCTGACCGTGGCGCCCCCGCCGGGCGTGTCCACCAGGGTGACCTCACCGTGGTGCGTCTCGACGACCGCCGCCACGATGGCCATGCCCAGGCCCGACCCGCCGGAGCCGCGGGTGCGCGACGGGTCGACCCGGTAGAACCGTTCGAAGATGCGGGCAGCGTGCTCGGGCGCGATGCCCGGGCCGTGGTCGCGCACCTCGACGATGCCCAGCTGCGGTCGTGCGGCGTAGTCGTGACCCACGGCCAGCTCCACCGGCGACCCCTGCGGGGTGTGCCGGGCGATGTTGCCGACGAGGTTGGTCAGCACCTGCCGCAGCTGGTGCTCGTCCCCGAGGACCAGGCAGGGTGCGACCTTGCCGTCCAGGCCGACCAGGCGCACCTGCCGGGTCGGGTCCAGGGCGTGCAGGTCAGACAGGGCGTCCCCGGCGATCACCACCAGGTCGACCGGCTCGCGGCGGGCCGGGCGGCCCTCGCTGGGCCCGTCGTCCAGGCGGGCCAGGGTGAGCAGGTCCTCGACCAGCACGCCCATGCGGATCGCGGACTCCTCCACCCGGGCCAGGGCCTCCCGGCCGGACAGGGCCGTCGGGCCGCCCATGCGGTACAGCTCGGCGTACCCGCGCACCGCGGCCAGGGGGGTGCGCAGCTCGTGGGAGGCGTCGGCGACGAACCGGCGCATCCGGGCCTCGGAGGCGCTGCGGTCGGCGAAGGCCTGCTCGATCTGGGCGAGCATCCCGTTGAGGGCCGCACCGAGCCGACCGACCTCGGTGCTCAGCGGGGCGGTCGGCACCCGCTGGGACAGGTCGCCCGCGGCGATCGCCGCCGCCGTCGCCTCGATCTGGCGCAGCGGACGCAACGACCGGCGGACCGCCAGCGCCCCGGCCAGGGCTGCGACCAGGACGATCGCCGCCCCGGAAGCCAGCAGCACCATCGTCATCCGGTGGGTGGTCTGCTCCACGTCGCCCAGGGGCAGAGCCACCACCACCGACCCGGTCTGCGCCTGGTCGCCCCGGACCGGGTAGGCCACCGCCCGCCAGGTCGCCGAGGAACCCTCGGCGGTGACGGTGAACGGACGGCGCCCGGTGGCCCGGGCCTCGTCGGCGGTGAGATGGGGCAGGTTCGGCACGCCGTACCGGTCGGCCACCCAGTCGCCGAGGATCTGGGTCGAGTCGTCACCGACGTCGACCTGCACGGCGTAGTCGGTGGGTATCGGGCCGCGCCGGTCGCCGACCATGGCCTGCGACAGCGTCATCTGGGCCGTGATCTCACCCTGGGCGGTCAGCTTGGTGTCGACCTGCTCGACGAGGAAGTGGCGCAGCAGCGTCGTCGACAGGACGCCAGCCAGCAGCAGACCCGCCGCGACCAGGGCGGTGGTGATCACGGCCAGCCTGGCCCACAGCGGCCAGCCCCGGGCGCTCAGGAAGCGTCGACGGGCAGGCCAGGACGGTTTCGCCGACGGTGCGGCCGCGGACGCGTCGGCCAGGGCCGGGTCGGGCACAGCAGGGTCAGGCACAGCAGGGTCGGGCGCGACCAGGCCAGGCGCGACGGTGCCAGGCGCGTCCGGGTCGGGCGCGTCCGGGTCGGGGCCGGTCATCGGTCCTCGCGCAGCAGGTAGCCGACGCCGCGCTTGGTGTGGATCAGCGGCGGCAGGGCGTTGCCCTCGGCGTCGCGGTCCACCTTGCGGCGCAGGTAGGAGATGTACGACTCGACGATGTTGGCGTCGCCGCCCCAGCTGTACTCCCAGACGTGGTCGAGGATCTGCGTCTTGGACAGCACCCGCCCGGCGTTGGTCATGAGGTAGCGCAGCAGCGCGAACTCGGTGGGGGACAGGTCCACCGTCCGGCCGGCCCGGCGCACCTCGTGGGCGTCGTCGTCCAGCTCCAGGTCGGCGTAGCGCAGCACCGCGGCGTCCGGCTCGGTCGCGGTGCGGCGCAGGATCGCCCGGATCCGGGCCACCACCTCGTCCAGGCTGAACGGCTTGGTGACGTAGTCGTCGCCGCCGACGGTCAGCCCTGCCACCTTGTCGGCGGTGGCGTCGCGGGCCGTGAGGAACAGCACCGGGGCGTGCTGCCCGCGCTCGCGCATCCGCCGGGTGACCGCGAATCCGTCCAGGTCGGGCAGCATGACGTCGAGCACGACGAGGTCCGGTTCGTCGTCGGCGGCCGCCTGGAGGGCGCTCTGCCCGTCGCCGGCGGTCGACACCTCGAAACCGGCGAACCGCAGGCTCGTGGCCAGCAGGTCACGGATGTTCGGTTCGTCGTCGACGATCAGCAGCCGGGCGCCCATGGCACCAGTCTGGCGCCGGAGCCTGGGAAATGCCTGTGCACAGCCTGGGGAGAGAGTCAGAAAGCGTGCAGCAGCCAGGCCACCACCCACGGGGCGACGACACCGGCGGCGACGACCAGCGCGGTCGTCGTGCCCGAACCCGGCTGCCACCAGCGCCGACGACGGCGCGGACGCGGCCGTCGGGCGGGCTCGGCCGCCAGGGCACCGGTCGCGGCGGGTGCCGCGGTGGCAGGGGCCGGGACGGTCGGTACCGTCGTGGCCGCGACGGCCGGGGCCGAGCTCGTGGCCTCGATACCCGGGACGGCCAGGCTCGGTCCGGCGGCCGTCGGTCCGGCCGTGGCCGGTTCGGCGACGGCCGGTTCGGCGGGGGGCGCAGGTCGGGGCACCTGGGTGGCCCGGGGGGTGGCCAGGGGGTTCAGCCGGTCTCGCAGGTAGGCGCTGACCAGCACCACCTCGAGGGGTGTGAGCACCTGGTCCAGCGACGTCAGCCAGGCCTCCAGCCGGTCCGACTCGACGACGGGCGCCCGGGTCGGCGGTTCGGTGCCCGGGGGGACGACGAGCAGGCCGCGCACCGTGCGCCGGTGCCGCGGGGCGACCAGGGCCGTCACGGCCGAGGTCGCACAGGACAGGTCCTCCTGCGGGCCGTCCAGCGCCTCGTCGTGCACCGTGGCGTGCGGGACAGACACCACGACGACACCACCAGGTCCGACGGCAACGTGCTCGATGGCGTGCCCGGGGTGCCCAGGCCAGCGCGTGGTGTGCAGCATCCGCCAGCCTTGGGCGGACAGCGCGTCCAGCACCGCGACCACCGGACCGTGAAGCGCGCCGGCAGAGTTCGTCGTGCCCATTCGCCACCTCCTCTCGCCCGCTTCATCGGTCAGCACCGCCGCGGACTGAACCGTCGGGGGGATGCCGTGGTGTTTCCGCCCCCCTTTCCGGTCGAATCACCGGGAAACGGGCAAAAAAGGCCGTTCCGGCAGGTAGCGTAGGTGGATGCGCACGAGAAGGCCCGCGAGACCTGCGGTGACGGTGGCGCCGTCGCAGCGGCACGCCCGTGGCCTGGTGCGGCGGAGGGGCACCACGGTGGTCGCGACGGTGCTCCTGGCGATGGTGCTCGGCACCGGGGCCGGTGCCGCGGTGGCCGGGCCGAGCAACATCGAGGTGTTCGGCTGGCACCCGGTCACCAGCTCTGCGCGGTCGGCGGCCGCTGACACCCCGTCCCCCCGTCACGACCGTCCCGGGCAGGCGACGACCCCCCAGCCGTCACCGACAGACAGCGCCACGCCGGCACCGACGGACAGCGCCACACCGGCTCCGACGGCGTCGGCCGAGCCCACCCCGCAGGCGCCAGACCCGGCCCAGATGGTGGCCGAGGTCGTCGCGGCGACCAACGCGCAGCGGACGGCCGCCGGGCTGGGCGAGCTGGCCGTGTCGACCTGCGTGACCGAGCAGGTCACCGGCCGGGTCGCCCACCTGGTCGAGACCGACACCTTCGAGCATCCGCCGCTGGAGCCGGTGCTGTCGGCCTGCACGGTCTCCGGTGCGGGGGAGAACCTGGCCAAGGGCTACCCCGACGGGGCGGCGGTCGTCGACGGCTGGATGCACAGCGAGAGCCACAAGACCAACCTGCTCGGCAGCTGGACCGAGATGGGTGTGGCCTGCCAGCAGCGGGCCGACGGCCAGTGGTTGTGCGGGGCGGTCTACACCCGGGCGTGAGGTGTCAGCCCTGACGTCGGGGGTACTCGCGGAGCACCGCGCGCAGGCCGACGAGCAGAGCGGCGATCTCGTCGTCGGTGATGTCGTCGGTGATCCAGTCCAGGTCAGGGGTGGGGGTGAGCAGCAGGTCGGTGACGGCGCTGCGGCCTGAGGGCGTCGGGCTGACCAGGCGACCGCGGGCGTCCCCGGGCACGGCCTCGTGGCTGACCAGGCCGGAGGTGGCCATGCGGTCGAGCATGCCGGAGAGGGTCGCACCGGTCACGGACAGCCGGGCGGCCAGCTCACCGGGCCGGGCCGGGCCGTCGACCAGCAGCAGCGTGAGCAGCCTCAGCTGCTGGACGGTCAGCGGGCGCTCGGCCAGCCGGTCGAGCTGGGCGCGCAGGAAGACCTTCTCCATCTCGTCGTGGACCTCGGCGAGGTCGTCCAGCAGGCGCTGACGGGGCGTGACCACTCAGGAGGGCCTTTCGACGCGGGGAGCTTCGATAACTTCTTCGGGTTAGGCTAACATCTAGCGCGCGGCTGACGACCGGACTGGGCGTTCGGCGGCTGTCCCGCTCGGCTGGCAGGCATGTCCGGCCGCCGCATCATCGTGATCGACGGAGGTACCGTGTTCCGACTTGCCCAGATATCGCTGCGCAACCGTGCGGTGGTGATGCTGATCTCGCTGGCGATCGTGCTGGGCGGCGCCGTCGCCATGACGTCGCTGAAGCGCGAGCTGATCCCGGCGATGAACTTCCCCATGGCCGCCGTGGTCGCGACCTACCCGGGCGTGGCGGCGGACGTCGTCTCCCAGCAGGTCTCCGAACCGGTCGAGGCCGCCATCCGCGGCGTCCAGGGCGTGGAGTCGATCCAGACCACGGCCATGCCCTCGGTCTCCATGACGATGGTGGAGTTCGACTACGGCACCGACATGGACCTGGCCAACCAGCGCCTGACCACCGCCGTGACCCGCATCAGCTCCCAGCTGCCTGACACCTCGGACACCACGGTGTTCACCGGGTCGATGGACGAGCTGCCGGTGCTGGCGCTGGCCGTCACCGCCAAGGACGGCGAGGCCGACCCCACCGACCTGGCCCGGACCATCGACGACATCCTCGTGCCCCGGCTCAAGCAGCTGGACGACGTGCGGGACGTCACCGTCTCCGGGTTCGCCGAGCAGGCCGTCACCATCACCCTGGACCCGGCGGCGATGGCCGCGGCCGGGGTCGACATGCAGACCGTGAGCGACGTGCTCAAGAACAACGGGCTGACCTTCCCCGTCGGCACCGTCACCGAGGGCGACCAGACCCTGACCGTGCAGGGCGACCAGCCGCTCGACAGCCCCGAGGCCCTGGCCGACCTGCCGCTGGTCTCCACCACCGGGCAGCCGGTGCGGCTCGGTGACGTCGCCACGGTCGAGCAGGCCGCGGACGCCGCCACCGGGTACGCCCGGCTGGACGGCAAGACCGCCGTGGCGCTGTCGGTGACCAAGACCCCCGCAGGCAACACCGTGGACGTCTCCCACGCGGTGCGTGACGAGGTGGACGACCTCAGCGACGTGCTCGACGCGGCGAACCTCGAGGTCACCGTCGCGTTCGACCAGGCCCCGTTCATCGAGGAGTCGATCTCCGGGCTGGCCGAGGAGGGCCTGATCGGCCTGGCCTTCGCCGTGGTCGTCATCCTCGTGTTCCTGTTCTCCGTGCGGTCGACCCTGGTCGCCGCGTGCTCCATCCCGCTGTCCATCCTCACGACGTTCATCGTGATGAAGGGCACCGGGGAGACGTTCAACATCATCACCCTGGGCGGTCTGGCCATCGCCATCGGGCGGATCGTCGACGACTCCATCGTCGTCATCGAGAACATCAAGCGGCATCTGTCGTACGGGGAGCCCAAGCGCGAGGCCATCGTGGGGGCGGTCAAGGAGGTCGGCGGTGCCGTGGCGGCGTCCACGGTGACGACGGTCGGCGTCTTCCTGCCGATCGCCTTCGTCGGCGGGATGGTCGGCGAGCTGTTCCGGCCGTTCGGGCTCACCGTGGCCATCGCCATGTTCGCGTCGCTGCTGGTGGCGCTGACCATCGTGCCGGTGCTGGCCTACTGGTTCGTCGAGTCGCCGGTGCACGTCGACGACGAGGACCTGGCGCGCCAGCGTGAGGAGGCCGAGGCCAAGGAACGTCGCGGCTGGTGGCAGCGCGCCTACCTGCCGACCCTGGGTGCCGCGCTGCGCCACCCGGTGATCACCCTGCTCATCGCGGTGCTGGTGCTCGCCGGCACCGGTGGGCTGGCCACCACGCTGAAGACCAACTTCATGGACGACTCCGGCCAGGAAGCGCTCACCGTGACGCAGACCTTCGAGCCTGCGACGTCGTTGGCGGTCAAGGACTCCGAGGCCCGGGTCGTCGAGACCGCGCTCATGGGCCTGGACGAGGTGGAGACCGTGCAGACGTCGGTCGGCGCGGCCGACTCGATGACCGCAGCCTTCATGGGCTCAGACCAGGCCACGTTCTCCCTGACCCTGGCGTCGAAGGCCGACCCGGCCAAGGCGGAGTCCGTCGTGCGCAAGGCCGTGGCCGACCTCGGTGGTGATCGCACCACCGACATCGAGGTCACCGCCGGTTCGGGCATGTCCATGGGTTCCAGCACCATCGACCTGGTGGTGTCCGCCGCCGACCCCGCGGTGCTGGCCGAGGCCGCACAGATGGTCACCGACGCGGTCGACGGCACCGACGGCGTCGAGCAGGTGACGAACAACCTGGCGGCCGACCAGGACACCGTCACCATCGTCGTGAACCGGGAGGCCGCCGCGGCCGCCGGGCTCACCGAGACCCAGGTGCTCGGCATGGTCGCGGCCACCATGACCCCGCAGCAGATCGGCACGCTCAACACCGCCGACGGTCGGCTGGTCGTGCGCACCTCGACGGGCGCCGGGCCTGCCACGGTGGACGAGCTGCGCCAGCTGCCGCTGGCCGGACCGCTGACGCTGGGCAGCCTGGCCGACGTCTCGGTCACCAAGAACCAGGTCGCGATCACCCGGTCGGACGGTCAGCGCACCGCCACGATCCAGATCACGCCGGAGAGCCAGGACATCGGGGCGCTGTCCGGGACCATCCAGAAGAAGGTGGACGCGCTGGACCTGCCCGTCGGGGCGACCGTCGAGGTCGGCGGTGTCGTCGCGATGATGAACGACGCCTTCGGCGACATGGGCCTGGCGATGCTCGTCGCCATCGACATCGTGTTCATCGTCATGGTCGCGACGTTCGGCTCGTTGCTCCAGCCGTTCATCCTGCTGATATCCATCCCGTTCGCCGCCACCGGCGCGGTGCTGGCACTGGTGCTCACCGGGCAGCCGCTGGGCGTGCCCGCCCTCATCGGGCTGCTCATGCTCGTCGGCATCGTCGTGTCCAACGCGATCGTGCTCATCGACCTGATCAACCAGTACCGGCGTCGTGGCGGACGCACCCTGGACGAGGCGATCACCGAGGGCGCCCGCAAGCGTCTGCGGCCCATCGTCATGACCGCCCTGGCTACGATCTTCGCGCTGCTGCCCATGGCGCTGGGCATCACCGGGTCGGGCGGGTTCCTGTCGGGGCCGCTGGCCACCGTCGTCATCGGCGGCCTGCTGTCCTCTACCTTCCTGACGCTCGTCGTCGTCCCGGTCCTGTACCGGTACGAGGCCCGCTGGCACGACAAGCGTGAGGCGAAGCGCGAGGCCCGCCTGGCCGCCCGCCGTGCCGAGCGTCAGCAGGCCCGGGCCGAGAAGCTGGCCGAGGCGTAGCCGCCTCAGGTGCCGCGGGGGGGGGGGAAGACGCGAGCCCCCCCGGCCCCGTGGGGTGG